>JAGCTG010000168.1 GCA_017963785.1 Bacteroidaceae bacterium | reverse complement strand
TCAGAGGTGTAGAGCGAATTGGGCGAGAAGGCGTAGCTCACGCCGTCGCCTGTGAACATCGGCGCTGCCACCTCTGTGGCGATGCCCTCCACACCAGTGTTCTTGTAGAGGGTAACATACTTCATCATCGCCTTCTCCATGATGGTGGCCCATGTCACGGCGTTATTTTTACCAGTACACTGACCTATGTTGCCACTGCCGTCGCACAACACCTTGCTCGACACACACACGTCAATCTGATTGCCCTGCGGGTCGTACATCTTCACAGTGTAGGTATCGTCGCCGTTGTCAGTGAGGATACTCTTGATGAAGTCCGGGCAGAGATATGCCAAAGAAGCAAACACGGCCATGCAGCAGCAGTCACCGATGGCGTGCTGGTTGACATCGGCAGGCTTGGGGTCGCCAAAGGGATAGAGCCTCACCGTCTTCTTCTTCCATGTTGTCAGATCGGCCACCTTGTCAGGCTCATTATCGGGATTGAGCAGCCACTCGCGGTCGGCGTCAGTGGTCACATGTTTGTTCTCGTAGTGCACGCCCATCGGTGTCTTGCTCGACCTCGTCTGGTCATTCGCATACCTCAGTATGGTATTGATATCAGATGTCTCCGTATGCTTTGGCGGGTCTTTCTCTAGCAGCGCCTTGTCGGCCTCGCTTTGGCTGGTGTAGAAATAACGATAGACGTCGCTTCCTTCTCTGAGCACCAGCACCTTGTCCGTCTGCCTGTGCACAGTCCAGCGCAGTGTCTCGCTCTTAGTCATGTGCTTGGCGATAAATATCTGATTCCTGGGGTAATAGCTCACCGTGTACCTATCTGGCTCGTCACTCCTGCCACCCCACTCCATATACTTGCCGGCAAACAAAACATACTCCGTGCCGTCGAAGTGAACCTCCGAAGAGCCACGCTTCCACCAGCCCAGATACCACTTACCCATCAGGTAGCTGTCCGTTTCGCTCACCACTGTGATACTGTCGATATCGGTAGAGCGAATCGCCTCCTTTGAGCCATCGCTGTGATGGATGATGATTCCCTGCGCTCCGGCATGCAGCACGCAGCCCAGCAGAAACATAATCAATGCATAAAACTTTGTCCTTACCATTTTATATTATTTATAATGTTCAAAAAAACCGCTGCAAAATTAGCGAAAAAATCTTACCGCCTACGGAGAGAAAATAAAATTTTTGTCATGAAATAAAAAAAAATGCTAACATTTCTTGGCAGGTTTATGAAGATTTCTTAACTTTGTGGCATGTTTATAAGCTTGACGACGGAGCTCATTGTTTCAGCCGAGTTCGAATAAGGACTTAGCCGAGGCAATGGACTCCGCTCTCTTTTTTTATTCGTCAATAGTAAATGGTAAGATAGCAAATCTGTTTAACCCTTTTTAATAACTTTAATTTTTATCGTTATGAAAAAATTATTCTTTCTCGCCGCTGTAATGCTGGCAACCCTCTGCACCACCAAGGCGCAGAATGTTCAACTGCACTACGACTTCGGTCGCGACATGTACAAGCCTCTCAATGCTGACAACGGCAACCGTCAGCGCATGACCCTTACCTACGAGACCTTCTCCGCTGACAAGTGGGGTTCATGGTTCTACTTCGTTGACCTCGACTTCTACAGCCGCGGTATGCAAGGCGCTTACACTGAGATTAGCCGAGAGTTCACTCTGGCTAAACCGACCGAAAGCCTCAGCCTGGCTGCTCACATCGAGTATAACGGCGGTTTCTGCTCCGGTCGTCGCAATGCATGGACAAGCATCTTCCAGCAGTGCGCTCTTATCGGCCCCGCCATCAACGGCCACAGCGCTGACTTCAGCAAGACATGGTCGGCTCAGGTAATGTACAAGCAGTTCTTTAAGGACGCTCTTGACAACAAGGCTTATGCCAGCTTCCAGCTCACTGGTGTATGGGGCCTGACTTTCGCCCACAATGCGCTCACCTTCTCTGGCTTCGCTGATCTCTGGCGCGGACAGAAGGCCAACGGCCACGGCCAGCTAGTATTCCTCAGCGAGCCCCAGCTGTGGTATAACTTCAAGGGCATCGATAAGCTCAGCGTAGGTACTGAGGTTGAGCTCTCCAACAACTTCGTTGTCAACAACTACGACGGCAAGACCTTCTTCGTTATTCCTACCATCGCTCTCAAGTGGAGATTCTAAATAAAGGTTAGCGGTCAGAGGTTATCGGTTAGAGATATTGTACAAACCACATCATCTATAACCTATAACCCATAACCTATAACCATAAAAAACTTACAGTTATGTTAAAGAAATTATTCGGCTTTGAAGCCGGCAAGCACTCCAAGAGGATTGAGGTTATGGCAGGTGTGACCACCTTCCTGACCATGGCCTATATCTTGGCTGTGAACCCTGGCATCTTCAGCGCCCTGGAGGGACAGGGCATGGACACCAAGGCTGTGTTCACCGCCACCGCTCTAGCAGCCATCGTCGGCACACTCGTGATGTCCGTATGGGCAAAGAAGCCCTTCGGTCTTGCTCCTGGCATGGGTCTGAACGCTTTCTTCGTATTCACCGTCTGCCTTGGCATGGGCTACAGCTGGCAGCTCGCCCTTACCGCTATCTTGCTTGAGGGAATCCTGTTTATCATACTCACTCTCACCAATGTGCGTACTGCCATTGTGAAGTCTATCCCCAAGACACTGAAGAACGCCATCGGCGCCGGTATCGGTCTCTACATTGCCTTCATCGGCCTCAAGAGCGCCGGCATCGTGGTTAACAGCGAGGCCACCTCTGTGACTCTCGGCAACTTTGCCGACAAGGCTGTCATCCTGGCTCTCATCGGCTTTGTGCTGACCAGCGTGCTGGTAGTACTCAAGATAAAGGGCGGTATGCTCATGGGTATCCTCGCCACCACCATCATAGGTATTCCTATGGGTGTTACCCATCTCGACGGTATCATAAGCACTCCTCCTTCGCTGGAGCCCATCTTCTGCCAGTTTGAGTGGGACAAGATCTTCACTCCCGATATGCTTGTTATCGTGTTCACCTTCCTCTTCATCGACTTGTTTGACACCATCGGCACCGTAGTGGGTGTGTCCGTTAAGGCCGGCATGGTTGACAAGAAAGGCAACGTTGACCGCATCGACAAGATATTCATGGCTGACGCCGTGGCTACCACCGCAGGTGCATGCCTTGGTACCAGCACCACCACTACCTACATCGAGAGCGCAGCAGGCGTTGCTGACGGTGGCCGCACAGGTCTCACCGCTTTCGTCATCGCCATCTGCTTCGCACTGTCACTGTTCTTCGCTCCGCTGTTCCTTGCCATACCGGCAGCAGCCACAGGTCCGGTGCTCGTAATCGTAGGTGTATTTATGGCAGCGCCCATCAAGGACATCCCATGGGAGGACTACTCAGAAGCCATACCTGCATTCATCACCATGATGCTCATGCCTCTGGCCTACAGCATCAGCGACGGTATCATGCTGGGTATGATTTCCTACGTGCTAGTCAACGCCTTCAGCGGAAAGACCAGAAAGATTTCCATCATGCTTTGGGTTCTTGCCATCTTGTTTATCGCACGCTATGTGATGATGCACTTCATAGGCAGCTAACACTCAACCCACAAGTTCCTAACAATAGTCTCGGCAGGCTTAGGGCTTGCCGAGACTTAATTTTCTAAATCAACTATGAAACGCGCAATTACCCTCATTCTAATATTAGCACTCACTCTCCCACTCCTTGCGCAGACAGCGCTGAAGAACGTCTATGACGAAAGTCTCAATCCCCTTGAGCAGATAGACCAAGCGTTGGTCAAGGCCAAGACAGAAGGTAAGTTCGTGGTATGCCAGGTGGGCGGCAACTGGTGCCCGTGGTGCCTGCGCTTCGCCGACTTCGCGGCCAAGGACACCGTCATCAGCAAAGTTATCGACGACAACTTCGTCCTCATCCACGTCAACTACAACCCGCGCAAGGCTGAGGGCGAAGCCAAAATGCAGCAAGCAGCCCAGATGCTGAAGCGCTTGGGCAATCCGTCGCGCTTCGGCTACCCTGTCTTCGTGGTGCTCGACCACGATGGTAAGGTTATCCACACACAGGACTCCAGCTTCCTCGAAGAAGGCCAGAGCTACAGCCAGGAAAAAGTCCTCCGCTTCTTCAAGTGCTGGACCCCAGCGGCAGTAAAGCCAAACTAACACCTCGTAAAACGAATTATATACCCTAAAATTTGTCAACAATATAATAATTACTATATTTGCAGCAGCATTTCAAAACCAAATTGCCTATGTAGCAAAACAAAAGACATTTAAGATAAAGAAGCGTTAGCTTTATTCTTGCTTTCTGATAATTGGGGAATTATACAAAGCATCCAGAGTAATAGTTAATGCTCACGTTAAGGCGTGGGCTTTTACTCGGATATGGATGCACGGGTTATCCCCAATACCTCAGAAAGCATAGACGATAGTAATTGTCCACGTTTTTTATTAACCACTAAATTTATTTGTATGAAAAAACTTTTTATTGCCATTTTGATTGTATTTATGGGACACAATGTTCAGGCACAAAACAGTGTCTCTTTTAAACTGAAGGCCAATCTGAAGCATCTGCCCAAGACACTCTATATCGGCGAAAGCCCATATCCAAAAGCGGGTGAAGCAGACACCGTGCACGTAGTTAACGACAAATTCGAATACACCATCCCCGCCAAGAAATTCACCTCTGCTTCGCCCACTTGGATATATCTGAGTAACGGCAATAATCCCCTAAAAAGTTATCTTGTGGTTCCGGGTGAAGTGATGACAATCAAGGGCGATATCCGTTCCGACGTAGAAATCGGTGGCACAAAGTTCTACAAAGAATGGGGCGCTGTAAACCACTTGCTGCAAACAATAGAGGATGACGATAACGAAGAATCGCTCATACTGGATTTCATGAAAAAGAATCCTGACAACGAAGCTGCAATCTTCCTCCTTTATGAACTGGAACATATTGCGCCCGATCGCATAGAAGAAGCTATCGGTATCATTTCAGATAAAGTACGCAACGGGCGTATGAAGGAGTGGTACGATGACCAGTTGACACGCTTGCGTAACCGCATAAAGGATAATCAGGCGCAACAGACCTTGCAGGCGGATGGCCGTGAAGTTCCCGACTTCACTCTGAACGACATCGATGGCCGTTCACTATCACTGTACTCACTCCGCGGCAAATATGTGGTGTTGGATTTCTGGGGATCCTGGTGCATATGGTGCATGAAAGGTGTACCTAAAATGAAAGAATACTACAATAAGTATGCAGGCAAATTTGAGGTATTGGGTATTGACTGCAACGAAACTGAAGACAAATGGAAGCAAGCTATAAAGGACTACCAACTGCCATGGTTGAACGTTTATTGCACCAATGATTCGAACGTAAAGCGTCTGTTCGGCATCAAGGCATACCCTACCAAAATCATTCTCAATCCAGAAGGGAAGATTGTAATGTCTGTAGAAGGTGAAGACCCCGCCTTCTATGATAAACTGGATGAACTTCTCGGAAAATGACCACCGCGCGAGATTGCGAGTGCAGCGAACCACTGCACTCGCAATTTTTATGAGGGGACATCAAGAAAGAGCGTGCAGGTTTACGAGAATGCGCAACCTTATCTTTTTTTGAGATGACCTTATTATTTTTTAGAGCCACCTCGTGTAATCCTACGCAGACTTCGTGTAATCTTACGCAGACTTCGTAGAATTTTAAGCGGACTTCGCCAGAAAAAAGCGCGACTTCACTAATTTTTTCGGCGGAAAAACAACTGTTAGTCGGCGGAAAAACAATCATTAGTCGGCGGAAAAATGGCTACGAAGGCGCGCTAAAATTTCATAAGGTCGCGTTAAGATTTGGTAAAGTCGCGCTAAAAGTCAGCGAGATCGCGTTTAGAATCTACGAACCCGCGTTTAGATTTCATAAAGTCCAAAAGAAAAGCAGCAGACTTGTCATCTGCTGCCTGTAAGGTCGGAAAGAGGCGACATTTCGTTCAGAACATTACGGCCCCATACAAAAAGAAGTAGCAGAGCTGCCACTTCTACTGTCGGAAAGAGGCGACTCGAACGCCCGACCCCTACGTCCCGAACGTAGTGCGCTACCAACTGCGCTACTTTCCGATTTGCGGTGCAAAATTAGGCATTTCGCACGATTGCGCCAAATTTTTAGTGAAGAAATTATTCTTGGTTTCTTCGCAATCACGTTTTCTCGCCATGGCATAATCGATGCAAGCATCATTCTGTTCATTTGGCTTAACGAAAACATTCGCCCTATGCAGTATCCATTATCTCCTGTACGTCTTGGTCAATGGTATGCAGCTTTTCCTTGCAGAAAGTGAGGAGCTGGCGCGCTTCCTTTAGGGTTGTCGTGAGTGCGTCAACATCGAGTTCGCCACTCTCCAGTTGCTGCATTATTTCGTTCAGGCGGTCTATTGCTTTTGTGTAGGACTTCATGGTCATTTACTATTTGGTAATGTACAATCTATTTACTATTTAACAATGCACAACTTATTAACTATTTAACGATTTACTATTT
>JAGCTG010000167.1 GCA_017963785.1 Bacteroidaceae bacterium | reverse complement strand
TCCATTAAGAGCTACGAGGACTTCCGTAGCAGGGTGCCTGTTACTACTTACGAGGAGTTGAAAGGTTTCATCGACCGTATGCGCCACGGAGAGAAGGATGTGCTGTGGCCTGGCACAGTGAAATGGTATGCTAAGTCGTCAGGCACCACCAACGACAAGAGCAAGTTTATTCCCGTCAGTGCGCAGGGCCTGAAAGATACCCACTACCGCGGCAGCGAGTGCGTAGTGACCTATTATCTCCACAACAATCCTAACAGCCGCCTCTTTGATGGTCGCGCCCTTATTCTCGGTGGCAGCCACGAGCAGAACTACGACGTGAAGGAGAGCCTTGTGGGCGACCTGAGCGCCATTTTGATAGAGAACATCAGTCCGCTGGCTAATCTGGTGCGAGTGCCCAAGAAAACTACGGCACTGCTCGGCGACTTCGAGGTGAAGCGTGATCTGATTGCTCGTGAGGCAAAGGACAAGAATGTCACCAATCTTAGCGGCGTACCCTCTTGGATGCTGTCGGTACTGACAAGACTGCAGGAGGTAACGGGTAAGCAAGACATCTCGGCAGTGTGGCCTAATTTGGAGGTCTTCTTTCACGGAGGCGTAGCCTTTACTCCCTATCGTGAACGCTACAAAGAGATTATCTCCTCGCCCAACATGCACTATATGGAGACCTACAATGCCAGCGAAGGCTTCTTTGGTGTGCAGAACGAGCCTGCCGACACAGCCATGCTGCTGTTGACAAACCTGGGTGTTTTCTACGAGTTCATCCCTCTGGAGGAGGTTGGCAACGAAGAACCTCATGCCGTGCCTCTGTGGGAGGTGGAAACGGGGCGCAACTACGCAATGGTAATATCTACCACTAGTGGACTGTGGCGCTACCAGATAGGCGACACGGTGAAGTTCACGAGCGTGCGACCTTACAAGTTCCATATCACGGGGCGCACCAAGAGTTTCATCAATGCCTTTGGCGAAGAGCTCATAGTGGACAATGCTGAGAAGGGATTGGCCGAGGTGTGCGCAGAGACGGGTGCCGAGGTGGCAGAGTACACCGCAGCGCCTGTGTTTATGGATAGCAACGGAAAATGCCGCCATCAGTGGATAATCGACTTCCGTAAGGAGCCAGACGATATCGCTGCCTTTGCAGACAAGCTAGATAAAGCGCTGCAACGCATCAACTCCGACTATGAGGCTAAGCGCTACAAGGATATCACCTTGCAGCCGCTAGAGATAATCAAGGCTCCCAGCGGTCTGTTTGACCAATGGCTCAAGAGCAAGGGCAAACTGGGAGGACAGCACAAGGTGCCTCGCCTGTGCAACGATCGCAAAATAGCCGACGAAGTTCTCGCTATGATAAAACCACTCGCCAATCAATAACCTATAACCAATAACCTTTCTCCTCTTTTAGCCTTTTGAGGTACCTTATATATATATTATCTGTCATGTTGCTGGTGGGCTGCGCTCGCCCTGGTACTCCCGATGGCGGTCCTTTCGACGAGACGCCGCCTAGAGTTGTTGGTGCCAATCCTGCGGAGGGTGCGGTGGCAGCAATGCCCAAGACGATAGAGATTTTCTTCGATGAATACGTAAAGTTGGAGAATGCGTCTGACAAGATTGTTGTGTCGCCACCGCAGATCAACCAGCCGGAGATTTCGGCCAATGGAAACAGGATTAAGGTGAAGCTTATCGATTCGCTCAAGCCCAACACGACTTATACCATCGACTTCAGCGATGCCATCGTCGACAACAACGAAGGCAATCCCATGGGCAAATACACCTACACCTTCTCTACGGGCGATAGCATCAGCTCTATGGAGGTGAGTGGTAAGGTGCTCAACGCCAGCAATCTGGAGCCGATAAAGGGAATTCTCGTGGGACTGCATGCTGACACTGCGACCACAGCATTCACCTCTAAGCCTTTCGACCGTATGGCGCGCACTAACGGCAGTGGCGAGTTTACGATAAAAGGAATCGCCCCGGGCCACTATAGGGCGTATGCTCTGCAGGATGCTGACGGCGACTTCCTCTTTGGGCAAAAAAGTGAGATGCTTGCTTTCAGCCATCGCGACATCAGTCCTCGTAGCTTCCCCGACCAAAGGGCCGACACTGTTTGGCGCGACTCCACACATATTGATTCTGTCAGAATGGTGAAGTTCACGCATTATGTGCCTGACGACATTGTGCTGCTGGCTTTCAGCGAGAGCACCCTCGACCGCCATCTGCTTAAGACAGAGCGTAAGGTGCCGGAACATATAGATGTTTACTTCACCGCTCCCAGCGAACAGAAGCCAGTGGTTAAAGGCCTTAACTTTGACGAAAGTAAATTGGTGGCAGAGTGCTCAGCCAAAAACGACACTATCATATATTGGATTAGCGACACTGCACTGGTGCATACCGATACCCTCAGTGCTACGCTTACTTATCTGGAGAATGACTCTGTGGGCAACTTTGTGAGCCGCACCGACACGCTGGATTTCGTATCGCGCCTGCCGCGCAGCCGCCAGATAAAAATGGAGCAGGAGACATATAAGGAATGGCAGCGCACACAAGACCGTCTGCGAAAGAAAGGCAAGTCCTATCAGACCGAGATGCCTCTGCCGCCACTCAATATCAGCAGCAATGGCAACGGTTCGCTCGACCTCTACGATAATATACGCTTTACTTCGCCTGAGCCACTCAGCGTCATTGACACATCAAAGTTCCATCTTTACATCAAAGAAGATACGCTCTATCTGCCTGCCGACTGTGAAGTGGAGGCGCGGCAAGGTAGTACGATGCAGTGCATCCTCTACGGCGAGTGGCGCCCTGAGCAGCAGTATCTGCTGCGTGTGGACTCGGCGGCGATGGTCAGCATCTATGGCAAGGCCTCGCAGAGGCTGGAGCAGCGCTTCACCATTCCCTC
>JAGCTG010000166.1 GCA_017963785.1 Bacteroidaceae bacterium | reverse complement strand
GGTAGCAGATATCGTCGGCAGCCTCCACAAAATAAGCCAGCGGATGGCGTGCGTAGCGCAGCCTGTATCCGTCGTTGCATAGGTTGATGATGCCCAGATGCTCAGCCACCTCACGGAAGAAGGGCAGTTCGCTGTAGAAGAACCCAAACTTGCTCTTGCCCCCGCTCATCAACGAGCTGTACGGATACTTCACTATCGAGGCTAGCGTGCTGTATGTCATCACATAGCCGCCCTGACGTCGCCCCTCATACTGGTGCGTGAGCAGTCGGAAGGCATTGGCGTTGCCGTCGTAGCGAATGATGTCCTCCCATATTATGTCGCCCTTCTCTTGGCCTGCCTCATCCTTTATTATCTGCTGGAACTGTGTCCCCTTGCCCTCAGAGAAGAAAGTCGCTATCGCCTTCTCTCCCGAGTGCCCAAACGGTGGGTTGCCCAAGTCGTGCGCCAGACATGCTGCCGACACTATCGTGCCGAGCTCTGCAAACAGTTCTGGCGTTGCCTCGGGGTGCCGCTTCTTGAGTATGTTTGCTGCGTCGTTGCCCATAGAGCGCCCCACGCTGGCCACCTCCAGACTGTGCGTCAGCCTGTTGTGCACAAACACACTCCCCGGCAGCGGAAAGACCTGCGTCTTGTTCTGCAGTCGGCGGAAGGGAGCGGAGAAAATCAGGCGGTCATAGTCGCGCTGAAACTCTGAGCGATGTTCTGTAAAATCGGTGTGAGTGTCGGGGCGCCCGAGGCGCTTGGTGGAGATAAGGCGTTGCCACTCCATAGGGGTTTGTAGTGTCATAATAGCATTATTGTAGTGCAAAAGTACGTTATTTTACCTTAAAAGATTAAAGACGATGCAAAGAAATTTGGCTTTGCGGCGATAAAGTTATAAATTTGTAGCACAAAAACCGTTTACTTACCCTTTACTTACACTATGAAGGTACAGATCATCAATCGTTCCAAGCATGCCTTGCCCTCCTATGCCACCCCCCTGAGTGCCGGCGTTGACCTGCGTGCTAATATCGACGAACCCGTGGTGCTGCCCCCCTTGGGGCGTGCCCTTATCCCCACGGGTCTCTATATCGCCATCCCCGAGGGATGGGAGGCTCAGGTGAGGCCCCGCTCTGGCTTGGCTCTCAAGCAGGGCATCACCGTGCTCAACACTCCCGGCACCATTGATGCAGACTATCGTGGCGAGGTGGGCGTCATCCTCGTCAATCTCTCGGGGCTGGAGTTTGTTGTCAACGACGGTGAGCGCATAGCCCAGATGGTGTTCAATCAGTATGGCAAGGCCGACTTCGTAGAGGTGGAGACTCTCGACGAGACAGAGCGCGGCGCTGGCGGTTTCGGCCATACGGGCCTCTAAACATACATATTATATATGAATAAGATTGTTGTCTTTCTCTGCACTCTGGCGCTCTGCCTCCCGCTCTTTGCGGGCGGCGATGATGCCGACCTTGTGCAGCGTCGCTATCAGCAGCTCTATCTCGAGGCAGTCTGCCAGCGTGAGGCGGGCAACCTCGTGGCGCAGTATCGCCTCCTCGAGCGTGCCCTCAAGGTCAACCCCAATGGGGCGGAAGCCTGCTTCGACCTCGCCATGATGCAGAAGGACGGTGGCGACAAGGTGCTCTCTCTCCTCAGGCGTGCACACGCCCTGAGCCCCGACAACAAGGACTATACCTACGAGCTGGCCTTCTGCCTGCTCGAACACTCCGACATCCTTGGCATCACCCTCATGCGCACACTGCTCAGCGACGAGGAGCGTCGCGATGATGTCTATGGCCAGCTATGCAACTACTACGCATGGCGCCAGGACTACGACGCCATCATCAGCACCCTCAACCAGTGGGGACGCATCAAGGGCGACGATGAGTTTATCTACAACCACAAGCTCCACGCAGCCATGCAGTTTGGGCGGTTAGACGACGGCCTTCTGTTCACCGACACGCTGATGGCCCTCTTCCCCTCCAATATGGTGCAGTATAAGATGGTAAAAGGCGAGATTCTCCTCGGCCTCAATCGTGATGACGAGGCGTTTGCGCTCCATCACACCCTCTCCCCAGAGGAAGCCACCACGGTCGGGGCGCAGATCATGCTCTATAAGTACGCTGTCAAAAATGCCGACAAAACCCTCGAGCGACAGCTCCTTAAGGATATCGTCATCAACTCCGACATGGCCATGCAGACTCGTGAGGCAGCCCTCGTGCAGTATCTCGGTGCTCCCACCGACAGCGACTATGCCGCCAAGCGAGACACCCTCCTCTCTATGCTCCTGCCCCTGCCGGAGGAAGACCCCGCACTCTTCGTCACCATGCTCTCGCAGATGCAAGGCGAAGACAACGACTCGCTGCGCATACCCCTCTTCAATAAGCTCCTCGAAATCAATCCCGCCGACGAGTATTCGCGCATCAACCTCATGCAGCACGCCCTGCGCCACGACGACTACGAAGAGGTGCAGCGCCTGTGTACCGACGGACTCAAGGAGAATGCCACCCAGCCGCTATTCTACTACTTCGGTGGCGCCGGACTCATGGTGGCAAAGAAATACACCGAGGCTCTCAGCCTCTTCGAGAGGGGCCGCAACTATATAGACACCACCACCAACACCGAGCTCGTCTCCTCCTACTATGGCAGCTACGGCGATGCCCTACATCAGCTCGGACGCAACAGCGAGGCATATGCCATGTACGACTCAGCCCTCGTTTATAACAACGGCAACGAGATGTGTCTCAATAACTACGCCTACTTCCTCGCCCTCGACAATGAGCAACTCGACAAGGCAGAGCGAATGAGTGCATACACCGTAGAGGCCAATCCCGACCAGGCCACCTTCCTCGACACATACGCCTGGATACTCTTCCTTAAGGGAGACTACGAAAAAGCACGCGAGTATATCGACCGAGCCCTCGCCAATATCGAAGACCGCGCCGACGATGACAACTCTAGCCTCTACGACCATGCCGGCGACATATACTACCATCTCGGCCTCACCGCCGAAGCCCTCGACTTCTGGCAACAGGCCCTCACCATGGACCCCGACTCCGCCCTCATCAAAAAGAAAATCACCAACAAGCAATACTTCAAAGAATAATTAAATCACTATGCTGATATTTAAGGAAGAAAGCTACAAAATAGTAGGCGCAGCGTTTAAGGTCTATAATACGTTGGGCTCAGGCTTCCTTGAGGCAGTATACCAAGAAGCACTGGAGATTGAGTTCCAAAAACAGGGCATCCCCTATGAACGCGAGAAGGAGCTTAAGATACAGTATGATGGAATAGAATTGAAGCAGGCATACAAAGCAGATTTTATATGCTATGGAGAGATAATTGTAGAACTGAAGGCGGTTAATGCGCTAGACGACACGCATCGTGCTCAGACATACAATTACCTCCATGCTACCGGCTATAAGCTCGCCCTGCTGTTCAACTTCGGCTACCCCAGCGAGTTACAAAAAGAACGAATAATTGTATAATCCCACAAAAGATGTCAGATGTGTGATGTATGATGGTAGATGTAATATGTTGTATGTAAAATGTTATATTGATTATCAAAACATTGCTTCAGACTGCCCTTGGGGCGGTAGCATAGAGCTTTGACGTCGCTTCGGGGAGCTTGCTCACAGAAAGCGTAAGACAAAGGTCTGGGCGTATGCGCGATAGAGCATGAAGCAATGACAAAATATTCGTTAAATTCGTTAGATTCGTGGTTTAAAAAAAGTTATATGATTCCTCTCTGTAGAAACCTGATTTTAATTGCTCTCGTGGCCCTTGCCACCGCAGCGTGCAAAAGCACCAACAATCTGACCGCCACCTCCGGCCCCACCCCTGGCAACAGCAACAGCCCCAAGATTAGCTATGCCAAGAAAGTGCTCTCCAATATAGCCGACACCAAGGTGCTCACCGCCAAGATGAAGGTCAACCTCGCCATGGGCGAGAAAAACGTGTCACTCTCCGGCACCATGCGCATGAAGCGCGGTGACGTCATCCAGCTGTCTATGACCTTCCCCCTCATCGGCGAGGTATGCCGCATGGAGTTCACCACCAATGAGGTGCTCATCGTCGATCGCATCAACTCGCGCTATGTACGCGCCGGCTACGACCAGATAGACTTCCTGCGCTCTGCCAACCTCGACTTCAGCGCACTCGAAGCCATCTTCTGGAACGAGATATTCTATCCCGGCAACAAGGTGACGGACCACCTCGATGAGTACACCATCTCATCCGCAGGCACCCATACATTGCTCAGCCTCACCACGGCGCCCAAGCTCGACTACGCCTTCCTCACCCTCACCGAGAGTGCGCTGCTAGACCGCATCACCATCTCCTCCAAAAACATCGCAGACCGCAGCAACCTCGTGTGCTCCTACGGTGACTTCGCCAAGTTTGCATCAGGGCGTTTCCCTACCCATATGCAACTCAACTTCGCAGGCGACAGGCAGAACTACGGACTTGATATCTCACTCAACTCCCTCAATACCAACGCCGACTGGCAGACACGCACACAACTGTCGCCCAAATATACCCCTATGGATGTTGACCGCCTCTTCAAAAGCATGATACCATAATGCAAAGACTCAAATCTTACTCTCGAACCTTCAGACACCTGATGGTGCTTCTCCTCACCATCGCTCTTGCTGTAACCGCGCCCACCATGGCCGTGGCCCAATCCAAGGGTAAGGCAAGGGTTACGCAGGTCAAGAAGCCAGCCGCAAAGGGCAAGGCTACTAAGACGACGAAGAAAAAGACCACCACCAAGGCATCGACCAAGGCAGCCACCCCCAATGTCAACACCCTGCGCAGTCAGCGCGACGCCCTGCAGAAGAAAATCAAACAGTCAGAGGCGCAGCTCAACAAGACACGCAAGGATGTCAAGATGCAGCTCAGCAACCTCGCCGTCATCAATGCACAGATC
>JAGCTG010000165.1 GCA_017963785.1 Bacteroidaceae bacterium | reverse complement strand
GGTCGGCGAAGAGCTCGAGTACACCGACGAGATTACGCTGGGGCGCTCTATAGTCAACAGAGTGAAAATATAACATTTAGCATATAACAATTAAACAATTAATATGAAAGCAACTTGGATTATCTACATCTTGGCGTGGCTGATACCCATAGCGTTAGTCGTGCTCTATCTTGCCGATATCATAAAGCCCATGCCTTCGCAGGCCGACGAAATGCTCGTCTATATGCTCAGCATCACCACAGTGGCGCTCAGCCTGCTGACAGCATGGCTGGCCATGAAGATGTTTGCACTCAAGCCTATCAAGACAAAATTAGACACACTGAAAGGCAAAGAGAAAGAGGCGTCGGTGCAGATGCTAAACCGCGTGAGGATACTCGCAATACTTATGGTAGTCGTGCTCGATTTCGCCGCCTATTACATCACAGGCAGCACATCACCCCTATACCTCGCTGCCATCCTCGGTGTAGCCCTTATCTTCTGTTGGCCCCAGACAACTGAAAACTAAGCCACCTAAGCCATTAAGCCGATTATACACCCATGCACCTCTCCGTCATTATAGTCAACTACAACGTCAAGTATTACGTCTATCAGTGCCTGCAGTCGCTCCGCAAGGCGGCGCAGGGGCTGGAGTGGGAAGTACTCGTAGTTGACAACAACTCTACGGACGGTTCAGTGGAGTATTTCAAGGAAAGCTTTCCCGAAGACACTTTTCCAGAGCTGCGACTCATTGTCAACACCGACAACACAGGCTTCGGTAAAGCCAACAACCAGGCCACCCACATTGCCAAAGGCGATTATGTTCTCTACTGCAATCCCGACACCTTCGTCAGTGAGGACACACTGCGGCGCTGCCTTGACTTTATGGACGAGCATCCCGATGCAGGATGCCTGGGAGTGAAAATGCTCAATGCCAACGGCACCTTCGCCCCGGAATCGAGGCGCGGAGTGCCCACCCCATGGGCCTCGTTCTGCAAGATAACACGCCTCAGCAAGCTCTTCCCGCGCAGCAAGACATTCGGATACTACTATCTGCAGCACCTGCCCGTTGATGAGCCGGCACAGGTGGAGATAGTCTCCGGAGCATTCATGATGGTCAAGCGAGACCTCGTGGAGCAGATGGGAGTGTTTGACGAAGACTACTTTATGTATTGCGAAGACACCGACCTCTCCTACCGTATGCTCAAGGCAGGGTATCACAACTATTATCTGCCGACACAGATACTCCACTACAAAGGCGAGAGCACACGACAAAAGACCTACAGCTACGTCAACAATTTCTACAAGGCCATCTTCATATTCTTTAAAAAACACTTCAACAGTCATATCTTCCTGCTACGCATATTCTTCCACATAGCCATCTACGTGATAGCAGCGGGATCATTCCTGAAGAGCACCTACAAGCAGCTCGCCTATCAGATAAAGCGGCGTATCGCTCCTCACCAAACACGGTTGCTTTGCTTCATCAGCGAAGAGCACAAGGAGATGGTGCAACATCTCGCCGACAAACACAATCTGGACATAGATATCAGTTACCAGCCCATTGACAATGCACAGCAGATACTCAGTGCAATGGGCAAAAAAGCCCCCGATTACGTTGTCTTTGACACCGACACATACAGCTATGGTCGGATACTCAACCTCGCCAACTCAATGCCGCAGGGCCACAACTTTAAGATAGCCACGCTTTTCCCCGAGAAAAGCATGATATTAACCAATCTATTTATATTCACGCCATGACACTGCAGCTACTCACCTCTGCCACAGTGCGCCTCCGCCCCATGGAGGCAAGCGACCTGCCACTAATATATCAGTTGGAAAATGACACACGTCTGTGGAACGCCGCCGCCAACACACAGCCTTTGAGTCGAGGAACAATAGAGAAATTCATAAACGCATCCACTGGCGATATCTACAAAGACGGCCAGCTGCGTATGATAATTGAGAAACGTGAGAGCGAGTGCAAGTGTGAAGGCAAAGGCGTAGGCGCCATCGACCTTATCGACTTCTCGCCCCGACATCTGCGTGCAGAGATAGGTATCGGCCTCCTGCCCGAATATCAGAGCCAGCGCCTTGGCACCGAAGCCCTGCGCCTGATGGAGCAGTATGCCTCTCAGGCGTTGTTTGTCCACCAACTCTATGCTTACGTTGATCCAACGAATGAGATAAGCCTTCGCCTTTTTACCAGTGCAGGATATCAGCGTGTTGGCACACTACATGACTGGCAAAAGACACCAGAAGCATATCAGCATATACTGCTATTTCAGAAAATCTTTCACTGACGATGCAAAAAAAGTTGCGTTTTTCTTTGCAGTTAAAAAAAATGTAACTACTTTTGCACCGCATTTCGGAGGAAGTGCCGCTAAAAGCGTTGGTGCGTTAGTTCAGTTGGTTAGAATACGTGCCTGTCACGCACGGGGTCACGAGTTCGAGTCTCGTACGCACCGCCAACAAAAAAGGAGGTAACAAATCGTTACCCCCTTTTTCGTTTTTGTTTTTGTTTACATCAGATACTGCGATGAGATACTCTCATTACTGATGATACGTTTGATAGTCTCGGCGAATAGACCAGCGATGGTCAACTGCTTCACCTTAGAGCATTTGCCGCGGAAAGGAATGGAGTCTGTAAATACCATCTCCTCCAGCACCGAGTTCTCAATACGCTCGCATGCCGGACCGCTCATCACACAGTGACTGGCGAAAGCACGGACACTGTTGGCGCCCTGATCCTTAAGCAACTGCGCAGCCTTGGTGATAGAACCGGCAGTATCAACCATATCGTCCATCAGCACCACATCGTAACCCTTCACGTCACCGATTACTTGCATCGTAGCCACTTCATTGGCTTTTACGCGCGACTTGTTGCACATCACCATCGGGCAGTCGAAGAACTTGGCATAAGTGCTCGCTCTCTTGCTACCGCCTACGTCAGGCGAGGCAATGCAGAGGTTTTCTAACTTGAGGCTCTGGATATAAGGGATAAAGATAGAGGAAGCATATAGGTGATCTACCGGCACGTTGAAGAAGCCCTGCTCCTGGTCGGCATGGAGGTCCATCGTCACAACGCGGTCAATGCCAGCAACACTCAGAAGGTCAGCCACCAGCTTTGCGCCAATGCTAACGCGCGGCTTGCTCTTGCGGTCCTGACGCGCCCAGCCAAAATAAGGAATCACTGCATTCACGGTGCGGGCGCTGGCTCTCTTGGCAGCGTCAATCATCAGGAGAAGCTCCATCAGGTTGTCGGCATTGGGGAAAGTGGACTGAACGAGGAAAACGTCCTTGCCGCGCACACTCTCCTCAAAACATATTTCAAACTCACCGTCTGAGAAACGGGTTACCTGCATATCGCCCACAGGCATATTCAGGCTCTGGCAAATCTTCTCGGTAAGGTACTGCGTAAATGTGCCCGAGAAGATAATAAAAGAAGATTTGGATTCCGCCATCGTTGAAGAAGTTATTAGGTTTGTAATTTTTGTGTTGTTTTTTATTGCGCAAAGATAATAATTTTTTAGGAGTAAATAGAGCGCGGAGCAATATTTTTTTTTGAAATCAATGTCGCGCAAAGGCAAAAACACAAAAACTTGCCCCATTATTTGGTTATATTATAAATAAGGTGTACCTTTGCACCCAATTGTTCTTAATTAAAAGATAACAACAAACAACTTAATATTAACCCTTAAACCAAAAATCATGAGAAAAATTTTATTTCTTTTTGGGCTGATGCTTGCCTTCGGTGTAAGCACTGCGCTCGCTGCGCTGCCCATCACAGAGTTGCAAGTTTCCACAACCGGAAATGAGAAAGCGTTCTATCTAAAAAACAATGGAACTGGCAGTTCCGGCCAGTATTTTCTAAGTACAACGACAGGCGCGACTCAAAATGCATCTGAGTAT
>JAGCTG010000164.1 GCA_017963785.1 Bacteroidaceae bacterium | reverse complement strand
CGTGATGCCTGATTTCGATGTTGTCGTGAAACCCACATTCACCAGCGCCAAGAGAGCCGCCAAGCACATCAACCGCGAAGATTGGGACGGACTATTCGCCAAAATGAACACCTTCGGCACCGTGTACGCAACAATACCTGAAGGCATCGCCTCATTCCAGGTGGTGGACGAAAGCGTTGGGCATAACGGCTTTGGAGGAAGCATGAATCCCACATTTGATAGCAAGCTCATACTGACAGCTCCCTCAAACAGCATTCTCCAGTTGTCAGGTGAGATGTATGTGCCCACCTGGGGCGAAGGCAGAGCCATCACCATCTGCGAAGGCACTTCTATAGACTATGACCATGCTCTCGCTAATTTCCACGGCGACACGTCTACTGGCGGATGGCAACAGATTCCCGCCGTACAGACCAACGGCAACACCATGTGTATCAACTTCTATTCCACTAACGTCCGCGATAGCAACTATGGTCTCCGCAATGTCGTAGTCAGCGTAGTGCCCACCTACTTCGCCGCAGGCGTATGGGAACCCCTCACCCACCACCCCGAGGTCACACTGCCTCATCTGGAAGTCGCCTACCACTGGACAGCCCCCGCAACGGGCGACACACCAGATGCCGTCCTCGACAATGAGAATGTATATGTATACACCACATGCATGCCTCATAAGCCCATGGCCCGACCCAACCTTAAATTCTTCACGCTCAGTGGTTCCGGCAATGGTACCCTGCAGTTTGCCAGAGTAAACAATGCAGACCTTGCCGCCAATACTCCCTATCTCGTAGTAGCGGCTGGCGATGATGATATGAGCGCAAATATCACAAACTCCGTCACCCTGAAAAAGGAATCAGACGTCACCGTCGAAGCCGGAGGCTACAAGTTCGTCGGCACCACCATCGGCCTGACCAACTCTGAAGCTGCAGCAAAGGGCGCATACATCCTCCAGGAGGGCAATGTCTGGGGCAGGGTAACCACTGCAAACCCCGATGCCTACATACCCGCCTTCCGTGCCTTCATCGTGCCCACATCATCCAACGGTGGTCAGAACAACAATCTCAGCGGCAGCTTCCTTAGCGACATGGATGACCCGTCAGCTATACGCACTATGCAGCTCATTGACGAAGACGGCACCATAAGCTGGTTCGACCTCAGCGGAAAACCAATATCCGAACCCAACATGAAGGGCGTATATATCAAAAACGGACAGAAAGTAATCATCAAATAAAAATCATTTATCATGAGAAAGATATATATAGCACCCTCAATAGAGCAGACCAAGATAAGCATCACACGAATGCTGTGTCTGAGCGGTGGTCTTGGTGGCGATGCCACCAAACCAGCCAGGTCTCGTGAGTTCTGGGGATTAACCGATGACGACGAGGAATTCTACGACGATTCGCCTTGGGAAGACAGCGACAACTAAATCAGAAAAAGCGCGTTTAGAGAAATCTAAGCGCGCTTTTATCTTGTCACCCCACATCCAACCACCGCCACATAGTGCGTGTCGTCAGTAAGGGGAGTGAGAAGCATGGTACCACTGACAAGCTTTCCGTTACCGTCATACACAGCCGGAGGCATAACCGCCACAGAGCGATGCAGCGAAGCAGAGTCCTTATCAAAGACGATGCGGAAGTAGCCCTCTACGCCGTCAGCCAGCAGCGGAAGTATGTGGAGCGAGAGCTCGCCCATCGTGCGCCGCACATTCACCTCAACACAAGGATGCAGTTTAAATTGAGCATTGGACATTGAGCATTGAGCATTATTCTTAACAATCATCATGTCCACGCCCAGAGGACCAAGATAATGGCCAACAAAACGGAGACTGAGTTCCTTTCTCACAATACCGATAAGGTGTTCAAAATCAAATTGTGGCACATACTTACTAATCCTTTGCCACAACACGCGCTGTGGAGCGATACAATTACCGAGATAAGCATTGTTGGCATTAGTCTCAAACAGCGAGACACCAAGGAACTGCACCTCTGTAGGAGTAGCGAGATACTCCAGCGCAAAGTCCGCAACCTTGTCGTAATATGGCTCAATGACAAAGTCGCCTTTTGGCATTGAGTTTTCCAATCCTTTTGCCTCAACTATACGGAGGCCGCGCCCACTGCCAGAATAAAGAAACTTTAAAATTAAGAATTGAGAATTGAGGATTGAACATTGAACATTATCCATTGTCTTTGCATACCAACTCTCCCCTACCGTTGTGCCTGCGGGCAACCGTTGGCGTATGGCAGGCAACATCTCCACTGCCGTGAGGCGTGACGAAAGTCTGCGTATGTCAGCAAGCTGCTCCGGGGTTGGCAGCAATGATTGACCGTTGGACATTGAGCATTGAACATTGAACATTGAGCATTGAAGTTTGTGGACAAGGCTGATGTCCCATCCCCATACAGGGGCATGCTCAGTGTAGGCAATCTCTGCCTCGGGCAGCAGATTAACCAAAGAGGCGAGGTCGCGCTCCATTATCTGCACATTGCGTGGCGGAGTATAGTTTGCCACATTTCGAGCCAATGCCAGATCATGCGAAAAATTAAAGAATGTCGCCTTCACGGTGACAAAATTAAGTTTTTTTCGCGGATTTTTTCTTTTTTACCCCCTTAAATAAGCTTTTTTTGCTATCTTTGCATTTCAAAACCTCAAAGTAACCATTATGGAAAGCTTTTTTCAACGCCACGCATATCTGCTGGAACACACAGACCTGTCGATGACGCGCCCGCTGATGAACGATATTGACTGGAAATACCGTCTTATAGGTATCAAAGGTCCTCGCGGCGTAGGCAAGACAACTTTCCTGCTGCAGTATGCAAAGAAGAACTACAGTTTCTCTGTGGGGCGCTGCCTCTACATCAACATGAACAGCTTCTACTTCCGCGGCCGCGGACTGGTGGATTTTGCTCAGGAGTTTGTGAGACGCGGAGGCAGAGTGCTGATTGTTGACCAACTGTTTAAGCAAAGCGGCTGGCGCGAAGAATTATGCGAGTGTTACCACACGCTGCCCCTGTTACAAATCATCTTCGCCACCACCACAGTAGAAGAGCCTGGCACTGAAAATGATGAGCTTTCCAAGCTCGCCCACTTCTATGTGCTGCACGGCTTCTCCTTCCGCGAGTATATCAACATGCAGGCTGGCTTCGACATGCCACGCGTCACTCTTGACGATATACTCACCAAGACAGAGGAGGTGCAAAAGAGCATACTTATGAAGGTAAGGCCATGGATATTCCTGCAGAGCTATCTGCACCATGGCTACTACCCCTTCTACATCGAGAAGCACAACTTCACAGAAAATCTGCTCAAGTCCATTAACGCCATGATTGAGGTCGATGTGCTGTTTACAAAGCAAATAGATGTGAAGTATGTGAGCCGCCTCAAGAAGCTGCTCTACTTGCTGGTGCTGGGTGGCAGCGAATCGCCCAACGTAAGCAATCTCGCAAAAGACATCAACACCTCGCGGGCCACGGTAATGAACTATATGAACAATCTGGAGGAGGCACGCCTTATCCATCAGATATACAAGCACAGCAACACCGAAGGCCCCAAGAAGCCGGCCCGGGTGTTGACTCACAACACCAATCTGCTTTACGCCATCCTTAGCGGTGCCCCCTCAGACCAAGAAGTGATGGAGACCTTCTTCACCAACAGCATCTGGCGTCACCACAAAGTGGAGACAACGCGCAAGAGCGGCCTCTACATTATTGATGACGACAAGCAGGTGTGCGTATGCGACAAGAACGCCAAGAAGCGCATCAAAGACCCCAATGTGTATTACACCCGCTACAATACCGAGGTAGCACGCGATAACGACATCCCCATCTGGATGTTTGGATTCCTCTATTAAGAACTGAAAAATTAACAACAACATAAAACAATGGCAAAAAACAAGAAATTTATCACTTGTGATGGCAATGAGGCAGCGGCTCACGTGAGCTATATGTTCTCTGAGGTAGCAGCTATCTACCCCATCACCCCGTCTTCGCCAATGGCGGAGCACGTTGACGAGTGGGCCGCCCGTGGGCGCAAGAACCTGTGGGGCCAGACCGTCAGTGTTCAGGAAATGCAATCAGAGGCTGGCGCAGCTGGTGCCGTTCACGGTTCACTGCAGGCTGGCGCTCTCACCACCACTTTCACTGCATCGCAAGGCCTTTTGCTCATGATACCTAACATGTACAAGATTGCCGGCGAGCTCATTCCATGCGTATTCGATGTCAGCGCCCGTACACTGGCCAGCCACTCCCTCTGTATCTTCGGCGACCATCAAGACGTGATGGCATGCCGTCAGACTGGCTTTGCCATGCTCTGCGAGGGCTCAGTGCAGGAGGTAATGGATATGACCGCAGCGGCTCACCTGGCTTCTCTTGAGACTTGTGTTCCGTTTGTCAATTTCTTCGACGGATTCCGTACCTCTCATGAATACCACAAGATTGAGCTGCTCGACCAAGAGGATGTTCGTCCGCTGGTAAAAGAAGAGTACCTCAAGCGCTTCCGTGACCGCGCTATGTCGCCTGAGCGCCCCATCACCCGTGGTACAGCTGAGAATCCTGAGACATTCTTCACCCATCGCGAAGCCTGCAACCCATATTATGACGCAGTGCCTGAAGTGGTAGAAAAATATCTCGGCCAGCTCTCTAAGATTACAGGCCGCGAGTATCACCTCTTCTCATACTACGGAGCCGAGGATGCCGACCGCATGATAATCCTCATGGGCTCTGCCACCGATGCAGCCCGCGAGGCTATCGACTATCTCAACGCCAACGGACAAAAGGTGGGCATGATCAGCGTCCATCTCTATCGTCCCTTCAGCGTGAAGCACCTATTGGCAGCTGTGCCTAAGAGCGTGAAGCGCATCGCTGTGCTCGACCGCACAAAGGAGCCGGGTGCCAACGGCGAGCCTCTGTATCTCGACGTGAAAGACGCCTTCTTCGAAGTAGAGAACCGTCCCCTTATCGTAGGCGGCCGCTACGGTCTGGGCAGTCATGACACCACCCCTGCCCAGATTATCAGCGTATTCAACAACCTCGCTATGCCTGAGCCGAAGAACCACTTCACCATCGGCATCGTCGATGACGTCACCTTCACCTCGCTCCCAGAGGTTGAAGAGATTGCCCTTGGCGGCGACGGCATGTTCCAAGCCAAATTCTACGGCCTCGGTGCTGACGGCACTGTGGGAGCCAACAAGAACAGCGTGAAGATTATCGGCGACAACACTGACAAATATTGCCAGGCTTACTTCTCCTACGACTCGAAGAAGTCAGGCGGTTTCACCTGCTCTCACCTCCGTTTTGGCGACACGCCAATCCGCTCCACCTACCTGGTTACCACGCCCAACTTCGTGGCATGCCACGTGCAGGCATACCTGCACATGTATGATGTGACGCGCGGCTTACAAAAGAATGGTACGTTCCTTTTGAACACCATCTTTGAGGGAGACGAGCTCGCCAAGTTCATGCCCAACAAGGTAAAACGCTACTTTGCACAAAACAACATCACCGTCTATACAATCAACGCCACAAAGATTGCGCAGGAGATTGGACTTGGCAATCGCACAAACACCATCCTGCAGAGCGCCTTCTTCCGCATCACAGGCGTCATCCCAGTGGAGCTGGCAGTCGAGAAGATGAAGGAAGCCATCGTGAAGTCTTACGGCTCCAAGGGTCAGGACGTGGTTGACAAGAACTACGCTGCCGTTGACCGTGGCGATGAATACAAGCCGTTCGCCGTTGACCCGTCATGGGCTTCCCTGCCTAATGATGCAGAGCAGGCTGACGATGCACCTGCATTCGTAAAAGAACTCGTGCGCCCCATCAACGCTCAGGCCGGCGACCTGCTCAAGGTCAGCGACTTTGTGAAGCACGGCACCGTTGACGGCTCATGGGAGGTAGGCACTGCAGCCTATGAGAAGCGTGGCGTAGAAGCCTTCGTTCCTATGTGGAACAAGGACAACTGTATCCAGTGCAACCAGTGCGCCTACATTTGTCCTCACGCTGCCATACGCCCATTCGTGCTGACCGACGGCGAGCTGGCCCAGTTCGACGGTTTGGACAGCATCGAGATGAAGGCTCCTGCCACCATGAAGGGTATGCACTTTGTCATCGAGACCAGCGTGCTCGACTGCCTCGGATGCGGCAACTGCGCCGACATCTGCCCAGGCAATCCCAAGCTCGGCAAGGCCCTCACCATGGTGCCCTACAATCCTGATGCCGACGAAATGAAGAAGATAGCTGCCGACTGGGACAAGCTTGTCAAGGTGCCCAGCAAGCAAGACCTTGTAGATATCCGCCAGAGCGTGAAGAACAGCCAGTTCGCACAACCGCTGTTTGAGTTCAGCGGCGCATGCTCAGGATGCGGCGAGACACCGTACGTCAAGCTCATCTCACAGCTCTTTGGCGACCGACAGATGATAGCCAACGCCACAGGATGCTCCTCCATCTACTCAGCATCCATACCCTCCACTCCCTACACCAAGAACGAGAAGGGACAAGGCCCATGCTTCAACAACTCCCTCTTCGAGGACTTCTGCGAGTTTGGCCTCGGCATGGCTCTCGGCAACAAGAAGATGAAGGAGCGCGTAGCCAAGCTCCTCGGCGAAGCAATATACCACGAGGACTGCCCTGCAGAGTTCAGAGAACTGGCCAACGAGTGGATAGCCAACAAGGACGATGCCGACAAGACCAAGGAGATAGCTCCCAAACTGCGCCAGTACATCAAGGAAGGTGCAGAGAAAGCCGGCTGCGAGAAGTGCAAAGAGCTACAGACGCTCGACCACTACCTCGTTAAGCGCAGCCAGTGGATCATCGGTGGCGACGGCGCCTCCTACGACATCGGCTACGGCGGTCTCGACCACGTCATTGCCAGCGGCGAGGACGTTAACATTCTCGTGCTCGACACCGAGGTATATTCCAACACAGGCGGTCAGGCCTCCAAGGCCACCCCGCTTGGTGCCATCGCACAGTTTGCCGCCCAGGGCAAGCGCATCCGCAAGAAAGACCTGGGCATGATTGCCACCAGCTACGGCTACGTCTATGTGGCTCAGATAGCTATGGGTGCAGACCATGCGCAGACCCTCAAGGCCATACGCGAGGCAGAAGCCTACCCCGGTCCGTCGCTCGTCATCGCCTACGCACCCTGTATCAACCACGGCCTGAAGGCTAAGGGCGGCATGGGCAAGAGCCAGGCAGAAGAGAAGAAGGCCGTAGAGTGCGGCTACTGGCATCTGTGGCGCTACAACCCTGCCCTCGCAGACGAAGGCAAGAACCCCTTCTCACTCGACAGCAAGGAGCCCGACTGGTCACTCTTCCACGACTTCCTCATGGGTGAGGTGCGCTACCTCTCTGTTAAGAAGGCATATCCTGACGAAGCAGAGGAACTCTTCGCAGAGGCACAGCGCATGGCACAGCTCCGCTACAAGAGCTACGTACGCAAGACTCAAGAGAACTGGGAGGAGTAAAAATTATCCTTCTAATAACAATAAATCGGCGGGCATTGCTGCTCGCCGATTTATTTTGTTCTTACCTCCAAGATTCGCACGCCACCATATTAGTCCAGAGGTATCTCTGGGTGCTGCACCGCTAAGGGCAGGCCCTCCTGCGAGAGGTAGAACATGTAGAGGATGACGGGCTTCGTGCCTCTGTTCTCGCCATGGTGGATGGTGTTCACCATCTCCACTACGGCCTCGCCCTCATGCACCACCTTCTCCTTGCCGTCCTGACCGATGATGGTCAGTTCGCCCTGCACCAGTATGCCGTAGTTCATCACCGGGTGGTGGTGCCAGCCCAGTTTCTGGCCAGCAGGGAACTCATACTTCACTGCCACCAGTTCTGGACGCCCCTGCATATAGTCGGGCAGCTCCACGCCGTCCCAGCTTTGCGAGGTGCGTATCAGCTCTTCACTCTTCACCTCTTGGGCGGCAGTCTCACTCTGTGCGCTTGACTTGCCACAGATTATCACCACGGCCACTAATCCGCAGATTGCAAGAATGGCGGCGGACACCCATAGTAATCGTTTCTTTGCCATATCGCTTGGTTCTCTTTGTTGGTTGCTACTGCTTCTTCACCTTGTAGGTGCGCTTGCCGTCCTTTACGATATACACACCTGTGGAGAGCGCATTGAGATCAACGGTGACAGCGCCCTGGCACGAGCGGCTGCGATGCACCAGTCTGCCATTGAGGTCGTAGATGCGCACCTCATCGGTATTGTCGCGCACAGTGAGCATAGGCACAGCTGTGGGGTCATCGTCGTTGAACGTTATCTTCTCCACTTCGGCATAGGGAAACTCCACCGTCACGCTCATGCTGGAGATAGTCAGCACTTCCGCCGTCTTGAATGACATCTGCGGCTTTTCTTCAAAGGTGAAGCACACCGTACCATTAGTGGTGGTATGTATATTAAGCGTGCTCTGTGCGTTGGCCATTGACCACCAACCATTGACCATTACGGCCATCAGAATCAGAAGAAATATTTTTTTCATTTTTATTGAAAATTGAATATTAAACATTGAGCATTATATCTTCCCCCTTCATGGGGATAAGAGGTGGTCTCCCTTTTACCATAGCTCTCCTGCCGGCACAAACCTACGGCTTAGCAGTCGCTCCGATACGCCAAGGTCTCCAGGCAGGCTCTCAAATCTAGGCGGCACGTATGGGCC
The DNA here is from genome assembly GCA_017963785.1 of Bacteroidaceae bacterium. Classification (GTDB taxonomy): domain Bacteria; phylum Bacteroidota; class Bacteroidia; order Bacteroidales; family Bacteroidaceae; genus UBA6382. Next base: position 427 of record JAGCTG010000164.1, on the reverse strand, counting down.
GAGGTCAGCGCGCATGTAATCCTTGGCTGCACCAGGCTCCACGATGCGAGCGTCGATGGTCTGCACCGTGGTGCGCTCGTAGGGTATCTCCAGCTTGCCGTCCACGTCGTACCATCCCCAGGGGTTGCGCATCACGAAGGGCGACTTCTCCTCGTCGTCAGTAAGCATGAAGGTGAAGGCGTGGGCTGTCACCGTCTTGAGCTTACCGCACGGCAGGTCGCCCACATTAAACCCTCCCACCGTGATATTGCCCTGTGCCAGGCTCCACTCGATGGCCGTCTTGAGCTCAGAGGTGTAGAGCGAATTGGGCGAGAAGGCGTAGCTCACGCCGTCGCCTGTGAACATCGGCGCTGCCACCTCTGTGGCGATGCCCTCCACACCAGTGTTCTTGTAGAGGGTAACATACTTCATCATCGCCTTCTCCATG
>JAGCTG010000163.1 GCA_017963785.1 Bacteroidaceae bacterium | reverse complement strand
GCCCACACTCCGGCATAGGCGAGGAAGAAGCGTTGGTCGTCGGTGAAGCCATCGATGGTCTTCTCGGGCTGTCCCTTAGTAGCATTTTTCAGGGCCTGGAACGCTACCATCAGACCACCGTGATCGGCGAGGTTCTCGCCTTGGGTAAGCGAGCCGTTGGCTTTGAGGTCTGGCAGCACATTGATGTTGTCGTAGAAGTTCACCATTCTCTGCGCCTGGGTGTTGAAGCCTTTCTCGTCTTTCTTTGTCCACCAGTCGGTCATATTGCCGTTTTTGTCATACTTGCGTCCCTGGTCGTCAAAGCCGTGAGTCATTTCGTGGCCTATCACCACACCGATGGCGCCGTAATTGAATGCATCATCGGCCTCAGGGTCAAAGAAGGGATACTGCAATATGCCTGCGGGGAAGCAAATCTCGTTGGTAGGTGGGTTGTAGTAGGCGTTCACTGTCTGCGGTGTCATATACCATTTGTCTCTATCGACGGGCTTGCCCACTCTCTCGTTAATATCGATAAGCGTATTTAGTGCGCGTCCGGTCAGCACTGCATCAGCGAAAGTGGTAGGTTTGTTGAAGTCAAAGCCTGAGTAGTCGCGCCATTTGTTGGGATAGCCGATTTTTACATAGAATGTGCTGAGTTTCTCCATCGCCTTCTGCTTCGTTTCGGGACTCATCCATTTCTGTGCCATGATGCGCTCGCTAAATGCCGTGCGCAAGTTTTCCACCAGTTGCTCCATGCGATGCTTGGCGCTCTCAGGGAAGTATTTATCCACGTATATCTGTCCCACGGCCTCGCCCATCAATCCGTTGACGGTGTTGACGGCGCGTTTCCATAGTGGTTGCAGGCTCTGGCGGCCAGAGAGGGTGCGGCCGAAGAAGTCGAATGAGAGGTTTACCTGCTCCTCTCCGCATAGGCTGAGGTTGTCGGCTGCGAAGCGAAACTCCATATATGTTTTTAGGTCGTCTAGGCTCTCGTCCTCAATCATTTGGCATGCGGCCTTGGTAGCTTCGGGCTGTCCCACGCATATCTGGTCGAAGTAGGGGAAACGGGCTACGTTGAAAAACATCCTTACCCAGTCAATGGTGGGGTAGTCTTTTTTCAGTTGCGACACGGGCATCTTGTTGTAGTTTTCCTCAGCGATGCGCAACTGGGCGTTGCTATTGAAGGCAGTGGCGAGGCGTGTCTCCAATCTTACCACGGTGTTCATCTTTGCCAACGCCTCTTCGTCGCTGAGGCTGGGGAATATCATCTTGAATAGCTTTGTGCCAAACTCGCGGTAGGCCTTGCGTATGGCGAGTGTGTGCTCGTCTTCGTCAAGATAGTATTCTTTCTCACCGAGCGTTGTGCCGCCCTGATAGAGCTGCACGAGGTTGTCTGTGCTGTTTTTGGCGTCGGCCTCCACAAATACGTTGAAGAAGCAGTCGGTGTGCCAGAGCATCATCAGTGGCACAAGGTCGATGAGCGCTTCCTTGCTTTTCTTGCCATCTATCTCCTTCACAAAGTCCACTATGGGCTCTATGCCTGCTTTGTTGCGAGCGTCCATGTCCATAGCCATGTTGTAGAGCTTGGCTATCTTGCCCTCGTTGGTGTCGGGGGCGTGCCACTCTTTGGCAAGGTCTTCTATGATGCCGCGTATACGTGTGTTGTTCATCTCATCGAGTACGTGGAAGGAACCGAAGCGGGCGTATTCGTCGGCCAGCGGGTGGCTGTCTTGCCAGCCGCCCACGGCGTAGCGGTAGAAGTCGGTGCCGGGTGCCTCACTCTTGTCAAGGTTGTTTACGTCAATTCCATGTGGGTGCTCATCGTTCTGAGCCACGGCTGTCGTGATTGCAGCCGCCAGTGCTAATGCCATAATTAGTTTCATATTGATAATTTATAAATTTTAATTTATTATCTCCAGTTCTTCGCTAGCGACAGTCCACTCATCAATTGCTTCGCTGAGCTGCCGGCTGAAGGACATATGCTTCTCTATCAGCGTGAGGTCGCTGGCGCCCTCCGGGGTGTTCATGCGGCTCTCAATCACCTTTATAGCGGCCTCCAGTTCGCCGATTCTCTGCTCCGCCTCTTTAATCTGTTTCTCGAGTTTGTTTACTTTCTTGCGCTGCTCCTTCTGCGCCTCGTAGAGAAGACTTCCTCCTCGCTCCTCCGTAAGGGGGGAGTGCGTAGTGTCGGAGCTCTTAGTATTTATTCCTTTTCCTTCTTGGGATGGGGTGGGTGAGAGTCTGTTTTGGGTGAGAGTCTGTAGATATTGTTCCACTCCTCCCAGATGCTCTCTCACCTTTCCTCCGCCGAAGGCATACACGCGCTCCACTAGTCCGTCGAGGAAGTCGCGGTCGTGGCTTACCACAATCACCGTACCCTTGAAGTGGAGCAGTGCCTCTTTCAGCACATCCTTGGTGCGCATGTCGAGGTGGTTGGTGGGCTCGTCGAGTATGAGGAAGTTTACGGGCTCCAGCAGCAGTTTGAGCATCGCCAGTCGGCTGCGCTCGCCGCCGCTGAGCACCTTCACGGGCTTGTCGCTTTCCTCGCCGCCAAACATGAAGGCGCCGAGCAGTTCGCGTATCTTCAGCCTCACGTTGCCCGTAGCCACGCGGTCGATAGTGTCAAACACTGTCAGGCTCTCGTCGAGCAGCTGCGCCTGGTTCTGTGCATAGTAGCCTATCTGCACGTTGTGCCCCACGGTGAGCTTGCCCTCGTAGGGTATCTCGCTCATGATGCACTTCACCAGAGTACTCTTACCCTCGCCGTTGCGGCCAACGAAGGCCACCTTCTCGCCGCGCCGTATGGTGAGGTTCACACCGCTGAACACGCGGTGACTGCCGTAAGCCTTGCCCACCTCCTCGCAGATGAGGGGGAAGTCGCCGCTGCGCGTGGGCTCGTTGAAGCGCAGGTGGAGCGTGCTGTTGTCCACCTCGTCAATCTTGATGGGCACTATCTTGGCAAGCTGCTTGATGCGGCTCTGCACCTGCACCGCCTTGGTGGCCTTGTAGCGGAATCGCTCGATGAATGCCTTGGTGTCGGCTATCTCTTTCTGCTGGTTCTCGTAGGCGCGGAGCTGCTGCTCGCGGCGTTCAGCCCTTAGTTTAACAAACTCGTCGTACTTTACCTTATAATCAACCAGTTGTCCGCAACTTATCTCCAACGTGCGCGAGCATACATTATTGATAAATGCGCGGTCGTGGCTCACGAGCATCACCGATGCCTTGCTCTCCTTGATGAGGAAGTCCTCCAGCCATGCTATGCTCTCTATGTCGAGGTGGTTGGTGGGCTCGTCGAGCAGCAGCACATCGGGGCGCTGCAGCAGTATCTTGGCAAGCTCTATGCGCATGCGCCATCCGCCGCTGAACTCTGCCGTGGGACGGTCGAAGTCGGTGCGCTCGAATCCGAGGCCCATCAGTGTGCGCTCCATGTCGGCACGCCAGCTCTGGCCGCCGCCCATATGCAGCTGCTCCTGCAGGGCTGTGCTCTGCTCTATGAGGCGTGCGTAGTCGTCGCTCTCGTAGTCGGTACGTTCTGCCAGCTCGCGGTTGATGCGCTCCAGGCGCTGCTCCTTCTCCTTCAGCGCTGCAAATGCCTTGCTGACCTCTTCCGTTACTGTGGGGCAAGCCTTTTCAGCTCCCTCCCTATTGGGGAGGGCGGGGGGAGGGGCTGTCATTATCTGCGGCAGATAACCCACTGTGCTGCCTTGCGGCATCGCCACGCCGCCCGAGGTGGGCTGCTGCATGCCCGCGATAATCTTGAGCATCGTACTCTTGCCGGCACCATTCTTGCCCACCAAGCATACGCGCTCTTTGTCGTTCACCACGAAGCTTACGCCCTCAAACAGCGGTTCGACACTGAATTCAACCTTTAGATTCTCTACCGATATCATATTACTGCAAAGTTACTAATTTTTTCCGATATAGCCATGCAACTGAGGCAGAAAATGCTGAAAAAAAATTAAACACACTAAAAAGTAAGAAAGTAAGAAAAAAGTAAGAAAAAAAAGAAGAGGGGGTATAGTCAACTCTTCTACCTGTCTTATATGAATTATATATATATATAATTTCATTCAAAAAGTAAACCCTGATAATCAGAGAGTTAGTCAAATTAATATAATTGGAAAAAACACGTAAAAAACGTAGCGTAAGAAAAATTCTTACTCTTACGTAAGAACCCCTCCCCCCACGGACTTCGTCTATTTTATCCCCGTTCGCGTCGAAATTATCTCCGTTCGCGTTTACATTTATCTCTGTTCGCGTTCAAAGGCGAAGCCTTCGCGAAGACTCAGTCGAGCAAAGCTCTCTTTGAGCGAAGATTTCGTCGGTGGTCGCGCCGTCTCGAAAAAGCAAGGATGCTTTTTAGGCGCGGGCCGACATAAAGAAATCTGAGAGCGACGGCGGCAAATTTATCTCTGTTCGCGTTCACATTTATCTCCGTTCGCGTTCGGAGCAAATTTACAACTCTCACCCTCATCGCGGTCTCCGAGCCGCTACCTCCTCACACGACAGGAGGGGGGAGCAAACATTTTTCTGCCTTTACGGCAGAGAAGTGGAAAAAAATTCGTAACTTCGCGAACGAATTAGCTTAGATTGCTTAATGATGAACGAAGAGAATAATAGCGAGGAGTTTGAGAGACAAGAGTTCGAGAGTTCGAAAGTTGAAGAGTTCGAAAGTTCGAAAGATGGGGAGCATGCGTCGTATAACCCGGATGAGCATCACGATGACCCGAATGCGCTGCACAGGCTGGGAGGCATGTACCAGAACTGGTTTTTGGACTATGCGAGCTATGTGATACTGGACCGCGCTGTGCCGCATCTGGGCGACGGACTGAAGCCGGTGCAGCGTCGTTTGCTGCACTCGATGAAGCAGATGGATGACGGGCGCCTTAACAAGGTGGCAAATATCGTGGGCAACACGATGAAGTATCACCCCCACGGCGATGCCTCTATCTACTCGGCTCTAGTGACGCTGGGGCAGAAAAACCTGCTTATCGACTGCCAGGGCAACTGGGGTAACATACTCACTGGTGACGGTGCCGCAGCTCCGCGATACATTGAGGCGCGACTGAGCCGCTTTGCCCTCGACGCGGTGTTCAATGCCAAGACCACGGAGTGGAAACTCTCCTACGACGGCCGCAACAAGGAGCCTATCACGCTGCCGGTGAAGTTTCCGCTGCTCCTGTGCCAGGGTGCCGACGGCATTGCAGTGGGACTGAGTGTGAAGATATTGCCCCACAACTTCAACGAGCTGTGCGACGCTGCGGTTAGCTACCTCAAAGGCGAGGAGTTCCAGCTGTACCCCGACTTCCAGACGGGCGGTAGCATCGACGTGAGCCATTACAACGACGGCCAGCGCGGTGGCAGCGTGAAGGTGCGCGCCAAAATCAGCAAGATTGACAACAAGACGCTGCATATCACCGAGATACCATTCTCCAAGACGGTGAAGGGCGTGATAGAGTCAATCATGAAGGCCGGCGAGAAGGGAAAGATAAAAATCAAGCATATCGATGACACAACGTCGGAGTCGGTGAGCATCGTGGTGCACCTGCAACCCGGTGTGTCGCCCGACAAGACGCTCGATGCCCTCTATGCCTTCACAGACTGCGAGGTGAGCCTGTCGCCCAACTGCTGTGTGATTGACGACCGCACGCCAAAGTTCCTGTCGGTGTGCGATGTGCTGCGCTACAGCGTTAACCAGACGCGCGACCTGCTGAAGAGGGAGTTGCTCATCCACCGTGACGAACTGATGGAGGAGCTGCACTTTGCCTCGCTGGAGAGCATCTTCATCAACGAGCGTATATACAAGGACAAGGAATACGAAAACGCCAAGAGCACCGACGAGGCATGCGAGCATATCGACGAGCGCCTGACACCGTGGTATCCCAAGATGGTGCGCGAGGTGACAAAGGACGACATACTCAGGCTGCTGGAGATTAAAATGAAGCGCATATTGCGATTCAACAAAGACAAGGCAACGGAGCAGATACTCAAGCTGCAGGCTGAGATACGCAAGATAGACCGCGACCTCAAGAACCTGAAGCAGGTGACCATCAACTGGTTCCTCAACCTGAAGGCAAAGTATGGCGAGCAGTATCCGAGGCACACGCAGATAGCAGCCTTCGACCAGATAGTGGCGCAGAAAGTGACGGAGCAGAACCAGAAGCTCTACGTCAATCGCGAAGAGGGATTCATCGGCACGGCGCTGAAGAAGGACGAACTGGTGAGCGCATGCTCCGACCTGGACGATGTGATACTGTTCTACCGCGATGGTACATATAAGGTGACGCGCGTGGCCGACAAACTGTTTGTGGGCGAAACGGAGCGCAGCAAGGCGGAGGGCAAGAAAGCCGAGATAATGCACGTGGCGGTGTTCAAGAAGAACGACAAGCGCACGATATACAACGTAATCTACCGCGACGGCCGCAGGGGCGCATACCTGATGAAGCGCTTCTTTGTGAGCGGCATCACCAGAGACCGTGAATACGACGTGACACAGGGCACGCCCGGCAGCAGGGTGTCGTACTTCACCAGCAACCCCAACGGTGAGGCGGAGGTGGTGCACATCACGCTGAAACCCGACGATAAGATTAAGAAGCTGACCTTTGACCTCGACTTCGCCGACCTGGCCATCAAGGGGAGAACCACCAAGGGCAACACGGTGACGAAGAACACCATATACCGCATCAACCTCAAGAGCCACGGCGTGAGTACGCTGGGCGGCAGAAAAGTGTGGTTTGACAACGCGGTGCGACGCCTCAACTATGACGAGCGCGGACAACTGCTGGGTGAGTTTGGCGGCACTGACCGAGTGCTGGTGATTCTGAAGACTGGCGAGTATTACGCTACCGACACGGACATCAACAACCACTACGAAGACAACATCGCCTTTATCGGCAAGTATCGCAACGGCGTGGTGTGGACAGCGATATACAGCAGTCCCGACACCGACGGACGCCCCTATGTGAAACGCTTCCAGCTCGAGCCTTCCGTGAGGAGGCAGAACTTTATCAATGACGAGGGCGACGGACTGATGCTGCTGCTCAGCAGAGCGGCGCATCCGCGCATCAAGGTGGTATTCGGCGGCAGCAGCACCTTCCGCGAGCCGATAGAGGTGAACCTGGACGAGTTTATCGCCGTGAAGGGCGTGAAGGCCCGCGGCAAGCGCCTCACCAACTACGAGGTGGCCACGATAGAGGAGGAGGCCTACGAAGACGAAAACGAAGACGAAAACACCACTCCGTCGCAAGGCGACACCTCCCTTGACTCAGGAGAGGAAACAGATACCTCCCCGGTTGTTCCTGAGGAGCCTGAGCCGGAATCTGATGAGCCTGTAGAGAAGACCGACGACGAGCTGCGCGATGAGATGAACGGACAACTGAGGCTGTTCTAGTTATTGAACATTGAGCATTGAGGATTGAGACTTGGAAAATATTGTTGTTGATGCTTGCGCCAATGCTTAGTGTCATGGCGCAGGAGAGGGAGTCTGCAACGATGTTTGGCGTGAGCGGCGTGACGCAGTGGGACACGTATCTGTCCAACGAACGATACCACGGCGGCGGACTGACGGTGGCATCGCAGATAAGCAGGCCTACCCACTGGATGCAGCGCCGACTGTATGTGCAGCACCTCACGCAGGGCAGCCTGGCGATAGCCGAGCCGCGCTCCGACAAGCACAAGACTATCAACGGTTTCTTCCATTGGCAGGTGGGGTGGATGTATCATTTCCTGGCCAGCCAAGAGTCTGGAGCCGAGAGTGGAGGATGGGAAATGAATGCCGGAGCGGGTGTGCAGACTCGGCTGGGGTTTGTGTACAACACGCTGGGGGGCAACAACCCGGCGTCGGCGCGAGCGGCAGTGAACTTGATTGCGATGGGGCAGGTGCGCCGCCACTTTGAGTTGTGGCGAAAGCCTTTCATGGCTACCCTGCAGGCCGATGTGCCGCTGACGGGACTGTTCTTCACACCCGACTACGGACAGTCGTACTATGAGATTTTTTCGCTCGGACATTATAGCCACAATGTGCAGATAGTCAATTCGTTTCGTGCTTTCCAGACCAATGTGCTGTTCACTCTCGACTGCAGACTGAAAGCGCGTACAGCACTGCGCGTGGGCTATCAGGGACAGTTTATGCAGTCGAAGGCCAACGGACTGAAGACACAGGATTTTTATCATAACGTGCTCATCGGTTTTGTACGCTACATGTAAACGAATATGCTGAAGCGACTACACCTTATTATAATAATATGTATGGCAGCAGTGCTCGGAGGTTGCGTTACCGAGGACGAGTTCAGTAATACGCCGCGGGGCAACTTCGATGCCCTGTGGGAGATAGTTGACGAGCACTACTGCTTCTTCGGTGATAAGGCGACGGAGTATGGCCTCGACTGGAGGGAGTGTCGCCGCCGCTATAGCGAGATGCTGCTGCCTGACATGAGCAGGGAACAGCTGTTTGAGGTGTGCAGCAAGATGCTCGACGAGCTGCGCGACGGCCACGTCAATCTGGTGGCGCCGTTCAACACCGCACGCTACTGGGACTGGCATGAGAACTACCCCGTCAACTTCAGCGACTCGCTGCAGCGCGTGTATCTCGGTACCGAATACCGACTGACATGCGGAATGAAATACTGCATTCTGCCCGACAATATAGGCTACATCTACGTGCCGTCGTTTGAGGGCAGCGTAGGCAGTGGCAATCTCAATGCTATCTTCACCTACCTGCGGCTGTGCAACGGACTGATAGTGGATGTGCGCAACAACGAGGGCGGACTGCTGACGATGGCACAGGACCTCGCCGCCAGCTTCATCAACGACAAGACGACGGTGGGCTACATAGCCCATAAGACAGGCAAGGCTCATGACGCGTTCTCTGCACCCGAACCTGTGAAGCTGACTCCATCCGAGGGAATGCGATGGCAGAAGCCGGTGGTGGTGCTCACTAACCGTCGCACATACAGCGCTGCCAATGCGTTTGTGATGTATATGAAAGACCTGCCCAATGTGACCATTTTGGGCGACCGCACCGGTGGCGGGGCAGGCATGCCCTACAACAACGAGCTGCCCAACGGATGGAAGGTGCGCTTCTCAGCATGCCCCACGTATGACATCCACATGCAGAGCACCGAGAATGGCATCGAGCCTGGCCGCCACGTGGATATGCTCGCCACAGACTTTGCCAAGGGCGAGGACACGATTATTGAACTGGCGCGAGAGCTACTGACGACGCCAGAAGGAACGGGTGAAGGGGAGTAGGATAGCAAAGATTTCGAGACGACCGGCAAGCATGAGGAAGGAGCAGATAATTTTGGCACCTTCCGGCAGATTGGCTATACCCTGCGACGGACCGTAGGTATGGCCGAAGTTGGTGCCGATATTACTTATGCAGTCCAGCGAGAGGGCACAACTGTCATAGCCCGGCACACCAGTCATCATCAGTGCGCCGGCACCAATCACTATCAGGAAGAGAAACCAGAACAGCAGCGACATCACATTGTGTTCGGCGGAGGAGTTGATGGGCGCCTTGTTGATTTGCACGGGGATGATGGCGTTGGGGTGGAGGATACGCTTAAACTGTATGCGCGTGGTCTTGATGATGATAAGCATACGGATGCTCTTGAAACCGCCCGAGGTGGAGCCCGAGTTGCCACCCACAAACATCAGGAAGATGAGCAGCATGCAGGTGGGGCGGAACCACTGCTGAAAGTCGTCGGTGATAAAGCCGCTGGTGGTGCTGATGGAGATGCAGTTGAAGAGCGAGGTGCGGATGGAGCGCTCAATGTCGTAGCCGTTGTAGAAGTAGAGGCTGACGGCGCAGATGAGGGCCACTACGAAGATGATGCCGAGGTAGAACTTGAGCTCGTTGTTGTTTTTCAGCGGTGCGAGTTTGCGTCGTATGGCCACCATGTAGAGCAGGTAGAAATTGATACCGCCCAGCAGCATGAATACCATCATGATATACTGCAAGAGGGTGGAGTTGTAGTAGAGTATGCCCGCGTTGTGGGTGGAGAAGCCGCCGGTGGCTGCTGCCGACATGCCGTGGTTGATGGCGTCAAACAGACTCATGCCGCCGAGGTAGAGCGACAGGGCGCAGGCGCCGGTAAGCACGATATAGATAGACCATATCCATGCGGCGGTGGTCTTGACCTTGGTGTGGAGCTTCTCTTGTCCGAGGCCCGTGGACTCTGCGGCGAAGAGGCGTATCTCACCGCTGCCCGACACAGGCAGGATGGTCATGGTGAAGAACACTATTCCGAGTCCGCCAATCCACAGCATGAAACTGCGCCAGAAGAGCAGACTGTGAGGCAGCGCATCGACATCGGGCACCACCGAGGCGCCCGTGGCGGTAAAGCCCGACATGGCCTCAAACAGCGCACTGCCAAACGAGGAGCACTGCCCCTCGATGAGGAAGGGGATGGTGCCCAAGAGGGAGAAGATGACCCACGTAAGACCCACCACCAGATAGGACTCACGGCGGTTGATGGCTTCGCGAGTCTTTAGACCCAGCAGAATGAGCACGATACCCACCGTGGCGGTGATGATGAAGGACACGGTGAAAGGCACGAGATTGTCCTCCTTATATATAATGCCTACTATCAGCGAGACAAGCATCATGAAAGCCTCAATCAGCAACAGCTGACCGAGTACCTTGCAGAGTACCTGCGGATTGATAAGCTTTTTTTTCATGGTTCGAGTGTTCGAAAGTCGCGTTAGCGTGTTAGTTCGAGTGTCCGGCTAATCGAAAAGGGCGGCGAGTTCCTTCAAGCCGTTGTCGATGCATACTGCCACTACTTTGTCGCCCTCAATCACTTGGGTATTACCGTTAATCAGATACCCCTTGCCGTTGCGTATCAGTCCTCCCAGGTTAGCAGTGGCGGGCAGCTTGAGGTCTTTTACCAGCTTCTTGGTTATCTTGCTGCCCGGAGCGGCTGTAAACTCAGCCACATCGGCGTTGGCCACCATCAGACTCTTCACGTTGCTGACGTCGGCCTTGAGAATCATGCGATAGATATTGGAGGCGGAGATGGCCTGCTTGTTGATGAGTGTGCCGATATCGAGGCTCTCAGCCATGGAGAGGAAGTTGAGGTTGTCGAGCATGGCCACTGTCTTGTTGACTCCCATCTTCTTGGCTGTGAGACAACTGATGATATTGACCTCTGAGTTGGGCGTCAGGGCGATGAAGGCATCGGTGTCGTCGAGGTTTTCCTCACGCATCAGCGACAGGTCGCGACCGTCGCCGTGTATCACCATCACGTTGCTGTTGGTTATCTGCTTGTTGAGCTCATAGCAGCGATTGATGTCCTGCTCTATAATCTTGACGTTCATATTGCTGGGCAGCATCTGCGCAGTGAAGACTGCCGTGATGCCGCCACCCATAATCATTACATCCTCTACCTGGGTGTAGTCGTCCTTGCCGCAGATGGTGCGAATAAAGTCTTGGTTGCGCTTGTCGGCCATGAAATAGACAAGGTCAAAGGGCTTTATGATGTCGTCGCCGTGAGGTATGAGGGTGTCGGAGCCTCGCTTGATGGCCACCACGTGGTATGCCGCAGCCTGATTGGGCAGCGCCTTGAGTGGCACATTGAGAATCTTGCAGTTCTGGCGCACTTTCACTCCCATAAGAGCCAGGTTGCCGCCTGTGCTGTCGGGTTCCCACCACATGCGGGCCCAGCTGCGCTCTACTGAGCTGACTATCTCCTTGGCGGCCACCATCTCAGGGATGAACATAGAGCTGATGCCCATCTCGCGGAAATACTCCTCTGAGGTCTTGCTGAGATACTCCACGCTGTTGACACGGGCCACGGTGCGCTTGGCGCCAAGCTTGCCTGCCATCATGCAGCAGTTGATGTTGAGATCCTCGTCGGGCGTGACGCCAATGAAGAGGTCGCTGTGGCTGACGCCTATTTCCTTAAGGCCGGTGATGGACGTGGGCGCCATATTCTTGACCATCAGGTCGTAGTTTACCTGAAGGGCATTGAGCTTTTCGGGATTGTCGTCTAGCACAATGATGCTATGGTTTTCCCTGGCAAAGAGCTTGGCGAGGTGAGTGCCTACGCGGCCTGCTCCGGCAATGATGATTTTCATATATGGTTAGGGGTTATAGGTTAGCGGTTAAGGTTTTTGCGATAGAGTCTTCGTCGAGACCTGTGAGACGGTAGAGGTCCTTTGCCGGACCATGCTCCACGAAGTGGTCGGGGAGTCCAAGACGATGGAGTGGGGTGGTGCATACGTGGTCGGCAAGCCATTCTGCCACGGCACTGCCGAATCCGCCCTGCAGCGAGCCGTCTTCCACGGTGATAATCTGCTTGTAGCCTGCGGCGGCCACCTCGCGCATTATCTCCTCATCGAGAGGTTTCACAAAGCGCATATCGTAGTGAGCTACAGACTCTAGACTCTCGCCTCTTGCCTCCCGGTTCTTATCGATTGCTTTCTCCACGGTGAGGCCGAGGGGGCCGAGCGACAGCACACAGATGGTGTCGCCACTACGCAGCTTGCGTCCTGTGCCCACAGTGATGGCTTGCATAGGAGTGCGCCACTCAGGGGTGGAACCCCTGCCGCGAGGATAGCGTATCACCCACGGGCCAGTGGTGGAGGGGAGCTGTGCTGTGTACATCATGTTGCGCAACTCCGGCTCGTCCATCGGCGAGCAGATAGTGAGGTTGGGCACTGTGCGCAGCGCTGCTATGTCGAAGGCTCCGTGGTGAGTGGGACCGTCTTCGCCCACCAGTCCGGCGCGGTCGAGGCAGAGCACCACTCGCAGAGAGCCGATGGCTACGTCGTGTATGATGTTGTCGTACGCTCTCTGTGCAAACGATGAGTAGATATTGCAGAACGGCAGCAGTCCGTCTTTGGCCATGCCGGCTGCCAATGTCACGGCATGTCCCTCGGCTATGCCTACGTCGAAGGCGCGGTCGGGCATGGCTTCCATCATGATGTCCATGGAGCAGCCGCTAGGCATGGCGGGTGTGATGCCCACTATCTTATCATTGGCCTTGGCGAGCTCGAGCAGTGTCTCGCCAAACACAGTCTGGAATTTGGGCGGCGCAGTTGTTCCGCTGTCGGTGATGCGCTCACCTGTCTTGGGGTCAAACATGCCGGGGGCGTGCCACAGCGCAGCATCTTTCTCGGCGGCCTCGTAGCCCTTGCCCTTCACGGTGTGGATATGAAGCATCTTAGGTCCCGACATATCCTTTATACGCTGCAGCATGCGCACCAGCCTCACCACGTCGTGGCCGTCGGCAGGACCGAAGTAGCGTATGTTTAAGCCCTCAAAGATATTTTGCTCTCTGGTGATGAGCGATTTCAGTGAGTTGTTGAGACGCAGAATGGCGTTCTTTCGCTTCTCATTGAGCAGACCCATACGGTCGAGGCCACGCGCTGTCTTGAAGCGGAAGCGGTTGTACCACTTGCTCGTGTGGAGTCGTAGCAGATACTGCTTCAGTCCGCCCACGCTGCGGTCGATGCTCATATTGTTGTCGTTGAGAATGATGAGCATGTCGTTGGGCGTGGATGCCACATTGTTGAGGCCCTCAAAGGCCAGGCCACCACTCATGGCGCCGTCGCCAATCACCACCGCCACCTTGCGCTGCGTATTGCCCTGCATTCTGGCAGCCACCGCCATACCGAGCCCCACGGATATCGAGTTGGAGGCATGGCCGCAAACGCAGCTGTCGTATTCGCTCTCTGCCGGTGAGGGGAAGGGGCGGAGGCCTCCTAACTGACGATTGGTGTCAAACTCATCGCGACGACCGGTAAGTATTTTGTGAGCGTATGCCTGGTGGCCTACATCCCATACGATGCGGTCGTTGGGAGTGTCAAACACATAGTGCAGCGCCACCGTTATCTCTACTGCGCCAAGGCTCGATGCCAGATGGCCCGGGTGGTGGGCAAGCACCTCTATGATGCGCTGTCTCAGCTCGCTGCACACCTCGGGTAGCTGCTCCACGGGCAACTTACGCAAATCAGCGGGGTAATCTATTGCGTTAAGCAGATGATATGTATTATTTTCAATGCTCAATTTTCAATTTTTAATGTTCAACTGCGTAGCAGTCGCGCGGCAAAAATAGTAATAATTCGTGATATTCACATTATTTAACGACATCTTTTTGGAAAGGTATATGTTTTCTCACTAATTTTGCCAACAAACTTGTTAAAAATCTTTTATTATGAAATGTAGAATGATTCTGAAATCGCTGTTTGTCGCGTCATTGTGCATGTGCTTGTGCGGCTCGTGCTCTAATGATGATGACGATGATATGGTTGAAATTTACGTTCAGGTCTCGGTGCGAGTTGACTCCCATGTTCCGCCCCAGGTGACGGTGTTTGGCGAGGCTCTTCCCCTGAACAATGACAGTTGGAAGATTACCCTTGAGAATTTCCGTAGCTACGAGGGTTATCTCACATTGCGCAGGGATAGGGTGAAGGAGGTACCTATGGGGCCTTTGCCCAGCAACTCTCCACAGCTGGAGGGCATCTTCTCGATTCAGGCTGTGCAGGGGAAGCGTGTGTTTCGTGTGCACACCCAGACAGAGGGAAACAGATACCTCTTCGTGATATCTTGATTTGGATTTTATGTGGTTAATAAGGTGGCAGGCTGTAGTGGCCTGCCTTTTTTGCATTCCTATGGGTGAGAGTTCTGCCAATGTGACAGGGTAGGGTGCCAGAAATGGCAGTTTTTGTAGGTTGGCACGGTGGTTGATTATTCAGGAGTTAGAAATGAGAAATTGAAAATGATTGTTTAACCCATTAAAAACCCAAAAACAGGAGGTATTGATTATGTTACTCGCACGTAGAAACAATGACGTAAATCTGATGTCAAATTTCTTTGACGATTTCTTTGATACCAACTGGATGCCGAAGATGAACTCTACAGCACCTGCAGTCAATGTCAAGGAAGATGTAGAAAAGTACACGATGGAAATCGCTGTGCCTGGTTTGAAGAAGGAGTTCTGCCGTATCAACGTCACCAATCAAGGTTATCTTGAGGTGAAGTTGGAAAACAAGATGGAACACAAGGACGAGGATAAGAAAGAGCACTATCTGAGGCGCGAATTCTCCTACTCTAACTACGAACAGACTTACTCTCTGCCGGAGAATGTGGACCAGACCAAGATTACGGCCAAGGTAAACGACGGCGTACTCAAGATAGAGATGCCCAAGATTACCAGGAAGGATGAAGACAAGCAACGCCGACTGATTGAGATAGCATAGGGAAGCTTGCTTCTACTATAATAATAGTCGCAAAGCCTAAGCTTTGCGACTATTATATTTTGTGTCTAAGCGACGATTATTCCACGTCGTATATGCCAAGTTTTTTGAGTTGCTCGGCGATGAAGGCCTCCATCTGCGGGAAGGCTGCCTCCACGCACTTGGTGAGCTTGAGCTGGTTGCGACTGCGCACCAGGTTGTGCTCGGGATACTTGCAGTGGAAGTAGATGTCGCCGTTGATGTAGTCGGCTATGAAGCGCACGAGCGTCATGTAAGGGAACAGAGCCGTGGCAAACGGCAGGTTCTCTATCTCTATCGGGGTGATGAAGCTGGCAGCACCCTTGAGGTAGCCCTTGGTGAAGGACTTGAAGATTTCGAAGTTGAAGCTTACGTTGTTCAGGTCGGGGTCATCCTCGGCGGTGGTGTTGGCTGCAGAGCGCAGGAAGTCACCAAAGTCGGAGAAGATGAACGATGGCATCACAGTGTCGAGGTCGATGACGCAGAGCACCTTGTCGTCCTGGTCAAAGAGGATATTGTCAACTTTGGTGTCGCAGTGGCAGATACGCTTGGGCAGCTTGCCTTCGCGGTACAGACGCTCAGCCTTGCAGTATTCGTCGGCACGGTCGAAGATGTCCTGG
>JAGCTG010000162.1 GCA_017963785.1 Bacteroidaceae bacterium | reverse complement strand
GGCTTTGAGATGTATCGCCATATAGGGCTCTACCAACGCAACCTCACCAACTACGACGTAAACACCATCTACGAAAACAATCGTGAGGAAAATCCCGACGAGAACCACTGCGCCAATTGTCACAACTACCAAAACTACGGAGGCAAGAATATGCTATTCCACGTCCGTGCAAAAATGGGCGGCACCCTCATAGCTAAAGACGGCAAGGTAGAAAAGCTAAACTTCAAAAATGACTCTATTCTGGGAGCCGCTGTCTATCCCTCATGGCATCCGAAAAAGAACTATATCGTCTTCTCCAGCAACCGTACCGGACAGGCTTTTCACCTCCTGGATCTTGAAAAAATTGAGGTGCTCGACTACGGCAGCGACCTCCTCTTCTACAATGCCGACACCCACGAAGTGAGCAACATCCTGAAGACTCCCGACGATATGGAGACATTCCCCGCCTGGGCTCCCGACGGCAAAAAGATTTACTACTGCTGCTGTCCTGCTCCCGGACTCGGTGCACAATCCGACTCCGTAAAAATCAACTATGTCCTCTCCGGCTACCAACACCTCCACTACAACCTCATGAGCGTGACCTTCGACGAGACGACCATGACCTTCGGCGACCCGCAGTTGGAGATTGATTGCTTAGCCATGGGCAAGAGTGCCTCGGTGCCCAGAGTAAGTCCCGATGGCAAGTATCTGCTCTTCACATTGGGCGATTTCGGTCAGTTCCATATATGGCACAAAAGCTCTGACCAGTATGTCAAGAATCTGGAAACAGGCGAGTTCTATCCCCTAACCGAAGCCAATAGCCCTGATGTTGACTCCTATCACTCATGGAGCAGCAACGGACGCTGGATAGTGTTCAGCTCACGACGCGATGATGGTTCCTACACACGCCCCTATATAGCCTACTTCGACAAGCAGGGCAAGGCACGCAAGGCATTCATGCTGCCACAGGAAGACCCCGTGCAAAACCTCATGCTCCTCAAGAGCTACAATGTGCCAGAGCTCACCAAAGAGCCCACTAACTATACTTTCGGTCAGCTTAAGGAAGCCGTATATACACAAAATCCCGGCACCGACATCAAATATAAGGAGCTTCGCACTCCCGACCAGATAAAGCAACAGCAGAAATGCGACACGGCAGCCATCTATGCCGACGGAGCGCCAGCCAACATCCCGCAGACCAGGCAGCCTGCCGCCGATGCCACCACAGGGGCCTCGCCAAAGGCAGACGCCACCACAGGAGCCTCGCCAAAAGCCAAGTAGCACAAATGCAACACTATCTCTTCTCCGACAACCAACTGCTGCTTACAGCCAATAACGCCATACCCGATTTCGGAGCAGAAGAAGGCATTCCTTTCTCGCTCGACGACGGAGTGACATGCACCACAGCAGTGGTAAGCGAGATACCTGACAGCCTGCACCCTATCGGCTTGCGTGCCAGCTACGACCTGCTGCCATTGACCGACTACCTGCGTGCCGGCAAAGCGGCCGAACTGCTTCACTGGCACAATAACCACCGCTTCTGCGGCCACTGCGGCACACAGCTCGAGTCTAAGACCCCGCTGAGCAAATGGTGCCCTGAGTGCCAGACAGAGACATGGCCCCAACTATCGCCCGCCATCATAGTGCTTATCCACCGCGCAGATGAGATTCTGCTCGTGCAAAGTCGCACCTTCAAGGGCAACTACTTCGGCCTCGTAGCAGGATTCGTTGAATTCGGCGAAAGCCTGGAGGAATGTGTCAGACGCGAGATTCGTGAAGAGACACAGCTTGAGGTGGACGACATCCGCTACTTCGGCAGCCAGCCGTGGCCCTACCCGCAGGGACTGATGATAGGCTTCACCGCCCGCTACAAAAGCGGCACCCTGCATCTGCAAAGCGACGAGCTCGCCAACGGAGGATGGTTTAATATCCACAACCTGCCCTCCATACCCAAGCCTCTCAGCATGGCCCGCAAACTTATTGATAGCTACATAACACAAAAAGGAAAATATGAATAGACTCATTGCCACATTATTGTGCTTCACCGTCATACTTGCCACAGCAATCGCCAGCCCCGTGTTCAGAGTAAGAAAGACCATCAAGCAGGCCGACGGCACTACACTCACCGTTACCCGTACCGGTGCCGATCACATACTCTATTACATCACCGATGACGATATGCCCGTATTCCCCGACAAAAACGGCAACTTCTGCTACGCCGAGTTTGACAGCAACGGCAATGTCAGTGCCGGCACCATGCTCGCCCATGAGCCACTCGACCGCACACCCATCGAGCAACGCATAGCCGACAGATATAGCAATAAATTCTTCACCCACTTGGCTATGCGCCACAAGACACGCTACGGCGTGGGCAGTCTCAGCCTGGCCAGCGTAGCCTGCAAAGGGGATGTCCGAATACCCGTCATCCTGGCCGAGTTCCCTGACCTGTCCTTCAGAGAAGAAAACGATATAGACCGCTTCAACCGCCACCTCAATGCCGACAACTACACCGAAGAAGGCGGCCCGGGCAGCATGCGTGAATACTTCATCGCTCAGAGTGACGGGCAGTTCCGCCCCCAGTTTGATGTGCTTACCAAGGTGTGTGTCAGCAAAGAGCGGGCAACATATGGCGCCAACAGTGGCGGCGACGACATCGACCCCACTGGCTATATGGCCGAGGCCATCGATTCCGCTACAGCCAAAGGCATTGATTTCTCTCCTTATAAAAACAATAAAGGCGAGATAATGGTCATCGTCATCTACCCAGGCCACGGCGAGCAAGTCAGCGGCAATGAAAACGAGCTGTGGGCTGCATACTACTGGAGCCTTTCCCACACCAATGCTAATGGACTCCGCTTCAAGGCTGGCCTCATAATGGACGAACTGGCCGACTACGGAGCTGGCGAGCAGTTTGACGGAATTGGCACCCTATGCCATGAGTTCAGCCATGCCCTCGGACTTCCCGACTTCTACAACACCAACAACGTATCAGGCATATTTGGCATGGACGCATGGTCGCTCATGGACTACGGCCAGTTTAATAACTACAGTCACACACCCGTGGGCTACACAGCCTACGAACGCGAGTTCTTCGGATGGATAAAAATCGACACCCTCCGCAACGAAAAGCAACTCGTCACCCTGCCACCCTTGCATGCCGACTCAGCCGTGCGAGCCTATCGAATTCTCAACGAGTCTGACCCTACTGGAAACGAATACTACATACTCGAAAACCGTGAACAGTCTGATTGGTTCTTGCCCCTATACGGCGAAGGCATGCTCATCAACCACGTTCACTATAACTACACAGCATGGACCAACAAATCCATCAACAACACCCGTACCCATCAGCGCATGACCGTCATACCCGCCGACGGAAAACTCACACCCTATGGCGGAGGCAAAGCCTCAGCCTATAAAGGCGACCTGTGGCCAGGCTACACCAACAACATGGAGCTCAGCAGCACCACCACCCCATGCGACACTGCATACGTAGGAGGTTATATGAACATCCATCTGGCTAACATCCATCGTGACGGACTCAACAATATAGTGTTTTACTATCAGTGCTCCGGACAGCTCACCTCCATCAAAAATCTCAAGCTCTTACCTACTGGCGACACCCAGCTAACTGCATCCTTCGATGAGGTTAACAACGCCGGGAATTATGTGCTCACCCTGTATCAGGGAGAAGACACCTTACGCACCGACACCATAGCAAAGCCTACTTTCATCTACACAGACCTTGAAAACGGTGTCAAATATACCTTGGAGGTCAAGGCCATAGCCGATGATTACCTTGACTCACGCACAGCCACCGTCAGCGCAACAGTCACCACTGCCGCTCGGGGCGATGTCAATCGCGACACCAAAATAAACTCCGCCGACGTAGTGGCCATCTACACCCTTATCATCAGTGGCCAGGAGTCAGGCATCAGCGAGACCGATGCCGATGTCAATCGCGACGGCAAAATTAATACAGCTGATGTTACAGCGGTCTATAGCATCATCATTTCTGGCGAATAAACCACTCCTGCAATAAAAAAACAAGAGCCGCACCAATGTGCGGCTCTGTGTGTGTTGGGATACCCGGACTCGAACCAGGAAAGGCAGGACCAGAATCTGCAGTGTTACCATTACACCATATCCCAATCTTTTCGCTTGCAAAAATATAACATTCCAATAATACGGCAAAGAAATATATGAAAAAAAACGCTTTTTCTTTGAAAAAAATAGTATTTTTGCACATCGAACAAACAGAAAACACGAAAACAAGCACAAAAACACATGCAAAAAATCACAGACAAACTACTTCAAGTCATCACAGAAGGAATACAGGAGAAGAAAGGCCGGCGCATAGTCATCGCCGACTTCTCTAGCATCAAAGACCCTATCTGCAAATACTTCGTAATATGCCAAGGCAACAGTGCCAATCAAGTAGAGGCCATCGCCGGCTCCGTGAGCGATATGACTCGCGAATGCCTCGGCGAGAAAGCCATTGGCGTGAGTGGACTTGAGAATGCCTACTGGGTAGCCGTGGACTACGGCGATATAATCGTCCACATCCTCCAGCCTCAGGCACGAGAGTTCTACGACCTCGAGCATCTCTGGGCTGACGCCACCCTCACAGAAATACCTGACGAATAATATAAATAGTTAAACAGCTAAATAGTACATAAATAGTACATCGTAAATTATTAAATTGTAAATTACTTTAATGAGCGCAGACAACAAAAACAATAATATGAAGATGCCCAAGTTCAATCTGAACTGGACATACATGATTGTCATACTGCTGCTGGCCTACATGTTCTACACCAACTCAGGCAACGGCAACAGTTTCCAGAAAGAAGTCAGCTACTCCGAGTTTCAAGAATACGTGCAGAAAGGGTATGCCCGCAACATTGTCGTCAACAAGGGCGACGGCAATGTAAGGATGTATATCCAGAAGCCTTATGTCGGCGAAATCTTCGGCAAGGCTGCTGAAGCGGGCCGCGACCCTTCCATCGTTGCCGAGTTTCCTGACGTAAGCGATGTCAATGAGTTTCTTGCCGCAGAGAAGGAAGCCAAGCATTTTAGTGGCAAGATACAATACGATGCTAACAGCAACTTCTTCGGTTCTCTCTTGCTCAACATCATCTTCCCCGTGCTACTCATCCTGGGTTTTTGGATGCTTGTTATGCGTCGTGCCGGAGGTGGCGGAGGAGGCATCTTCTCCGTGGGCAAGAGCCGTGCCCAGCTCTATGAGAAGGGCAGCAAGATAAATATTACCTTCAACGATGTCGCCGGCCAAGATGAGGCCAAGCAGGAGGTGCAGGAGATAGTCAAGTTCCTCAAAGACCCCAAGAAATACACTGAGCTTGGCGGCAAGATACCCAAGGGTGCCCTCCTCGTGGGACCTCCGGGCACCGGTAAGACCCTGCTCGCCAAAGCCGTAGCAGGTGAGGCAGGCGTGCCTTTCTTCTCCCTCTCTGGTAGCGACTTTGTGGAAATGTTTGTCGGCGTAGGTGCCAGCCGCGTCCGTGACCTCTTCCGTCAGGCTAAGGAGAAATCGCCCTGCATCGTCTTCATCGACGTGATGGATGCCGTGGGCCGTGCTCGTGGCAAGAATCCCTCCATGGGCGGCAACGATGAACGCGAGAGCACCCTCAATCAACTCCTCACCGAGATGGACGGCTTCGGCACCAACAGCGGCATCATTGTCATGGCTGCCACCAACCGCGCCGATATCCTCGACAAGGCCCTGCTCCGTGCAGGTCGTTTCGACCGTCAGATACACGTGGAGCTCCCCGGCCTGCCTGAGCGTAAACAGATATTCCTTGTCCACGTCAAGCCACTCAAGATGGATGAGACCGTTAACATCGACCTCCTCTCGCGCCAGACCCCGGGCTTCTCTGGTGCCGACATAGCCAATGTCTGCAATGAGGCTGCCCTCATCGCTGCCCGCCACGACAAGCAGGCCGTAGGCATGCAAGACTTCCTCGACGCCATTGACCGTATCATCGGCGGACTGGAGAAGAAGACCAAAGTTATGACTCAGGAAGAGAAGCGCAGCATAGCCATCCATGAGGCTGGTCATGCCACCATCTCATGGTTCTGCCAGTATGCCGACCCCCTCATCAAGGTTACCATCGTACCCCGCGGGCAGGCACTTGGCGCTGCATGGTATCTGCCTGAAGAGCGCGTCAATGTCACAAAAGAGCAGATGCTCGACAAGATATGCTCACTCCTCGGCGGACGCGCTGCCGAAGAGCTCTTCACTGGTCATATCTCCACTGGAGCTCTCAACGACCTCGAACGTGCCAACAAGATGGCTTTCAGTATGGTAGCATACTACGGTATGAGTGACAACCTCTACAACATCAGCTACTACACCGCCCAGCAAGACTACTTCCAGAAACCCTACTCCGACATCACCGCCAAGCAGATTGACGAGGAGGTCAAGGCTCTCATCGCTGAGCAATATGACAGGGCTAAACGCCTTCTCACCGAGCATAGCGAAGGCCATAGCCAGGTAGCCCAGCTCCTTATCGACAACGAAGTCATCTTCGCTGAAGACGTAGAGCAGATTTTCGGAAAGCGCCAGTGGACCAGCCGCTCCGACGAAATCATCGCCGAGAATGAGCGTCTCGCCAAAGAGCGTGCCGAAGCCGAGGAGAAAGAACTCGACAAGAAAGAAAAAGAACAAAAAGACGAAATCGACAAACTCTTTCCCAATGCCTAACGTACTCATCCGCACCTTATCCGGCATAGCCTTTGTAGCCGTGATAGTAGGCTGTCTGCTCCTCGGCATGTCAACCTACTGCGTGCTTTTTGCCATCATCACCGCCCTGCTACTCAATGAGTTTAACGAACTGCTCATACAGCACGACATCGCCCAGGTCAACAACACCGTCAGCGTCATCAGTGGAGTATATCTCTTTATCGCCTTTTTCCTCTGTTGTAGCGGCGCGGTAGGCCTCATCGCCTTCGCCCCATATATCCTCTCCCTCCTCTTCATGCCCATCTGCGGCCTATACCTCAAGCACGAGCATCCCATTACCGATTGGGCCTATACCTTTGCCGGCCAGCTCTACATCGCCCTGCCCATGGCGTTGCTCAATGTGTTGGCCTTCAATCAAATCTATTCCCCCGTCCTGCCCCTTGCTGTTTTCATATTCCTATGGCTCAACGACACCGGCGCATACTGCTTTGGTTGCACCCTCGGCAAGAAAATCAAATTCCAATGGTCCATGTTCAACGGTCATTGCTCTCTCACCCATAAGCTCTTCCCCTCTCTCTCTCCCAAGAAGACATGGGTAGGCAGCATTGGCGGCGCCATCGTAGTGCTACTCGGAGCATGGGCATTCCACTCCCTGCTCCCTTCCTCCTGGGATGGGTCGGGGGTAGGCTGTCTCTTCTGGCTGGGCCTCGGCCTTACTGTCTGCATCTTTGGCACATGGGGCGACTTGGTGGAGAGTCAGTGCAAGCGCGCCCTAGGCATCAAGGACAGTGGCAACTTCCTCCCAGGCCACGGCGGAGTGCTCGACCGCTTCGACAGTGCCTTGTTAGCCATACCAGCCGCTACAGCATATATCCTCCTCTGGGGAGTATAAATACTCATTCACTATGCGACTCCTTCTTTCGGCACTGCTCAGTATGTGTGTGCTCACTTCAGGAGCGCAGACTATTGCAGAGCTATACCACCAACTGCTGGCAGAGTCCCAAGATCTCTACCGGCAAGCCATAGGCAAAGAATCGCAAGACATTCCCATCAACGCCAGCCAGCTAAGCAGCAATGCCAGCGACTGGCAAGAAGGACAACACATAGAATACCTCGTTGACAACAATGCCAACACCTTTTGGCATAGCGATTGGCACAACCAAGTCAACGACACCCACTACATCCAGATAGACTTCCCCCAACCCATAGGCGGCAACATAGGCCTACACGTCTTGCGGCGCCTGACCAGTGACAACCATGTCACCCTCATGGGGGTGCTCGGCAGCAACGACCAGACCCACTGGGACTCCCTCGGCACCATTACTCTCGGCAATGCCAGCTCAGGCCTTGAATACATCTCCGACCCCGTATCCCTCGGCGACACCACCTACCAGTCGTTGCGCTTCACCATCCTGGCCAATACCTCAGGCAACACCTTCGGCCATTTCGCAGAGTTCATCCCGGCCTTTGTCAACATCTTCGGTCCCAACTGCCTCATCGATCTTGGTCCCATTGCCGCCGCCCTACGCCAGCAAATAGCCATAGGTCAATCGTTAACGGTCAATGACATTACCCCCGATGCCCTCCAGCAGCTCCGCCAAGCCTACAATGCCTTCAACGACGAACTCGACAACCTGCGTCGCGGCAACATTCCTTCCTACCTCAAACAGCACACCGACCTTCCCAGTCTCTACATCAACACCTACGATGGCACCGACATCACCAGCAAAGAAATCTACCAGTATGCCAAGATGTGGCGCGTCCGCGACGGCCTCGTAGAAATATTCGACTCACTGCAGATACGCGGCCGAGGCAATAGCACATGGGGTCTCCCCAAGAAACCCTATCGCATCAAGTTCAAGCACGCAACCAAGTTCCTCGGCAACCAGCACGCCAACGCACGCAACTGGACACTGATGGCCAACTGCAGCGACAAGACACTCATCCGCAATGCCGTGGCAAGCTACATAGCCAAGCTCCTCGGCCAACCCTTTGTGCCAGCCGCCACCTTCGTTGATGTCACACTCAACTCCACCTTCCTTGGCAACTATCAGGTCAGCGACCAGATAGATATCCACCCGCGCCGCATCGACATAGTCGAGCAAGACTCCATTCCCACCGACACCTCTGACATCACCGGTGGCTACTACATGGAGATAGGCACTCCCGCCTCCGGCCACAGCCCCTGGTTCTCCACCGACCGCGGTGTCCCAATATCTGTGCGCTCTCCCGACAATGAAATCATTCAGCCCCAGCAAGTTGACTACATACGCCAATACATGAACAACATTGAAGAGCGTATCTTTTCAACCGACTTCCGAGACCCCATCCGCGGCTACCGGGCATTTGTCGACAGTCTCACCCTCGCCTCGTGGTTCCTCACCGTGGAGTATAGCGGCAACTGCGACGGACTCTATAGCATCTATTGCTACAAGCAGCAGGCCGACTCTCACCTCTACATGGGGCCCATCTGGGACTACGACATCGCCTTCAACAACTGCCACCGCATCGGCGAGGTCACCAATCGACTCATGCTCGACGCAGGCTACGGCGGTAACAATGGTAAGAATTGGTTCGTGCAAATGTACGACGACCCATGGTTCCGCACCCTTATAGGGCGCCGCTGGCACAAAGCCGTATGCGAAGAGAACCTTGTGGAGCGCACCCTCGCCTTCGTTGACAGCCTCGCCACAGAACTAGACGAAAGCCAGCAACTCAACTACCAGACCTGGCCCATTGACCAGCGCACCTGGGACGAGTTACAGCTCTTCTCCACCTATCAGGAAGGCATAGACTACCTCAAAGCCTTCCTCGTCAACCACGCCGCCTACCTCTCGTCTGTATTCCCTAACCCCGACGGTCTCCAGCCCCCGCTGCCCCCACCCAGCAATCCTATGAACATCGACCCCGACTACTATTATTATATATATAATGTAGGCAATGACCATCCCATCGATATCTGCGACGACGCTGCCCTCATCGGCACCTGGAGCCGCGACGACGACCGCGCCCTCAGCCAGCAGTGGGAGGTACGCCCTGTTACCGGTGACTACTACCGCATAGTCAGCCGCGAGAGCGACCTCGCCATCACAGATATGGCAAAACAAGAAACAACAGATAATGGTCAATATATAACCGGCTCGCAGCTTCAGCTCATGCCCATCGACGAAACAGACAACCGTCAGCTCTGGCGATTCATGCCTGCCGGCGACAACTGGGCCATCGAAAACAAAGCCACCCATCTGGCGTGGAACAACTCTCATGGCGACAGCGCCGACGGCAACCCCGTCATCAGCTGGACCAACAACTCCGACAATGCCACTAAGACCACCCGCCAGTGGTATCTGCAGCAATCCGACGAGACCATCTCCTCTGTCATTGCCGCCCAGCAGGATAACAACCCCAACTACCGCATCCTCTACGATCCCCACACCAACCAGCTCCGCCTACAAATGGACAATGGTCAATCGTCTGTGGTCAATGACATTGCCATCTACGACCTCAACGGCCGCAAAATAGATACTCAATGCACAATGTTCAATATTCAATCAAAGAACAGTCCTTCCATCTACCTCCTCCGCTGGACCATCAACGGCCACACCTACTCCCGCAAAATAAGGCTCTCAAAACCCTAAGATTATGAAAAAAATACTTTATCCCTTTATTCTTCTATTAATGGTCAATTGTCAATGCACAATTGTCAATGCTCAAAAGACTGAACTTCATTTCACCGTGAAAGGCGTTAAGTTCACCATGAAAGCAGTACCCGCCGGCACCTTCCAAATTGGCAACCAGTATGGCTACGGCTCAGAGCAAACCGTTCACCCTGTCACCCTCAAAGCCTTTTAGCTTGGAGAAACCGAAGTCACACAAGAGCTATGGATGGCCGTCATGGGCGCCAACCCCAGCATGTTCGTGGGCAACAAGCTCCCAGTGGAACAAGTAAGCTGGGACGACTGTCAGGAATTCATCGCCAAGCTCAACAAACTCACCGGCAAACACTTCCGCCTCCCCACCGAGGCCGAGTGGGAGTATGCCGCACGCGACGCCAAGCCCGAGAAACAATACGTCTTCTGCGGTGGCAACTATATGGACGACCTGGGGTGGTATGATGAAAACTCCGAAGAGAAGACCCACGATGTGGCCCTCCGCAAGCCCAACGCCCTTGGCCTATATGATATGAGTGGCAACGTCAGCGAGTGGTGCCACGACTGGTACGAAGAGAAGTACTACGCCTCCTCGCCCTCTGATAACCCGCAGGGACCGGCCGAAGGCACCTACCGCATCCGCCGCGGCGGCTCTTGGAACGGCTTCCGCTCCGACTGCAGCGTCACCGCCCGCGGTTACAATCCTCCAACCCGCAGATACAAAGCCATCGGCCTACGCCTGGCCCTCTAATCTCATTTTCGTCTTTTAAAAAGCCTCGGCATAGAAATGCCGAGG
>JAGCTG010000161.1 GCA_017963785.1 Bacteroidaceae bacterium | reverse complement strand
GCCAACTTATCATCCCTCTGCCTTGCTACGCAATCCAGAGCTTAAACGGCCCGTGTGGGAAGACTTCAAACTTGTGATTGACAAATACCGCGAACTCGTTAACCCAAACCACCACAGCGATTATCACTGACCTCCCATGACCAATGAGGAATATATTGACAAGCATAGCAACGACGATGTGCGCAAGCTGGCTCTGAGCCATATCCCTGACGGAGTGGACGCGCTGTGGTGTATGCAGCAGATAGAAGGGCGGCAACTAGCCAAAAAGAAGCTGCCACTTTGGGCACAGACAAGGGGAGTGTGGTTTCCGCCAAAGCTTGCAATAGAGCAATGCTCGAGTGAGCCCGCTGCACGATATAAACGTACGATTGCCGAGCGCCTCTTGCCTGACAAAGACCAACGGACTATGCTCATTGACCTGACAGGAGGCTTCGGGGTGGACTTCTCTTTTCTTGCACCAATCTTTGAAAGAGCCGTCTATGTAGAGCAACAGCCTATCCTATGCAAAATAGCAGAGCACAATTTCCCGTTACTAGGACTGTACAACGCCAAAGAAGTCTGTGCAGATTGCCTTGGCGACACACTGGCTGGGCTGCATGATGTCTCTCTGTTATATCTAGACCCAGCCCGTCGCGATGAGGCCAAGCGTAAGATGGTGGCGCTGGAAGACTGTTCGCCCAATGTAGTGGAAATGCAGAACATTCTATTAGACAAGGCTGCGATTGTAATGACGAAACTTTCTCCGATGCTGGATATCAGCATGGCGCTACGCAAACTGGGCCATGTCACAGAAATTCATGTGGTAAGCGTGCGCGGAGAGTGCAAGGAACTTCTCTTTATCCTAAGCAAAAGCAAAGCTGCTCCCACCATCCATTGCGTTAATCTGGAAACAACAGACCCTGAGGTTGTGTGCCCCATAGGAGAAAGCTCCAAACAGCATGCCAAACTCTGCGATGAAATGGGAGATTACCTATACGAACCAAATGCTTCAGTGCTCAAGGCGGGAGTGCAAGACGATGTGGCTCGCAGACATAATCTCTTTAAATTGCATAGCGACAGCCATCTCTACACTTGCAACGAATGGAAAGACAATTACCCCGGACGCAGTTTCAAAGTGGTGGATTCGTGCGGCTTTGGCAAGCATGACTTGCGCCGCATGCTCAGTGATATACGGCAAGCCAACATCACCGTGCGCAATTTCCCTGCCACTGCCGATGAACTGCACAAGAAACTCAAGTTAAAGGACGGTGGCAACATCTATCTCTTTGCCACAACAATGGCTAACGGACAACATATCCTGATAAAATGCAAAAAGCACACGAAAACTCCTCCTTACTCCTAAAAAAAGTATTACCTTTGCAGTCGTATGGTACTTAATTACATCTGGATAGCTTTTTTCGCTATCGCCTTTGTGATAGCTCTGATTAAACTGGTGTTCATGGGAGACATGGATGTTTTTCCCGCCATCATGGACTCTACCTTTGACACTGCTAAGACAGCTTTTGAGTTGAGTCTCGGCCTCACGGGTGTACTGTCATTATGGCTGGGCATCATGAAGATAGGCGAAAGAGGTGGACTGGTAAATGCCCTGGCCCGCTTCCTGAGTCCCGTTATGGTAAAACTCTTTCCCGACATCCCCAAGAACCATCCCGTGTTTGGCAATATGTTTATGAATATCTCTGCCAACATGCTCGGACTGGACAATGCGGCTACGCCCTTGGGACTCAAGACTATGGAGGGGCTACAGGAGCTGAACAAGAAAAAAGACACAGCCACCAACCCGATGATTATGTTTTTGGTGCTCAACACGAGCGGACTGACCATTGTGCCCATCTCCATCTTGGTGTATAGGGCACAGCTTGGAGCCGCACAGCCCACCGACGTATTTCTGCCGATACTGATAGCCACTTTCGCCGCCACACTCGGTGGAGTGATTATTACCTCTATCTATCAAAAGATTAACCTCTTTAACCGCACTCTCATCCTTACGCTTGGCGGAGCATGCCTTGCGGTGGCAGGCATTATCTGGGGCTTTACCCAGATGGACAAACAATCGCTCAACACCGTTACCACCACTGGGGCTAATCTGTTGTTGATGCTCATTATTATGGCTTTCCTCTTCTCTGGAGTGAGAAAACGCATTAATGTTTATGATGCCTTCGTAGAGGGTGCAAAGGAGGGATTCCAGACGGCAGTAAGGATAATACCTTATCTTGTTGCCATGCTCGTGGCGATAGGTGTCTTTCGTGCTTCAGGAGCAATGGACTGGCTGGTGTTAGGACTGCAGCATCTAATTGAGGGTCTGGGCATGGCTGCCGACTGGGTTGGTGCGTTGCCTACGGCACTGATGAAGCCCCTGTCCGGCAGTGGTGCCAGAGGAATGATGGTAGATGCCATGACCAACTTTGGCGCAGACTCGTTTATCGGACGACTCAGTTGCATATTCCAAGGCAGCACTGATACTACTTTCTACATTCTGGCAGTATATTTTGGTGCAGTTGGAATCAGCAAGACACGCCATGCCGTGGTGTGCGGACTATTGGCCGACCTGATTGGTATTATCACGGCAATACTGGTGTGCTACCTATTCTTTGCCACAGATTAGTCGATTAAACTTATGTTGCTGGATATAGTTTTTGTTTTACTTGGCTTTGTACTACTTATCAAGGGTGGCGACTGGCTTGTGGAAGGGGCAGTCTGCATCGCCAAGTGGGCAAAACTTAGTCCGATGGTTATAGGTCTCACCGTGATAGGTTTCGGCACCAGTGCGCCCGAATTGTTTGTCAGCCTTCAGGCTGCGATGGCTGGCAGCCCCGGTATCTGCTTGGGCAATGTGATAGGCTCTAACATTGCGAACATCGGCCTTATTCTGGGCGTAACAGCACTGATTATTCCGTGCATCATAAAGAAATTCACCCTTAGGGTTGACCTCCCGATGATGCTATTTGCCTGCTGGCTATTGGTGGCTGTGGGTATGAGCGGCACAATTGGCAGACTGGCTGGAGCAGTGGGGGTAAGCCTGCTCATTTTGTTCGTGACATGGGAAGTACGTCGCTCCCGACGCATAACAAAAATGGCCGATTCCAACGAAGAGAACGAAGACTCGACAATGGCATTGTGGAAAGCTATCCTTCTTTCCTTGTTTGCTCTGGGCCTACTGGTAGGAGGCTCTCATATCCTTGTCAACGGTGCTTCGGGCATCGCCCGTGAAATAGGCGCAATGGTGGGAGCAGACCCACGAGACATGGAGCGCATCATTGGCCTGACCATCGTGGCTGCCGGCACCAGTTTTCCCGAATTATTCGCTTCGGTCATTGCTGCACGCAAGGGACAGCAGGATATGGCTATAGGCAATATCGTCGGATCTGTTACCTTTAATGTCCTCTTCGGCATTGGACTGCCAGCTGTTATCTGCCCCATCCATGGGTCAGACATCGGATTCTTGCGCGACTATCTGATAATGGGTGGTATTGCTGTGTTGCTCTGGTTATTTATGTTTACCAAGCGCACCCTGGAACGATGGGAGGGACTGGTGCTACTGCTGATATATATATTATATATCGGCTACCTTATTATCGCCTGACAAATACTCGGACTATTCCTCCTCTTCTGTCTTCTGGGTAGGAGTGTAAGGAAACTCATACCCCTCACGGTTCTCGTAGTCTATTATCAAATCGGTGGAATCGTTGGGATGAGTGTCTATCTCAGAGTTCATCTTGCCATCGTAAACCTCGACTTTTACTTTCGCCAAGCCTGCAGCGATAAAACCTAACTTCTCTGCAGCACCCCACGAAAGGTCTATAACCCGGCCTCGAGCAAAAGGACCGCGGTCAGTTACCTTTACCACCACCGTCTTATTGTTCTTAAGATTGGTGACTTTCAGCAGTGTGCCAAAGGGATGCGTGCGATGGGCGCATATCATGCTGTCCTTGTGGTAGCGCATACCATT
Source organism: Bacteroidaceae bacterium (assembly GCA_017963785.1). Lineage (GTDB taxonomy): Bacteria > Bacteroidota > Bacteroidia > Bacteroidales > Bacteroidaceae > UBA6382. Next base: position 1,729 of record JAGCTG010000161.1, on the reverse strand, counting down.
GGCCATACGCGTCTTTACCACCTTAGCATAGAAAGAGGCTATTCCTATTTGTTCTTTCTTATTGCTGTCGGCGGTTTGCTTCGAAGCGAAACCTGACGGCAATATTGTGAAGAACGCAAAAACAGTAAGTAGCAAAACAGTTTTCATAGTTATAAGATTTGGTTAATACTTTCTGGTACAATATCGCAGGGCAAGAATAGAAAGGAGCAAGACTACAGCGCATCCGCATAGTGTTACAGCAAACCATGTGTTGTCTGGAATCATGCCCGACAATGTTGCGTCTTCCATCTCTCCTGAGCTCTTACGCATTAATAACACACTCACTGCATTATTAGCCACATGGCAAATGATGCAAGGCCAAATGCTGAGAGTGATGACATATAGCCATCCAAGGAACAGCCCCAAGATAAAAGCGACAAGCATCTGTGCGGGGTTCATGTGGAGTAAGCTAAATAACAGTGCAGAGATTAGCACCACCAGGCATTTAGACATCTTGTTTGTCTCAAGCAGGGAGCCCGCAATTCCATATCTAAAGGCTATCTCTTCTGATATCGGACCTATCACTGCCATTGCCCAAAGGCTGAGCGAGCTTAGGCTTGCTACCTTGAAGGTCTCTTCCATATAGTCAGGCAGACTAAGCCACTCGGCTAATGCCTCGGTAAGAACGACGAGTGCAGAGAAACCTACGATAGACACAGCAACCACCGCCAATCCCTTACATACAGAAATCCTCCATCGAAAAGGCTCCTTAAATCCTTTGCGGCAGATAAGGATTGTGGCAATAATAATGATTATCTCGCTGGCCATCAACGCTATTAGCATTTCTGACGGCGACAGTTCAAAATCTCCGTGAAAGCCCTTGCCCTGAACATACAAACGTATCATCGCCGCAACGGAAGCTGCCAATCCAGCCACCACTTGGGAAAGGATGAATACACCGATGATTAAGAGTGTCTTTTTCATTGTCTTATTCTTTTGCTGTTTTCTCTCTTATCTGAAAGAGATCAACTTTTAGTTGCTCTTGTAAATCTTCAATCGTGCTAAATTGTTGTTCACCACGAAGGAAATCCACAAACTCTATGCGCACATCTTGTCCATAGATATCTTCGTTATAATCAAGTATATACACCTCTACACGCTGTTCGCGTGCGAGATTATCAAGTGTCGGTCTATTCCCGATGTAGAGCATGCCGGCATGGTAACTACCCTTGACATAAACCCTTGCCATATACGCACCATCCTTGGGCAACAGCTTACAAGGGCTTGTCATTGCAATATTGGCAGTAGGAAAACCGATAGTGCGGCCGATGCCTTCTCCATGAGTTACGGTGCCTTCTATGCTATAATAACGGCCAAGCAAATCTTTTGCCAACACCATATTTCCCTCTTCTATCGCCTTACGTATAACTGATGAAGATACGTGTCTCGCACTTTCCTCTTGCGGCAACTCGCCCGCCAGGATTACCTCCATGCCGAGGTGCTTGCCGTATCGCTGATAGTCGGAGAATGTTTCTGAAGATTGGTGACCGAAACGATGATCGTAGCCCACGAGGAGGGCGCTGCCTTTCAGCTTGTCGATGAGGATTTCCTTCATGAAGGCCTTGGCGCTCATCCTCGAGAGCTCGGGGGTGAAGTCTATCACCACGGCATAGTCGATGCCCAGGCCTTCTAGGATTGACACCTTCTCGTCGAGGGTGGTAAGCAATTTTACGGGCCTGTCGGGGTGCAG
>JAGCTG010000160.1 GCA_017963785.1 Bacteroidaceae bacterium | reverse complement strand
TACTTTATTTTGGGAGTTATCGCTTCGCTAAGAAGCAACTTCTTTAACTTCTATTACTTCTAGCGAAGCGATAACTTCTCTAACTTCTCAATCCTCAACCTAAGCCACCTAAGCCACCTCCGCGCCTGCTTAATTTCGCCGTAGGAAGGCGTTGTGCCTCCTTCGGGTATGTTGGTGCAGAGTTCCACACGGTGTGCGCCACCCTGCTGTGCGGCAAGGCAACTCTCCACACCGTTAGCGCAGACTTCAAAGCGGTATCGCGGATTGGCCGTCACTTATAAGGTGCTTTCTTCTTCGTCGTCATCAACGACTCCGCCGTTGAATTTGTGAGACTCACCTTGGCCGGGATGACCGCTTTGCGAAGGTCCCTGCATTACTCGTTGCTGCATCTTTATTGCACCTGCTTCGGGGGTATGATATTCTTTCTTATTCATAATCCTTTACTATCTGATGATAATCTTCTTTCCATTGTGGATATAGATTCCCTTCGGCAATTGACCATTGATCTTACGGCCTTGCAAATCATAGGTTGATTGACCATTGAGTGTTGCTGATTGGCCATTGAGTGTTGAGTGAATACCTGTCATTTTATAGCCAAAGTCGCAGTCATCTTCAAATTCAACATTTGGGAAGTCTACAATCTTATCTTCTTCTTCACTACCGCCGGGCCATAGCTCAAGCCCTTTGACGTAATAGCCATTTAATGGCAGTGCATCTTTAGGAGTAAAGAATGCACGGAATGCTGGCATAAAGCCTGTGCGATATTGTTCTTCATCGTTGCGGAAACGGAGGAATGCTTTGTATGCGCTTGACAAACCGTAACCCTTTATTTCTGCAGAAGCATCGTTGTCTAGCATGCTAAACGTGCCAGTGAAACTGCCCAATGCACTTTCAGTCGCAGTTCCCTTCCATCTATATACGTTGTAAGGGGTCAGAGTATTGGATATGGTGACATCCTTTACATTGAGGTTCACCTTGCCAGTGTTGACCACTACAAGCGCGGGGTCACCGGCAGGAACATAAGAACTGCGCTGGCGGAAGCAGAACTGCGCTTCGGGGTTGTGGATATAATCGAGGGTATAAACCTGTACATCGTCCGGACTTGATACCTGCTCATTAAGACTAAGGTCGAAGGGCAGACAAATGGTATATGCCTTGGGAGTCCAAGTGCCGTCACCATTGTTGACTGCCGACAGTTGCGAACGGTCGGTGAAGACTACGTTAGCCACCTTGCCTTTGAATGTGGCGAGCACGGCGTTGTTGTTGGCATAGTCTGATAGGAATAGCGTGTTAGAGGAAGTGCCCTCGTCGCCGAAATCCATTACTACGGCGCGAACAGTTTCGCCGGGAACATTAAAGTATCCGCTTAAAGCATCTACTGTGTAGTTTGCGTTGGGATAAGAGATGGTGTTGTCAGTTCCGAAGAAGAAACTGCTTTGCTCTCCTTTCTCAAGTTTAGCAGGCCCGTAGGTGCCGACGAAATCAACGGGGCTCAGTCCGCTATTGGAGGAAGTGATTGTCAATGCCTTATCTGAAGGCACAGGCGATGTAGGCACGAGTACGAGCTTGAAGGTCGGATTCACTAGGTCGGTGCCACCGCTTGGCCACTTCACGAGGTACGGGGTGCCGGACTGCATATCTTTTCTGCCAATCTCCATGCTGGGTGAGTAGATGGGCTTGAAGTAGAGATAGAGAGTGCCGTCGGATGGGTCATATCCTGTCTTGTGACTGTTGTCTTCCGGGGCCGTCATCTCCATAATAGAGGCGTTCTTAAAATCGTCGGTGGTAAAGAACAGGAATGGTGTTGCGAACGGCAAACACAGCGTGTTCCAGCTGCCGTCTCTGTGAAGCGTGCGACCTGTGAGTTGCATATTGATATACCCACCGCTGTAATTTTCCGTTATGTCGCGAACAAGCTCCTCGTTAGAGGCATCGTTCCAAAGGCCAATAGCTGCAACATAGTATTTACCGTCGTACTTAATGCCGTTGGCATAGTCCTGCACGATGCTGTATTCTTCGCCGGCCTTGCCGAGGTTGGCAGGCTGCACATTCAGTGCGTAGCCATACACATCATAGCTGTTCATCCTGTCGAACACCTTGTCGGTATAGAAATTGTTGTAGTAATCGACGTGGTCTTTCTTCGTGTCGATGGTGCCGATGAGAGCCGCCTTGTTGGTATTGCCTATAATGCTGTTGCCCAGATACAGATTATTGTGAATCTCAACAGGGTTGTATTCTGTCATGAATTCATTATAATGTATAACTAGGCCCTCAGTGCTTCCCACGAGTCCTCCCACATGAGTCGCACCTTTGACAGTGGCATAGCAAAAGACATGGTTCATCTCTGTGCGGCCATGCATACGGCCCACCACGCCACCGGTATGGTTGCGTCCTGTGATGCTGCTACGCTTCAGGACAAGGTCGTACACTTTGGCGGTGTTGAAAGCGGGGCCTGCAGCAAGATAACCTCTCAAGTAACCAACCAGACCATTGTAGTCTTCGCTGGGGCGGTTGACTAAAAGGCCATTGACGGTATGGAATCTTCCGTCGAGAGCACCTCCGAAGGAATGCTCTTCAGTACCGATGGGCACCCAGTAGTGTTCGCTCAGGTCAAGGTCGCGAGTGATGGCGAAGGTCTTGTTTTCATACTCCATTCCGTTGTTTACCTTGTATGCCAGGAGCGCCAACTCGGCTTCGTTTTCAATGTAGGTAATGTCGCCATCTACATGGCTGAAGGCTGCGGCGCGATAGTCAGTCCAGTTGCCTGTGGTGGCGATGCCATCTGCAAAGCGGACATTAAGCCTGCCGTTTTCCGCAGTACCGAACTTGGCGATATAAGCGGCACGGTCCGACTCCCTGACATGCATCCAAGTGTAGTACACTTTGACACCAGGATATCGCGAGTCAGTCTTGAAATCATCGGCAGATAAACCCCATGTCAGGTTTTCGGGATAGGCGTAGCAATAGATATCGTTCAGCTTGTCGCAATAGCGGAAAGCCTCTGCGTCAATATGAGTGACGGTGAACGGGATGGTGATGCTAGTCAGCAAATCACAATAATTGAATGCATGCCTGCGTATCTCCTTCAGTCCAGGAGAGAGCGTAACATCGGTGACTTTCTCGAAACTTTCAAATACTTTTGTTCCGAGGACCGTCACTCCGCTTTCAACGACCACTTTGGTGATAGTGTTGAATCCCTCGTGATTCCAGGGGCGTTCAGAGTTCATGACATAGTTGGCCATAGCGCCATCGGTGCCAGGCACAGGGCTTACGGTGAAAGTGCCGTCGTCGGTAAGCGTACAGGTAGTGTTACCGCTCGTCCATTTCTGAGTCTCCGCCCATGCTCCCTGCACCATCAGACACACCAGGAGAACTATAATAATCTTAATGTTTTTCATATATTATCAATTCTCAATGTTCAATGTTCAATGCTCAATTATGTTTATTCCACTGCGGGCACTTCTATCTGCGAGCCATAGCGATGATACTCGTTGGCAATAGACTGCTCCTTGATGTAGATGGCGAGCTCTATGCGGCCGTTCTTCACGGGCGCTGACTGAGCGATGTAGCGGTCGCACCATGCAGCGGCAGCAAACACCTCATCAGGCACGTTCGGAGATATGGTGCGAACGCGCTCGTAGTCTTTCATGGTCTGGCAGAAGCCTTGCAAGGTTTCGCGCTTCACGTTGCCGTTGATCTGTGCAATCAGCGGGTTGTCGCTGTCGGCGGAGATTGTGAGCGGAGTGCCTACGGTCTTGGCTGCAAGCTGCACCATCTGTACCTGCTCCAGAGTCTCGTCGCCAAAGAGGCGGAACACCATGCCGCGCTTCAGCGGCAGGTAGCGGAACACGTTCTGCTCGCCTCGAATCTTAGGCTGTATGTTGCGGGCGTGCTTGAACTCTTTATCATACCACTCGGCATAGCCCTTGCGCCAGTCGGTGGTAGAGCCCTCCTTATCAGTGATATTCATAAACTGTCCGCAGTAGTTGGGACCGCCGGCTTTGAGGCCAGGACCGAATGCTGACAGCTTCATGCCACCGAAAGGCTGGCGATTGACCACAGCACCTGTAATACCGCGGTTGATATAGAGGTTGCCGGCCTCTACATTGTTCTTCCAGTAGAGTTGCTCTTTCTCGTCGAGTGACTGCAGACCGCTGGTGAGACCGTAGTCGAGGCTATTAACCAGAGCCACAGCCTGCTCCAGTGTGTCGTAGGGAGCCACGGCCAGCAGCGGAGCAAAGAGCTCGGTGCGGAAGGTGAATGAATCGGGCTTCACGTCGATTTTCACTGTGGGCTTGAGGATGTATTTCTTATCGTCAACAAACTCAGGAGCGATGAGCCACTTCTCGCCGGGCTCCAGTGTGAAGGCCTGTTCGAGCTTGTCGTTTTTGTTGGTAATCATGGGACCGACGATATTGCCGGCGTTCCACACGCCACCAACTTTGAGTGATGAAGCGCAGTCCTTGAGTTTCTCCATAAACTCGGGGTTTTCATAAACCGAGCGCTCCACGAGCAGCAGGGAGCAAGCCGAGCACTTTTGTCCT
>JAGCTG010000021.1 GCA_017963785.1 Bacteroidaceae bacterium | reverse complement strand
GCAGGCCGACCCCACGTCCGACTCGCGTGCGGTGCCAATCTACCAGACCACTTCGTATGTGTTTCGCAACTCGCAGCACGCCGCCGACCGCTTCGGACTTCGTGACCCGGGCAATATCTACGGCCGACTGACCAACAGCACACAAGATGTGTTCGAGCGCCGCGTGGCTGCCCTGGAAGGTGGCGTGGCAGGACTGGCGGTGGCCAGTGGTGCCGCAGCCATCACCTACGCCCTGCAGAATGTGCTGCAGCAAGGCGACCACCTCATCGCTGCCGACAATCTCTACGGCGGCACCTACAACCTTATCACCCATACCCTCAGCACACAGGGCGTGACCTACACCATCCTCAATGTCAACGACCTGCAGTCGCTGGAGGCAGCCATCAAGCCCACCACGAAGGTCATCTATGCCGAGACACTGGGCAACCCCAACTCCGACGTGCTCAATCTCGACGCCATAGCCGAGGTGGCCCATAAGCACAATATTCTCTTTATCGTTGACAACACCTTCGCCCCCATACTCATTCGTCCGCTCGACCACGGTGCAGACATCGTGGTGCACAGCGCCACCAAGTTTATCGGAGGCCACGGAGCCAGTCTGGGCGGTGTGATAGTGGACGGCGGAACCTTCGACTACAAGGCCAATGCCGACAAATACCCCACGCTGGCGAAGCCTGACCCGTCCTACCACGGCGCCGTCTTTGCTGATGTGGCAGGGCCTGCAGCCTTTGTCACCCGCATCCGTGCCGTCCTGCTCCGCGACACCGGCGCAGCCATCTCCCCCTTCAACGCATGGACACTGCTCCAGGGTGTGGAGAGTCTGCCGCTGCGCATCGAGCGCCATGTGGACAACGCCCTCAAGGTGGTGGCATACCTTGCCAATCACCCCAAGGTAGCCCGCGTCAACCACCCCGCGCTGCCCGAGCATAAGTACCACGAGCTCTACCGCCGCTATTTCCCCAACGGGGGAGCGTCCATATTCACCTTCGAGATTAAGGGCACACAGGAAGACGCCTGGAAGTTTATCGACAACCTGCAGATCTTCTCGCTGCTCGCCAACGTGGCAGACGTGAAGAGTCTCGTCATCCATCCCTACACCACTACCCACTCGCAGCTCTCACCCGAGGAGCTGGCAGAGCAGCACATCACGCCCCAGACCATCCGCCTCTCCATCGGCGTGGAGCACATCGACGACATCATCGCCGACCTCGACCAAGCGTTTAGTAAAATATAAGCAATAACTCTTGAACTTCTTGAACTCTTCCGTAAACCCCAACAACCATGATAGCAAAACAACTCACCGAACTCGTAGGCAACACCCCTCTGCTTGAGCTGGCCGCCTACAACAAAAGTAAAAACCTCAGTGCCACCATTATAGGCAAACTGGAGTACTTCAACCCCGCCGGCAGCGTAAAGGACCGCGTGGCCCTCGCCATGATAGAGGCAGCCGAGAAGGACGGCACCCTCACCCCCGGCGCCACCATCATCGAGCCCACCTCAGGCAACACAGGCGTAGGCCTCGCCTTCGTCAGTGCCGTGAAAGGCTACAAGCTCATCCTCACCATGCCCGACTCCATGTCAGTGGAGCGCCGCAACCTCGTCAAGGCCTACGGAGCCACCGTTGACCTCACACCCGGCAAAGACGGTATGAAGGGAGCCATCGCCCGCGCCAACGAACTCAACGCGCAGATACCCGGCTCCGTTATCCTTCAGCAGTTTGAGAACCCCGCCAACCCTGCAGCACACTACGCCACCACCGGCGAAGAGATATGGCGCGACACCGAGGGGAAGATAGACATCCTCGTGGGCGGCGTGGGCACTGGCGGCACCATCAGCGGTGCAGGCAAGCGTCTTAAGGAGCTTAACCCCAATGTCCGCGTAGTGGCTGCCGAGCCCGCAAGCTCCCCCGTGCTGAGTGGCGGTGAGCCCGGCGCCCATAAGATACAGGGCATCGGAGCAGGCTTCGTGCCCAAAACCTACGACGCCGCGGTCATTGACGAGGTGCTCACCATCGAGAACGACGATGCCATCCTCACCAGTCGTCAGCTGGCAGCCACCGAGGGACTCCTCGTAGGCATCAGTGCCGGAGCCTCCGTAGCCGCAGCCCGCATCCTCGCCCAGCGCCCGGAGAACGCAGGCAAGCGCATCGTGGCCATCCTGCCCGACACAGGCGAGCGCTACCTCTCCACCGTGCTCTACGCATTTGAGGAGTACCCACTGTAGAGTCGCAAAGTTGCAAAGATAATAACTCTCCCTCTTAGTAAGGGGGAGTACCCGAAGGGGGGAGGGGGTGTGTATCCTCCTCCCTTCAGGGTAATTATAATCGGGACTACGCAAAAAAATCAAAGTTCAAATTTCAAATTTCAAATTTATTTTCTACCTTTGCAGCACCTATGCAATACATACTTGCGGACAATCAAGCGTTGACGCGCCTCGGCGTGGAGACCCTCTGCCACCGGCTCGAGGGTGCAGAGGTGCGCACGGTGGAGAGCAAGCAGAAGCTCATCACACTGCTGCAGAGTCAGCCCTCAGCCCTCATCGCGGCCTCCGAGCCGCGATCTCCTCAGCCCTCAATCGTCGTCCTCCTCGACTTCACCCTCTTCGACTTCAAGGACGTGGAGGAGCTCCTGATGACGGCACAGCGTTTCCGCCGGGTGCACTGGGTGCTGCTTAGCGACGAGCTGACCGACGACTTCATCTCGCGCGTCTCGGCTGAGGGCGCCGCTTTCAGTCTGGTCAGCAAGCAGTGCGACACCTATGAGCTCGACCAAGCCCTGCGTCTGGCGGCGCGCCATCAGCGCTATGTCTGCCACACGATGATGGAGCAGTTGCTCAGTGTGCCGTCGCGGCGCGAGGTGCGCGCGGCAGACCTCACCAGGACGGAGACGGAGATACTGCGCGAGATAGCGCAGGGGAAGACCACCAAAGAGATAGCTGCCGAGCGCTGCTCCAGTTTCCATACCGTCAATACCCACCGCAAGAATATCTTCCGCAAGCTCAATATCAACACGGCCTACGAAGCCACGCGCTATGCACTCCGCGCAGGCCTTATCGATTCAGCGGAGTACTATATATAAAAAAGGTTAGCGGTTAGTGGTTGGCGGTTAGAGAAATTCTGCTGAGCGCCTGGGCTGTGTTTTCATGGCTGCCGAAGGCAGTGAAGCGCACATAGCCCTCGCCGGAGGGCCCGAACCCCACACCGGGGGTGCATATCACATTGGCCTCGCGGAGCAGGTGGTCGAAAAACTGCCACGAATCGTAGCCGCTGGGGGTGCGCATCCACAGATATGGGGCATTCTGTCCACCATATACCTCGTGGCCGAGGGAGCGCAGGGTGTGGAGCATGTGATGGGCATTGCGCATGTAATAATCGATGGTTTTCTGCACTTGCTCTTTCCCTTCGGGAGTATAGACAGCCTCAGCGGCACGCTGGGAGATATAGCTGGCGCCATTGAACTTGGTGCACTGGCGGCGGTCCCAGAGGTGGTTGAGTGAGATGCGCTGCCCATCGTGGGTGGCAGCGGTGAGCTCGCGGGGCACTATGGTGTAGCCGCAGCGCACTCCAGTGAAGCCTGCTGTCTTGGAGTAGGAATGAAACTCGATGGCACATTTGCGTGCACCTTCTATTTCATAAATGGAGTGGGGGATGCTCGGGTCGGTTATGAATGCCTGATAGGCAGCATCGTAGAGGATGATGCTGTCATTGTCCAGCGCATAGTCCACCCATTGCTGTAGTTGCTGCGCTGTAAGCACCGTACCAGTAGGGTTGTTGGGGTAGCAGAGATAGATGACATCGATATGGCGCTCGGGTATCTGTGGCACGAAGCCGTTGTCTGCATTGCAGGGCAGATAGACGACGTCGGCTCCCGTGCGCCCTGCCATGGCGTTGGAGTCAAGATAGACGGGATAGACGGGGTCGGTAACGCCCACGACGCTGTGGTGATGGATGAGTTCCTGAATATTACCCGTGTCGGGCTTGGCCCCGTCGTTGACGAATATCTCATCGGCATCGATGGTGATGCCTCGCGACAAGCTAAGGTCACGGGCTATCGCCTCACGCAGGAATGCGTAGCCGTTCTCAGGTCCATAGCCTCTGAATGTCTGCGCGGAGGCCATCTCGTCGGTAGCACGGTGCATAGCCTCTATCACGGCAGGGCACAGGGGCTGGGTGACATCGCCGATGCCGAGCGAGATGATGTCTGCATCGGGATGCTGCGCCTTGTAGGTGCTGACTTTCTTGGCTACATCTGCAAACAGATAGTTGGGGGCGAGGAGAAGGAAGTTTTCGTTGAGAAAAGACATGGGGTAATTTACGATTTTACGATTTACGATTTATTGACTATTTAACTATTTATTTCAGGTTTCAAGTTTCAGGTTTAAGGAGGTCGCGGCTCGGAGGCCGCGATGAGGGTTTAAGGGTTTAAGAAGTTTAAGGGTTCAAGAAGTTTAAGGGTTCAAGATTTCCCCGTCAAAGACAAACTCGGCGGGGCCAGTGAGATAGACATGGTTGTCGGGGCGCCACTCCACGCTGAGCGTGCCGCCGTCCATCACTATGTTCGCCTGGCGCCCGGCCCTGTGGGTGAGAGCTGCCGCCACTGCTGTCGCGCAGGCACCTGTGCCGCACGCCATGGTGATGCCGCTGCCGCGCTCCCACACTCGCACCCTTATGGTGGAGTCATCGTCGATGCGAGCGAACTCTATGTTGCACCTCTGCGGGAAAGAGGGGTGGCACTCCAGCAGCGGACCGCGCGTGGCCACCTGGTCGATGTCGTCGGTAAAGATAACATAGTGAGGATTGCCCATCGACACGAAGGTGCCGGCGGGCAGTCCCTGCGCAGAGACAAACAGAGATTGGTCGGTTGTAATTGGCTCCAGCATATCGACGGTCACGCTCTCTACCTTGTTGTCACAGATATGGAGCTGCAAGGTCTTAATGCCCGACAGTGTCTGCAGACGCACCACGGTCTTGTCGGTCAGTCCACGCTCGTAGAGATATTTGCCTATGCATCGCGAGGCATTGCCGCACATCATCGCTTCGCTGCCATCGGCATTGAATATGCGCATGGAGAAGTCGGCGTCGGTGGCGCTGCCTATCAGCACCAGTCCGTCGGCACCGATGCCCTTGTGGCGGTCGCTCCATCTGTGGGCAGCCTCTGAGGGGTCAGTCACATGGTATTTCATTGTGTTGACATAGATATAGTCGTTGCCAACGCCATGCATCTTGGTGAAGTGTATCATGATGGATTATAGATATGTCATATACAGGTAGTTGGTCTGGGCAGGGTATTCGGCGGCGAGAGTGTCAATCTGGTTGACGACGGGCATGATGTTGAGCTCGGTACGCCACTAGCGCAGTGTGAGCGATGCCTGCTCCATATTCTTGTGTTTGTCGAGCCCCAGGGCACAGGATATCTGGAAGTCGGAGAAGCCGTATATCTTGGCCGCCCGCAACAGATGGGCGAGTGGGGGAGACTCCAGCAACTCGAGCAGCTCGGTGTGGTCCATCGACTGCATGAGTTCTGAG
>JAGCTG010000159.1 GCA_017963785.1 Bacteroidaceae bacterium | reverse complement strand
TACAAGGTCAAGACTGTCAAGAGTTAGCAATTTATAGGAATTAAGAATTGAAGTTGGGAATGAGGCGTTTCTTTGTCGGACTTGTTTGTTTGCTTCTGACCTTGTGTGCAAAGGCGCAAACAAATGTGGAGGGCGTAATCCGCATAGGGCAGAACGCGCTCTACTATGAGGACTACGTGCTCTCAATCCAATACTTCAATCAGGCTATCAATGCCAAGCCCTTCCTTTACGAACCATATTACTATCGTGCCGTTGCCAAGTATTACCTTGGCGACTATTATGGCGCTATCGGCGACTGCTCACTCTCAATAGGCTGCGATCCCTATATAGGCGAGGTCTATCGCCTGCGTGCCATCAACTATATCCGCACCGACAACTTTGAGGGCGCTGCAGCTGACTACCATACACTTATCACCGAGCGTGGCGACAAGGATCGCGACGTATGGTTCAATGCCGCGCTGTGCCTCAACCAACTTAAGCGCTATGAGGCTGCCGACTCGTTGCTCGACACGATGGCCGTGCGCTGGCCTGACTTTAGTCGATGCTATATGCTCAAGGCGCAGACGGCCTTGAGTCGTGCCGACACTCTGAGGGCTGACTCTATGCTTGACATTGCCATTGCCAAGGATAGCCAGAGTGTGGATGCCATCTCCGCCAAGGCTACGCTCAGTCTGCAACGGCAGATGTATGAGCAGAGCGAGAGCTACTATGACCGTGCCATCATGCTTAACCCTAAACAGGGCGGCTTCTACATAAATCGCGCCTTGGCTCGCTATCAGCAGCGCAATCTGCGCGGCGCCATGGATGATTACAATGTAGCTCTCCAGCTGATGCCAGAGAGCTATCTCGGTCATTATAACCGCGCGTTGCTACGTATGCAGGTGGGGGAGAATAATCTGGCAATCGAGGACTTTGACTTTGTGCTCAACAAGCGTCCCTCAGACCGACTGGCACTCTACAATCGTGCCATCCTCTCCCAGCAGACGGGCAACTATCGTCGCGCTATCAGCGACTACACCACTGTTCTGAAAGACTACCCCAACTTCACCGGAGCATACGTCAACCGTGCCTACTGCTATGCACGCATCGGTGATAACAAGCGCTCCGATGCCGATGAACGCAAAGCAATGCAGATACGCCTCAACGAGGCATACCATAAGAAGGCATATAGCAGTCCGCTCGACTCTGTTACTCGCCATGAGGATGAGGCCGACATAGAGGACTACGACAAACTCGTTGATGACAGCGAAGAGAATGTGGTGCCACTCTATGCTTCCGAGTACAGGGGGCGCGTGCAAAACCGCGAGGTGGAGGCAGTGCATCAGCCAGCCTATACAGCGCCTGAGGGCGAGCATATCGACGAGGCTCATAGACTGTATAACGAAGGCTGCACCTATTCGCTCAGTGGCAATATCGACAGGGCAGAGACTGCCTATACTAAAGCGATAGAACTCAATCCTACATTGGCTGAAGCATACTACAACCGTGGTCTTGACCGTGCGCTTAGAGGCGACAAGATGGCTGCGCTGCAAGACCTCAGCAAGGCTGGCGAACTGGGCCTCTACACAGCCTACAGCCTAATCAAGCATTTCCGCCGGCAGAAGTAAGCCTCTGACTTAATTTACCTTAAGTCCTAAGGACTATAAAGACTCTAATGACTTTAGACAACAAAACAGAATTGCGCAAGAGCATCCGCGAAGCCAAACGTGCCTTTATGCAGACTACTCCGTTAAAAGAGCGGCACGCTCTCTCTGAGCAGATACTCTCCAGGGTGGAGCAGACGTCTCAATTTATCGAGGCCAAGATCGTGTTGGCATATTATTCGCTTGACGACGAGTTGTACACCCACGCTTTTGTGCAGCGGTGGTCGAGCAAAAAGACGATTCTCCTTCCCAAGGTGGCGGGCGACAGTCTGACGCTCCATACCTATATCGGCACTTCTTCGCTGAAGCAAGGAGCCTACGGCATAATGGAGCCATGCACGCCGGTATTCACCGACTATGCCGCCGTGAACCTTGTCATCGTGCCTGGCGTAGCCTTTGACCGTGAAGGCAATCGTCTTGGCCGTGGCCGTGCTTACTACGATCGTCTCTTCGCTGACCTTCTGCCTAATAATATATATAAGGTAGGAGTGTGCTACCCCTTCCAGCTCGTGGAGCATGTGCCTACGGAGCCCACAGATGTGCGCATGAATATAGTTTTCCCATAAAATTATTATTTTTTCTCCTTTGTTTAAAAAATAAACATTATCTTTGCAACGTAATACCATGAGAGAACTTGACATTATCAATGAAATACGTGGCAAAGTGGTAAGCCGTAGGGAGCACACGGGCACCAAGCTTTTCTTAGTGTTTGGCTATATTACCTTGTTTATGTTCATGGCAGAGTTCCTGGCGTTGGAGCTATGGAATACGAATCTATGCACATGGCTCTGGTTGTGTATCCTTATTGTTGGGATGCCGCTAATGGGATACCACGTTCGGAAAGACTTTAATCGTACTGGCCGCCGCACTCCTGACGAATACCTCGCTCTTCAGTTGTGGCTTTTCGTGGGAGGTGCCAGTGCCATGTGTGGTTTGACTACTGGTTTCGCAGGTGTTTATGAGCAGTGTTATTGTCTTATCCAGGGCTTGCTCCTCGGTATGGGCTGTTTCCTGACGGGCGCTATCTCTAGCTTTCGCACTATGGTGGTGTGTGGCATTATCGGTGCGTTGCTGTCGTTTGCCTGCCTGTTTTTCCAAGGCGTGCTGTGGCCGTGGCAGTTGTTGATAATGGCATTAGTCACGATTATCACGTTAGTTATTCCAGGGCATGCGTGCCGTAGATATATAAATAAAGAGAAAATATGAGTTCATTTAAGTTTGCTGTAATAAATCCATTGCTCCATAACGAGCTACGCCTTAAGATAATGGTTGCTCTCGACAGTTTGGAGAGTGCCAACTTTATGTATCTCTGCGAAATCACTGATGCTACGCGAGGCAATCTTAGTGTGCAGATTACTACTCTCAAGGATGCTGGTTATCTGGAAGTAAGCAAGAGCGGTTCTGGTCCCACGGCACGTTCTGTCTGTCGCATCACCCGAAAGGGACACGAAGCTCTGCTTGCATACGAGCAGGGACTGCGCCGACTCTTCACGGAGCGTGTACCAGAAGTGGAGACAAAGAAAGATTGTATATAAGAATAAAAACCTAAATTATATCATTATGAGAACAAACAGAATCATTTTCGCAAGGGTAGCTATACTGCTACTCATGGTGCTCACTACCGCAGGGGCGTGGGCCGAAGACTCGAAGATTATTGTATGGCTTAAGAATGGCAGCACGACAGAAGTGCTATTTGATGACATGCCTGAGTTTGCTTACGACAGGGGTACTGTTACTCTCAAGAGCAGCACGACTGAGCTGTCATGGCCTTTGGAGCAGTTGCAGAAGTTTACTTTTGATGCTTCTGAGTCTGTAATCACTGATATTAAGGCTCTGCCGATAGCTGGCAAGCTCGACCTGGCAAAGGGATGTGCCGTTTATGACCTCAATGGCAAGCTGGTCAAGGAACGCATCAATTCTCTGAGCGAACTCTCTCCAGGAGTTTATATTGTAGATGACGGAAGTGTAACCACTAAAGTGATAAGAAAATGAAAAAGTTGTTATTTATCTTGCTGGCCTTTATAGTGGTCAGTGTTCAGTGGTTGACGCTTAGTGCACAGACTTTTGTGGTAGTAGACAAGAACGGCAACCGTGTTACATACGATGTGAGCAAACTTGATAGTGTTACTTTCCAGCAAGATCCACCTGCTATCACTGTCTATGAGGTAGTAGATCAAGCTAATGGCAATGGCGGACAAGGCAACGGAGATCCCAAAGTGGAAGTTACGCAGTACACTTTCGACGATGTAAAGGGTCTCGCTGGCGAGCCCGGTTTCTTCTTTGCCCATCCCGACACCATTTACGTGGACGGTGAGGGAGAGACTTTTGTTTTTCAGCTCAGAACAAGTGTTGACTACGACTATACGCCAGGCAGTGATTGGCTCTCTTTCTATGACGATATAGAGGAAACCGACTCGCTCCTTTTCACTGCCGGCCCCAACCCTATGACTACACCACGTTCCAGCTATGTTATATTCACTGGTAAGGATGGTGTTATGAGCGACACTCTCTGGGTAGTGCAGAGCGCCAAAACAGACTCGCGCTATATTGATATTGACTGGAGCACCACCACTCTCGACAACTTCAACGAGGAAAGTGGTGAGGCGCAACTAACCTTCAGTGGTGATGTGCCTATGATGGGCGATTATGATGTAGTGTTGCTGCCAAGCGACGGCGACTATACCATTCGTCTCATTGACGCAGTACAGCAAGCGGAGGGCAGCAAGACAGTCACCCTCTCCACCCGTCAGGGCGTGATGGGAAACTTGTTCAAGGATATGAGGTTTAATCTGTCAACCGACACCGATGGCTCAGCACATAGCAAGTCATTCGATGTCAATGGCGAATATATTCCTACCTACACTCCGGCAAAGGTTGAAGTGCTTGTAGGAGATGAGTTCGTGGAGATGTATGATTCCGGCAGAGCCAAGTCGCGCAGCGCTAGGTCAGTTGACATGGAGCACGAGTTCATTCATAAGGAATTCAATGCCGATGGCAAAGTCTTGTGGGACGGAGGCAATATCGGAACGCTTTCATGGGAGAAGCTTAACTTCAATCTCGACCTGAAAGGTCTCTTCTCCTTCGACTTCGGCGACATCCCGTTCGAGAAAGTGCGCATGGGCGACCTGCAGAATCTCAAGATATCTCTTCAGGGAGGTGTTGACATGGAGATGCTGCTGAACTACACCGTGAAGGGTGGAGCGAGCTGGGAGTCTGACCCATGGACACTTATGAAGAACGTTATCCCCACCAAGCGATTCACGTTCTATGTGGGCACGGTGCCCGTGTATATCACCGTAGGCGCTGACTTGCTGGCTGAGGTAAGCCTCGGAGCATCGGGTATAGCTACCATCAGTGGCGGTGCAAAGGCCTCGACCACCGTAACATACGGTGTGGAATGGGATGCCGAAGAGGGTCTCAAGAAGATTTCCGAAAGCGAGCGCAGTTTCGAGATGCTTGGTCCCACAGTCAAGATACAGGCGTGTGCCGATGCTGAGGCTACGGCCTATCCAAAGATAGAGATTGGCATCTACAAGGTGCTCTGTCCTACCATTATGCCCAAGGCCTACATAAGGGCAGCAGCTCACGGACAGTCTGTTGACGCCCAATATGTTGCCTGGGATGCAGGCATTGAGACTGGCGTAGATCTTGGTCTTGGTCTCTGCCTCGACCTCTTCTTCTGGAAGAAGGACTTGGGTGAGATAGAACCCATCAACGTGTTCAACTTCCCACTAGTGCAACTGCCTGATGAGATTAAGTTGCTCAATGAGCCGGAAGAGGAAATGCTTCTCAATACGATGAAGGAGGTGAAGTATCACGTTACTAATAAGAACTATATCACCGGCACCGAATACAACGCAGAGGCAATGCTTGTCCACTTCACGGCTGAGGGCGGTGAACTGGAGGATGAGTACGGCTATACCGACAGCGAAGGCAATGTCAGCGCATTCTTCACTCTCCGCGACCAGAAGGGCGGCAAGATTATGGCTGAGGTGGTCAAGGGCGGCAGTTGCGACGAAGAAGAAGGTGATGGCGACGATGGCGATGACAACAATGTTATCAAGGCCGACGACTGGGCAGCCATTGCCATCCAAAACCGCCTCACTCCAGAACCTACCAAACAGACTATAGCCGAGGATGCCGAGAGTGCTACCATCACCTTCAAGTTGGAGCAATATTCGTCAAAGACCCAGACTTGGAAGGGGATAGGTAATAAGACTATTTACTTCGAGGCTAAGGGCGGTAGCTGCAATGCATCGGGTGTGACTACTCCAGATGGTATCGCTACAGCCACCTTCACACCCGAAGAGGACTTCACAGAAGGCTCCGTCACTGGCACAGTTACTCTGAGCGAGCCAGGTGCGTGGTCGGGTATTGCCACTGGCAATATCTATGCTGAAAGCGAAGACCCATGCGACACAGGCGATGAAGACTTGAACAAGGCAAACCTACAAGACAACACTTATGTTGTAGAAAACAAGACAACAGGTGAGACGCAAACCCGCAGCTATGTGCCAAAGTGGTCGGAGTGGAGTACGGACCAGGATGCCATTCATTTCTCTTTGGAGGATGCTGATGCCGAGGGCGGCACGCTGGGTATGGTTTATGGATTTATTCCTTTGACCATGAAAGATGTCGTTCTGACTCTTACAGGGCAGACATTTGAGAATACGCCAGGAGCTAAGTTTGGTTTTGGCATTTATGAAGGCGAGTTTGTAGAGGCAGATTTTGCCAAATTCAGTGGTGATGATGCCTTTGGCAATATCAAGCCCGAAAGTAAGATTATGTTGCGACAGCCGTGTAACCAGAAGGCGGCTAGCAGTGCTCACAGCACGTCTTCCACTAGGGGAGAGTCTGAATACACCGGTGATTATGAACTACTGTTCTACCTAGTCTTCAGAAATCAGGTGTGGAATGACGAGACCGGGCAAATGGAAGATGGCGACGACTATGTGATCTATGGTAAGGGCACCATGCCGATGCATGTTCCTCATGTCACTTGGATGCAACTGGATGCAGAAGACGATTGGGTTAAGGTCGGCAACTCAACGGTGGTGAATTTGGTAGATTATGACGAGAAAGCTGCCGCTTGGGATTGGAACGACGTAGAACTGATAGCTCAGGCCAAAAATGGAAATGACGCATGGAATGGCGCTAACGAGGGCTACTTCTCCTGGGATGCTGCGACCCACACGCTCACTTCGCTTAAGTCTAACGAGAACAAGGATGTTACTCTGAGGTTTGCACTCAAGAGCAATCCGGAGGTCACAACCTCTATGTCAATCCGTACAGGCGAGGGCTGGAAGTACACATCAATCTCGACGAGCGAAACAGAGATGACAGCTAGCGCTCCTACTTATTTCGCCTTCAGTTTCAACTGGACACCGAAGGACAGTGAGAGTGAGAAGTTTGACTACTACTC
>JAGCTG010000158.1 GCA_017963785.1 Bacteroidaceae bacterium | reverse complement strand
GTGAGGAGCTGGCGCGCTTCCTTTAGGGTTGTCGTGAGTGCGTCAACATAGATTTCGCCACTCTCCAGTTGCTGCATTATTTCGTTCAGGCGGTCTATTGCTTTTGTGTAGGACGTCATGGTCATTTACTATTTGGTAATGTACAATCTATTTACTATTTAACAATGCACAACTTATTAACTATTTAACGATTTACTATTTCTATTATTTTACTGTGCTTTCGGCTGTGCCGTCGGCAAACTGGGTGGTGAGGGTGTCGCCTTGCTTGAGGGCGGCAGCTGAGGTGACGGCTTTGCCATTGAGGCGGGTGATGCTGTAGCCGAGTCGCAGTATGTTGGCTGGGTTATAGTGCGCCACGGTGCGCTCTATCATCTCAAGGCGATAGCGCAAGGCCTGCTGATACTGGCGCAATGCCGAGCGCAGCGCCTGGTCTGACTGTTGCAGCTGGCTGCGACGCAGGTCGAGCAGGCGTATGGCGAGCTGCCCTATCCTCTCGCAGTTGCGCAACTGACGGGCCTCATCATCCATGCGCTCTATTAGGAAGGCTGCCACAGCAGTGGGTGTCTTGAGACTGGTGTGGGCCACGAAGTCGAGCACTGTGGTGTCGCGCTCATGACCTATGCCCACTATGACGGGCAAAGGAAATTGCGCACAGTTGGCTGCAAGGGCATAGTCCTCAAAGCCTGCGAGGTCGCTCACCGCACCGCCGCCACGAATGATGACCACTGCGTCCCACCGGTCGCTCTCGGCAGCGATGACATCGAGAGCCGCTATGATGGACTGTCCCGTTGTGTCACCCTGCATCGTGGCAGCAAAGAGTTTATGGCTAAAGGCGTAGCCACCAGCGTTATTGTCGAGTTGGTTGCAGAAGTCGCCGTAGCCTGCCGCCGTGGCAGAGGAGATGACAGCTATGCGCTGCAAGGGCCGCGGCAACGGCAGCGTCTTATTCATGCCGATTACGCCGTCGCGCTCCAGTCGGGTGAGTATCTCTTTGCGCAGCTGCGCCAGCGAACCCATAGTGTAGGTGGGGTCTATGTCTCTCACAACGAGCGAGTAGCCGTAGGCCTCGTGGAAACTGACCTCCACCTCAAGCTGCACCTTGAGCCCGGCGCGAAAGACTTGTCCTGTCTGCTGCTCAAAGGCCTGCTTTAGCATAGGGAATAGATTGGAATAAACCACGGCGCGTGCCTTGGCTATCGGCGCAGCACTGTGTTCTGATTGTTCCACCAGCTCCAGATAACAGTGGCCACGGGCTGCCACACGCACCTCGCTCAGCTCGGCCGTAACCCAATAGCTGTCAGTGAAGGAGCCTGCAATGAGTTCCTTCACCATAAGGTTGAGCTCGTATAGGGAAATGGGAGTCAAGGGAGTTAGGAGTTAATGCTTCAAATCCATCAGATAGGCAAGCTTAATGTGTATCGTGCCGTTGGCAGAGCGGGCGAAGGGGTCTTTCTTGCTGTTGCCAAACATATCGGCAAGGCCATAGTAGTAGCGCCCTTCGAGGATGAAGTGGCCAATGGGAGAGTTGTACTCCAGTCCAAGGCCTCCGGCTATGCCATAGTCAAACTTGTGCTCTATGTCAAGGTCATACTGCGCCACCACATTGTTGGGGCGCGAGGGGATGCCTTGCTCGTCAGTAGTCCAGATTGCGCTGCGCTTGTCGCTGTCGCCAATGCAGAAGCCTATCTGCGGTCCTGCCTGGAAAAAGAACTGCAGGCCTCTCTGCTCCTTGCCCCATGCCAACCGGGCAAAGATGGGAATCTGTAGGTAGCTCACGCTGCGGCTGTAGGTGTCGTTCAGTCGCTCGCCCTGGAGGCTGCGGATGTCTTCTTTCCACCCCAGCTGGGTGTAGTTGAGCTCCGTGTAGAGGGCGCAATAGGTGGTGAAATACTTCTCGCACATGTATTTCAACGACAGTCCCAGCGAGGGGCCCGCGTGCATCTTCTGCTTGATGGTCGGGTCGAAATCCACGCTGTTCAACGCCACACCTGCATTGGCGCCAAGGCTAAGCACATTGCGCTGCTCTCCAATCTGGGCGCGAACGTGATTGACAATTGACAATTGGCAATTGACAATTATGAAAAGGATCAGTATCTTCTTCATCCTGGACATTGAGCTATGCCTTGTGGCCTTACTTATTCGTTGGTTTCTATCAGTTCCTGGGTACCATCGGGCTTATAGTGCACCATGAGCACCGCTGTGTTGATCAGGCCAGACAGCGAAGTGCGCGGCTTGAATCGCAGCGCACTCTGCAAGGGCGCCGCATAAATCTGCTGGTCGTAGAACTCTCTAAGATGGCGGGCAAAGCCCTTGAGCAGATAATAGCCCGTATCGAAGCCCCACATAGGGAATGAGAAGCGCTCGCGAGGCAGTTCCTGGTCGAAGTTATCCTTGTAGAGGGCTGCAAATTTCTTCACTCGCGGCAGGTCGGTGCGCGGATAATACTGCTGGATGACGTAAGCGTTAAGCTGACAGAGTGCCTTGCGGTCTGCCTCCGTCTGCACACGCTCATACCATGCGGGATAGCCCACCACGGCAGCCTTGACGCCACCGCTCTTGGCAGCCAGCGCAAGCATCGTGGCCTGTGTCTGCTCATCATACATGGTGGGGATGACCACAGCATTCTCATCGGCGAGAATCTGCACTATCTTCTTCTCCTGACTGGGCCACTCGAACTGCTTCACGCCCTTCACATACTTGCTGATATAGTTGGCGAAGGGACTGATGCGTATGCCGCCGTTGGTGGAGACCAGATACAGAGTCTTGCCCTTCAAGGCACTGACAAGCAGTTGATAGGCCTCTGGCGTAAAATCGGTCTGGGTGACACGCAGAGCATAGAACGATGGATTGGAGATGAAGTCATCGTATGCTCCCCCAAAGGGAATGGCCACCTTGGTGCCGTTGCGACGCGAATAGTCGTTGATAACCTTTATCTGCTCCTGATTTGACGGACCGAACACGATGTCAAACACTCCGTTCTTGCTCTCGTCGAGCAGCTCGCTCATATCAGCTGCGCTCTGCCCACTGTGGGCCGCGGTAACAGTGAATGTCTGGCCGCCCTGGCTGAGCGAATCAACAGCCATCAGCAGGCCACGGTAATACTCCACCGCGCTGTACCCCACGGCTCCCTGCGTCTTGAAAGGGAGAAACACACCAACTTTTATTTGAGCATTGGCCGTTAATAGGAATAAAAGAATAAAGGAATAAAAGAATAAGGTCTTTTTCATTGTTTTCTGATTTGATTGCGAAATTACGGAAAAAAAACGAAATCTCCGCAATAAATCCGTAACTTTGTAGTTAGTTTATATAGTTCAGTTCTTAATATATATTAATATGGTACGTAAAACTATAGGATGGCGTGCTCTCGCTATCGCCGCCATAGCTTTGTTTATATGTTCAGTAAGTCCCAGAGCCGGTGTGATGATGGATGACGATGGTCCCACAGCCTACCCTAAGATGGTTATCGACACCGCCGGCGTTGGCCAGGAGATGACGGAGTTCAGCGGCTCTGCGCCAATCATGGCTCATTTCACAGCCAACGCAGAGAACACAGGGCTTTACACTCCCCTCTATGAGTGGCATGTATATAAGCCCGGAGAGGAGAGCAGCCCTTATCTGGTGCGCTACGATGCCGACTTTGACTATGAATTTGTGGAGACTGGCAAATCGTTTATCTCCCTTCAGATAAGCTTTGTAAATGGCAACGACACCATTAACTACAAGATGGAGACCTCTTTCACCGTGGAGGCATGGTCCTCATCTATCAGCGTGCCCAATGCTTTCTCGCCCAACGGCGACGACATCAACGACATCTTCCGCGTGAAGAGGGACGGCTACAAGAGTATTGTGTCTTTCCATGGCTATATCTTCAACCGCCACGGCAAAAAGCTCTTTGAATGGACCGACATTACCCAGGGATGGGACGGCAAGAGTGGAGGTGAGCCCGTAGCCGACGGTGTCTATTATGTGCGTATTGAAGCACGAGGAGCCGACGGCAAGCATTACAATATCAAGAAGGCTGTCAACCTGCTACGTGGCTACACCTACAACTCCGCTGCAGGCAACTAAGCCGACCACCGGCCCTTTTTTATCCACTTGCTCCTTGGACAACACCGCAAACAACATAGTGATTTGGGGTGCGCGCGCCAACAACCTGAAGAATGTTGACGTGCAGATTCCGCACGACCGTCTCACGGTAGTCACAGGCCTCAGCGGTAGTGGCAAGTCGAGCCTTGCCTTCGACACCGTATATGCCGAGGGGCAACGCCGCTACATAGAGACCTTCAATGCTTATGCCCGTAACTTCCTCGACAATGTGCAACGGCCCGACGTTGATAAAATCAACGGCCTCTCCCCCGTCATCTCCATCAGCCAGAAGACCACAAACCGCAATCCGCGCTCCACAGTGGGCACAGTAACTGAGATTTATGACTTCCTGCGCCTTCTCTATGCCCGCATCGGCGAGGCCTATTCATACGCCTCAGGCCAGCGCATGGTAAAATATACTGAGGAAAAGATCATCGATTTGCTCAGCAACGACTATGCCGGCCGCAGAATATATATCCTCGCGCCGCTGGTCAGGAATCGCAAAGGGCACTACCGCGAGCTCTTTGACAATATCCGCCGCAAGGGGTTTATCTATGCCCGCGTGGATGGCGAGCTGATTGAGCTTAAGCCGCACTATAAGGTTGACCGCTACAAGAATCACACCATTGAGGTTGTAATCGACAAGCTGCGCGTCAGCGCTGCCGACTCGCCCAATGCCGAAAGCGAGCACGACCGACTGAGGCGCACTGTGCTGACTGCCTTCCGCCAGGGCGATGGCATGATAACG
>JAGCTG010000157.1 GCA_017963785.1 Bacteroidaceae bacterium | reverse complement strand
TGAATTGCTCTCAAATTAGTATCTTTGCACTACGAAATACAACCTGATGGCTGGTTCCCACCATTACGATCGGTTGTGAATTGCTCTCAAATTAGTATCTTTGCACTACGAAATACAACGCTAACAAGAGAGTTTATTGGAGGCTGTAAGTTGTGAATTGCTCTCAAATTAGTATCTTTGCACTACGAAATACAACCTGGCGCTGCTGATATGCAGATGATAGCCGTTGTGAATTGCTCTCAAATTAGTATCTTTGCACTACGAAATACAACTTCTGTCTCAGTCGAATGGAGCGTTGCATGTTGTGAATTGCTCTCAAATTAGTATCTTTGCACTACGAAATACAACCCTGTACCCTCGCACTCTCGCACAACTTCGGTTGTGAATTGCTCTCAAATTAGTATCTTTGCACTACGAAATACAACGTGACGGGCACCTGGCGGTTGGGCAACGAGTTGTGAATTGCTCTCAAATTAGTATCTTTGCACTACGAAATACAACTATCCCATAGTTCGGGATTCTCAAAGAGTAGTTGTGAATTGCTCTCAAATTAGTATCTTTGCACTACGAAATACAACTGCATTGTAGTCTGACTCGCGGGTTGTCTGTTGTGAATTGCTCTCAAATTAGTATCTTTGCACTACGAAATACAACTTTAGCAAAGTATGGCAGGAAGTAAAATGAGTTGTGAATTGCTCTCAAATTAGTATCTTTGCACTACGAAATACAACAAATTAAACAAACTGAAAACACAAATCGGAGTTGTGAATTGCTCTCAAATTAGTATCTTTGCACTACGAAATACAACCTAACATGACTAAGTTCTATAAGAGAGCTAGTTGTGAATTGCTCTCAAATTAGTATCTTTGCACTACGAAATACAACGAGCCTCCACCGCGACCATCAGGACAACACGTTGTGAATTGCTCTCAAATTAGTATCTTTGCACTACGAAATACAACGCCAGTCCAAAACTTGATGCAGAACGGTGTGTTGTGAATTGCTCTCAAATTAGTATCTTTGCACTACGAAATACAACAGAGTGTTAGCAAAGAATTGTGACACAGCTGTTTACCGTGCAAATTAGAATTAAAAATCGTGCAAAGAAAAGACCTCTGCTTTTACAGGCAGAGGTCTTTTAGTATTCCTAAAATAACTCTAATTGCAATGGCGGCGGTTCTTTCTGCGCTGCTTTTCTCCCATAGAAAATTTGCATATCGCCAAATTGTTTGTCTGTGATACACATAATGCCGACTTTCCCATATTCTGGCAGCATGGCCTTTACTCGCTTCACATGTACTTGTGCGTTCTCTGCGCTTGCGCAGTGACGGGTATAAATACTGAACTGGAACATCGTGAAACCATCGCGCATCAACTCCTTGCGAAACGACGCAGCCTCTTTGCGGTCTTTCTTAGTCTCCGTTGGGAGATCAAAAAACACTAACACCCACATAATCCGAAACTCGCTAAACCGCTCCATTGCTATGGCATTTCAGGATAAAGCAATTTGCGGCTTTCACCGCCATAGCATTTTGCCAGGCTGGCAGTGGTTGTAGAGGCTGCAATCATTAGAGGGCTACGCTGCTCATTGATAATAACATCCATAGTGGGCAGAGTAAGCAGTTTGCCTTTGATGTCGCGGTTTAACTCGGAATAATCGGTGCCACTTTTGACAATCTCCAAAACTTTCTTGTCAACAAAAGGACGGTACGGTTCCATTATGTCATCGGCTAAGGAGTAAGCGTTGTATCTGTTATGGTGGTGGATGCCCAATGTGGGCAATAGTCCGCTACCGACTAAGGCACGTGCGATGATGGCCCTAAGAATCGCATATCCATAGTTGAGCAGATTATTGGGAGGAGCCTCATCACGCCCCCTGATAAAGTCTTTTATACCCCAAGGAGCAAAGACGTTCTTCCAGTAATAGGCAGCAGCACGTGCCTCAAGATTGTCGAAGTCACCGCTTCTCACATCTTTTGCCCATGCTTCCATACAGCGGCTTTCAATTAACGATTCTTTCCTAAGGATTTCGGCTTGATTGAGAATCTTTTGCTTGATTGTCTGTTGCCATAGTTGTTTTTTTAGCGGCAGTGAAGCTTCTATCTGGAAAGAGAAACGTTCTCCCTGCAGGGTATGTTTTGCTAACGGCAGGAAAAGTCCTGATGGCATAGAGCGTTGGTCGCATGTTATAAGGGCGCAGTTGTTCTGCAGCAATGCATCCATGAGTGCATGGGTGATGGTCACCTGCTTGTTGTCAAGAATTACCACGCCAATATCTTCCACGGGGAAAGAGCGAACAGCTTGTTCTCTTAGTGATGGCGAGTAGTGGTCAGGGTTCTTTTCGACTTCTGGAAGTTTCATAACCAGCTGGTTGTCGCGTAGCGACAGATACATTGGCTGGCTAAAGTATAGGGTGCGCTTAATCATTGCAGGATTTCGCCTAATATCGTTATTTTAACTTTGTGAGGATTAAGATAGAAAAATGCAGAAACTCCTTTTCTATAAAATCGCATATCGGCTTGATTAACTTGATCTCTATTATATTGAGATTCAACATGTCTGCGAAACATATAATCTCCTCCTGATAAGTTCTGCACGAAATATAAATACCCACCCAACAAAGCATAGTCTTTGTCTGCCATTGCATGCTGATACTCGTCCTCCTCCATCCCCAGGATAAAGGCATCGCCTATCTGCATACTCATGAGGAACTGACTGTTATCGTCCGGCAAATGAGTAAGCAGGTCTTGTGGCAGACTGTCGTTGTTGGCAGCCTGAAGCCATGCTTCGGATGGATTCTCTATTATTGCAGGCAATCCATACATACGGCGTTGCACTGCGTGCCAATTGGTACAAACATGCTCAATGATTTCTCCATCTTTTTTCTTATATAAAGCAATATGGTGATTACCTCCTGGCTCCACGAACGCAATCGGAGCGCCCTTCTCGTTATATCGTAGAGGAATAGCCTTAGTGGAGTGAGTGAACTTCCTGACAGTCTTGATGGGGATGGTGCGTGCATCATCAAGATAGATGGGGTCTTCTTCGAGGTTGCGTAGATTGTTGAGTGCCTTTTTTGTGTCGCTGCGATAATCTGTTCCTTTCTCAAAGCCGCGATTTAGGCGTTCCAAGATGCGTTTCCTGACACCGCCGTCAACTATCTTGTCAAGGACATCCTTTATGCCATCACTAACCTTAATAGTCGACAGCCCTGTTTTTTTGTCTACTACGACACTCTCCTTGTATGTTTCTTTACCATTAAACAGGCATCCCATTCCGCCAAGGATACCGTACTTACGGACTATCTCCGGCTGTAGTTCGCCATTTTTGTCATAACGGGAAATCCTACCATACACGAATTCGTCATGTAGGGCAGTGCGTGGAACAACCAATCCTTGTTGGCGCAATATTTTGTGCCCACCCTTGTATTCATATCTTTTTCCCGGGGTAGTTATGCGCTTACCACCTCGCTGCGAGACAAGGATGCGACTTATGGCTTCCTTTGCTACTCCATAAGCAAAGTGCGGCTGAATAGCTATCCATTTATCCAGAACAGACTTTTTCTCATTAAATTTTGCTTCGGCTTCTTCTATATCCTTCTTCATGTTCTCCCTTGAGGCTGACAAGGTGTTCATGCGCTGAATAATGCCTTGTGTCGTTAATGCTATTGTGAGAGCGTCTACAGCATGGTGGCGATTGTCGATGCGCTTAGTCCATCCAGCGATACGCTCTTCCTCAGTTTCACGTCCGTCCGAGCCAACCCTTTTAACAATTTCCACATTACCAGCCTTTGCAAAACGCTCGAAGTTAAGGTCGTGCAGTATGTTTTCGTATCCCCACTGGCGGCGCAGAGTCTCGGTGACTTTACCACTTGTGGCATAGACATTGTGGCATATCTGACGCAACACCTCAATGGCCTTCTTTGCAATATACTGGCTCTGTCTAAGTTGTTGATCAATGAATTCCTCCCAAAGTTTTTTATCTTCTTCGGTTTCCTTACCTTGAGCCTTTCGCTCAATATAGTCTTTATATGATGCAAGAAGATGGTTATATTTAGTCTTGCTTATATTCTTCTTTTCCAATAGTTCATTAACACGTTCTATATAATCGTGTTCCCTGCCGCAATCACGCATATAATCAAAAGCGGTACGGTCTCCTTTCTCTCTGTTGCATTTGCGGCATGCGCACGTCTGGTTTGAGAAACTATCGTCAAAGATAAGAGATTTTGGAATGATGTGTTCCCTTTCTGCGTCTACTCCATTAAGAAATTCTCCTGCATCGATTCCATCTCCACAATAGATACAGCGATGGTTTGTTTCTTGCCACATTTTATACCGCATTACGCGATTTCTTGTAGGGATTAATCCGTATTCTTTCTCTATTCTGGCACTGATTTCATCATTGACTCTCTTATTGGCGCGGATGTCTTTGTTAGCCTTCTGGCGTTCATCTTTACTTTGTTTCAGTTTGCGTGCTAACTCCACGCGTATTTCATCAATAGGCCCGTCTTGCAGGAGTGTATTGACAATGTTTATCATCTGGTTGAGGATTTTCTCAACAACAGGCTGGCGCAATTCGTTCTTTTGTATTTGAGGCAGATGGTCTTTTAGTGGTCTGTTGGCTTCCTCCTCGCTTGTTATATAATTGGAGTGATTGTATCCTGCCATAGCACAGGCTTCGCTATATTTGAAGCCTTCCATTAGGTAAGGCAAAATCTTGCGGATAGCTCTTGCTGATTTGTTGGTGTAGCCTGAAGTCTTAAATGAAATCTTGCAAAGAGCATCCAATACGGCTTCGTCGTCTATGCCCAGTTTTTCCAAAGCATTTCTTAAGTCTTTTTCCTCTGGAATGGAATAGATGCAATGCCAAATTTTATAAAGAGGCTGCTCTTCGTAATTGCTATTTACGACAAATACATCTGGCAATACTTCGCCCGTTTCAGTATTAACAAAAGAATCAATGCTGATTTCAAATTTCAGCAAGTTGCTTACTTCTTCTTTCGTCAGATTTCCCGTAGAAAGGGCTTCTGAAAGAACGATTTTTGTTTTGTTGCCTTGTAATGCGTTAATATTGTCAGCCTTTACAATCCATTCCTTTGATTTGCTGATGCCAAGGATCTCGCGTACCTTATCTTTCTTTATAGTAAGGTTGTCCTGCAAATAATCTGCTATTTCCTTGCGCTGGTCAAAGGAGATATAAAGAGCATCATTCCGCTTGTTCTTAACGGTAAAATTGTTAACGGCTTCCCATATTTTGTCTAATTGCGCAAGCGGAGAGGATGCAGGGCAGACTTTGGGCGCATAGCCTCCGTTGGAGGTGTCGGGTGACAAAAGTTGCTTTTCAAGTTCACATCTGCCGACGAGGTGCTTGCATGACCGCAATGGGCGTTGGTAGTATATAAAATTGAATAGTTCTTTTACTACTTCGTCTGTCAAAATGTCGGGGTAGAACTGTTGCTGTGTATGGAGAATTTTCAGGCATTCTTCCTCGTAGGCAGCACGTGGATAGACTTGGTCCTTTATCCTAAAGGAATAGCTTGTGCCATTTGGCTGCAAATGTTCAGACTCCTTTAGTTTCTGTGCAAAATACTGGCCGATAGTTTGGTTTTTCTCTTGCAACTCAAGATAACGTCTGTTAACCGTAGCAACATAGTCCGTTTGTTTGCTGTCTCGCTCGTTGTCCTTGCTATGCTTATAACCGCGTTTTTGGTTTAGATGGTACAGGATACGTCCTAACTCTGGCAGAGTAACTTTCTCGGTAACTGCTTTTGCCCGGAGTTGCCACAGTTGTAAAGGATTCAACTCAAACAGCGAGGCATCAGGCAGCATTTTTAATGCCCTTAATCCATCGGTAAGATTATCTCTGCGCAACTTGTATCTATTATTACATTTGCGTGCGGTTCGTTTAGTTGTACGTTCTTTGTTTGCAGATTGCCCAGACCCTGAACTAAAACCGTCTTCCTCTCCATCAAGCAATGGAACGGTTCTGCTGCCTATTCTCGCAATATTAATTGGCAAGTTTTGTTCATCTTTTTCAACTAACGCCCACCCAATTGAGCCGACACCCAAGTCCAAGCCTAATACTTTCTTCATCTTATGTGTTTTTTTGTTATTCTGAGGCCAAAATTACATTTTTTCTTCAAAAAACTTGTTACTTTCATATTAAAAAATTACTTTTGCAGAACTAATTTGAGCAATTCACAATAAGGATTATTCCGTTGTGAAAACATCTAAAGAGGGGCTACCGCAAGGTAGCCTCGCTTTTTGCTAATAGTTTTATTAATATAGAACGGACTTACACATACATGCAAGTCCGTTGTATGAATCTTGTCAAGTTTTCCCTACCACTTCTGCCAGTGGATGTTGTCGGGCTTCCACTTGTCTTTGGGGGGTGTCCTTGGGATAGCCGAAGAGGATGATGTTGAGCGGGATGATGTTGTCGGGCAGGCCGAGGGCATCGTGCACTTCCTGGGAGCGATTGGTGGGGTAGGCGCCTGTCCATACGCCGCCCAGTCCCTTGGCGGTGATGGCGAGCAGTATGTTCTCGCTGGCTGCGGAGCAGTCCTGCACCCAATACTCACGGGCATCGCCCGGAAGTCCGCCCTCGGAAAAAATAAGTCCACTCTGCGGCATGCGAAAGCCCACTCTCAGAAAAAATAAACCCACTCTTATTCACGCGAGAGTGGGTTTAGTTTGCGCGAGAGCAGCTTTAGTTTTCGCGAGAGTGGCTTTAGTTCGCGCGAGAGTCAATATATTATTTTCTTTCTGCCACGGATGTAGATATTGCCCTTCTGCGGGTTCTGCACCTTGCGGCCTTGCAGGTCGAACCATTGACCATTGCCACTTCGTTCTCGCTGGCCGCTCGCGACCCCTTCGGCGTTGACCATTGACGATTGACCATTGACAATTTCGGAGGCGATGGCGGATGGCTCTTCGTCATCATCGTCGAAGGTGAGGACGAAGTTGTTGGCGGAGACTCCACTGGCGAGCTGGAAGTAGGCGCGCTGTGCCCCGATGGTGGCTCCGGCGAGGGGATAGTAGAGGTTGTTGTTGGCTCCCATGAAGAGAATGTTCGGATTCTCGTCGGTGAAGGTATGGCCGGTGTATGTGCCACGGAAGGAGACGGTGCCGAAGTTGGCTTCTCTGAGTTGGTAGTAGCTGTCAATCATCACGCCGGTAAAGACGGGGTTGACGATGTCCGCATCGATGGGCCACTTAACGATATAGGGTTTGCCAAACTCGATGTCTGTGGCGGCTCTGAAGTTGAGCGTGAGGGTGGTGCCGTCGAGCGAGGCAGCGGTGAGCTCACGCACGTCTGCGTTTTCTAGGGGTGTGCCGTTGAAGTCGGGGACATAGAAGGGCAGACAGAGTGTGTTCCAGCATCCATCCCTGTAGAGGGTGCGGCCTTGCAATGTGACATTCCAAAAACTGTGGTATCTATATATGGCAGCGAGCGTGGAGTTGTTGTCGCCATTGTCGGAGAGGACAAGGTTTTTGCCTGAGTCGTAGAAGAAGAGCGTGATGTCCACTGAGCCCTCAGGTATGATGTCATAGGTTGTCTGGTAGCTTTTAATCTCTGTAATTGTGCCGTTGTTGCAGATGGTGCCGACACACTGACTGTCGTCCGTGCCGCCGTTAATGGTAAGGCAAAGGGTATTGTTGGGATCCCATGATGCGCCGGGGTCGTTGGGGTTCTCTAAGATATGCGCTATCACGCTGCCGTTGGGACAGTCTTGTCCTGACCCATATTGCAAGGTGTAGGAGTAGCCCGTGGCTATGCCGTTGTCCTTCACGGTGACTGTCGCTATTGGCAGAGCAACAAAACTTACATTTACCGTCAGGTCATACTGCGTCAAGTTGACGTTATAGCTCCTCTCGTTGTCACCGCTGATTTGGGTAGGCATAAACGATGTATGGTCGGTGCGGTGCTCGAGCGTGTAACTGCCGCTGTAGTTATAGCCCTCCTTGGGCGTGACGGTCAGTATGCAGTTGCCCGGTATTGCAGGTCCGTGGTCAAGTACTCTGCCCTTGGCATCAGTCAGTGTGCATGTGCCGCCCTCTGGATTTATTACATTGAAGTCAACCTTGGCAGCCGTTGCCCATTTGGCGTATAGAGTCATGGTTTGATTGGGTGCGACTGTGAAGTCAAAGGATTGCGTGAGGGCTTGATTTGTGTACCATCCCTCCAGATATTCCTCGCTGCCTGCCTCGCCAATGAGCTGCAGGGGCGGCTCGGTGGCCAATTTACCCAACCATAGCTTCTGTGATTCAGGCACTGTGCCCTTGCCACCTGTGTTGAATGTGATTGTCAGCACGATAATGTCGCCCACGATAGTGACCTCGGCACCATTTTCAATAAAGGAATTCCATTTGCCTGCGTTATAATCAATATCAAACACATGTAATCTGGTTTCATTGTTTGCCTTGAACCCCTTAATTGTCCATGTCAGCAAATCGGGATTGGCGTGGCAATATATGTCGGTCATTCCTTCGCATCCCCAGAAAGCCTTTTCGTGGATGTTTGTCACGCGCTCGGGTATAATAAGAGTGGTCAGGCTCTCACAGCCCCTGAAAGCCGCTTCTCCAATCTCTCTGAGGTTGCTGCCGAGAGTGAGCGAGGTGATATTTTTGCAGCCAAAGAATGCGTATGCACCAATGACCTCAACTCTATCAGGGATAGTGAGAGTGGTCAGGCCCTCGTAAATGAAGAAAGCTTTTTCTCCAATCTCTCTGAGGTTGCTGCCGAGAGTGAGCGAGGTGATAAGGTTGCAGCCAAAGAATGCATCCTTGCCTATTACTTCAACCTTGTCAGGGATAGTGAGCGTGGTCAGCCCTCCACAGTAGCTAAAAGCTCCTTCTCCAATCTCTCTGAGGTTGCTGCCGAGAGTGAGCGAGGTGATATGGTTGCAGCCATAAAATGCTTGCTTGCCTATTACTTCAACCTTATTAGGGATAGTGAGCGTGGTCAGGCTATCACAGCCCAAGAAAGCTTGTTCACCAATCTCTCTGAGGTTGCTGCCGAGAGTGAGCGAGGTGATATGGTTGCAGAGACTAAATGCCAATGTCCTGATTACTTCAACCTTGTCAGGGATAGTGAGCGTGGTCAAGCCCTCTAAGCGCCTGAAAGCTCCTTCTCCAATCTCTCTGAGGTTGCTGCCGAGGGTGAGCGAGGTGATATTGCTGCAGCCATAAAATGCTTCCTTGCCTATTACTTCAACCTTATTAGGGATAGTGAGCGTGGTCAGGCCTTCACATCCCCTGAAAGCCCCTTCACCAATGCTCGTCAGGCTGCTGGGCAGGGTAATAGAATTCAGCGCTGTGCAGCCTCTAAAGACGTTGGTGCCAATGCTCGTCATGGTGCTGGGCAGGGAGACAGACCTCAGAGATGTGCAGCCATCAAAGGCGCCGTTGTCGATGCTCGTCAGGCTGCCGGGCAGGGTGACAGACTCCAGAGATGTGCAGCCTTCAAAGGCGCCGTCGTCGATGCCCGTCAGGCTGCTAGGGAAGGTGATGGACTCCAGCGCGGTGCAGCCTGCGAAGGCACTGGCGCCAATGCTCGTCAGGCTGCCGGGCAGGGTGATGGACTCCAGCGCGGTGCAGCCTTTAAAGACGTTGGTTCCAATGCTTGTCATGGTGCTGGGCAGGGAGACAGACCTCAGAGATGTGCAGCCTTCAAAGACGCCGTTGTCGATGCCCGTCAGGCTGCCGGGCAGGGTGACGGACTCCAGCGCGGTGCAGCCTGCGAAGGCATTGGTTCCAATGCTCGTCAGACTGCTGGGGAGGGAGATGCTAGTCACAGAGGTATGCTTGAAGAAAACCTGGTTACCCAGGTTGGTAATGCCTTCTTCTATTGTTATTTTTTGGATATTATTGCGCACACTTGCCCACGGCACATCCCCATAGTCATAGTTGGGCATTACACCTGAAAAAGATGGATAAGAATCATCTCTAAAAATCTTCAAAAGCCCCGAAGAGGTATAATACTCGTAAAAGATACCCGTGTTAGTACCTATCGAGCCACTGAAATCTGCCCGCGCCGCAGTCAGCGACAGCGCAGCTAATAAGGCAAATAAAAATTTTTTCATAGTTGTATGACGTGCTTTTAATGTGCAAAGTTACACATTAAATTCAATATACCCAAAATCATTTGTGGAGAATAGAATAATGGCTTAATGGCTTAGGTGGTGTAGGGTAGGGGGGATGCCTACAATCCTTCCGTCAGGAATCTCCTAAGGGATAAATGAGTGATGCCCTTGTCGTCAGTTTTTGTAACAAGAGGAGTCATGGATATAACATATTTGGGATAATTATCCTTTATTGCGCGCAGGTTGCCAAATT
Organism: Bacteroidaceae bacterium; assembly: GCA_017963785.1. Lineage (GTDB taxonomy): Bacteria > Bacteroidota > Bacteroidia > Bacteroidales > Bacteroidaceae > UBA6382. The sequence goes on along the minus strand of JAGCTG010000157.1, from coordinate 4,792 downwards.
CACGCTCACGGGTAACGTCGTCAGCGATGATATAAGATGCCTGGACATACACCTTTTGGCCTGCAGGCTTGGTGCATACAAAGTCTATCTCGCCGACTTGCAATTGGCCTACTGTCACGGTGTAACCAAGGCGAATGAGATGATTGTAGACGATGTTCTCTATCACCTTCTCAATGTCACCCTCACGCGAACCGCCAGCAAGGGCATTGCGGATGCCATTGTCCTCAAAATAAATTTTATCATTGTTCTCAAACAATCGCTTTCCGTGAATGTCGTATCTGTTTACCTTGTGAATAATGTAGGCTTCGCACAGAAATTTAATATAATTAATAACTATCGTGGATGTGATGCTCTCTCCCTGCGACTTCATATATTTGGCAATACTGTTGGCTGATACAAGTTTGCCTGCATTATCAGCAAGAAAGCGTATTAGGTTTTCAAGGAATGGGACATTACGAATTTGGTTGCGCGAGATGACATCTTTTAAAAGAACAGTATGATACACATCAATTTGATATTCGCGTGCATCCTGCTCGTCAAGCCCCATCTTAATCAAACCGGGCAGACCGCCAAACTGAATGTACTTTGCCAGAGTATCATCATTATCAGGCAGACGGTGGAACTCCATAAACTCCGTGTAACTAAGCGACTGGACGTAAATCTCTTTGTAGCGCCCACCAATCTTATTGCTTAAATCGCTGCTGAGCATGCTGGAATTGGAGCCTGTGATGATTATTTCAATGTCAGACTCCTCATAGTAACTGCGAATGCTCTTTTCAAACGCATCAATCTCTTGAATTTCATCCACAAGAATGTAATTCATCTTGGCTTTGTCACGCCTCTCATCTATATAGGCATTTAAATCCTGATATGTTCGGATGGCATCAAACTCATGTTTCTCTTTATCTATGAAAATAACATTTGACGATGCTTCCCCTTGAACTTTTTCTTGGAAAAGGCGCAAGATGAAACTCTTGCCAACGCGACGTTGACCTGCCAAGATGATAATCGTATCCTTGCCAAGGTACTTCTCTATTTTGTCGAGATAACTCTGCCGAACTATTGCTTTCATACCATTTATAAGTAAAATTTTGTGCAAAGATAGTAAATTTATCTTGTATACAAGACAAATTCGGTATTTTTCTTACTTTTATCGAGTATACAAGACAAATTTGGCATAAGCCACCTAAGCTACTAAGCCACCTAAGCCATTAAGCCAGTTCTTGTGAAAATTGGATGTACTTCTTCTCGAAAGGCTCTCCCCATTGACGCAAATCGATAAAGAGCACCTCGTCCTCACGATTGCGATACTGGACGAGTTTTCCGTTCTGTTCTACATTGCGAGCGCGTTTGTTATTATTTAGCGGCTTGCGAAGTTATGTATTATTTCTAAGTAACTTTAAGAAGGGAAGTCTCTATATTTAATTCTTGCTAAATTTGCAAGGATTAGCAAGAAATGTGTTGTCCTACCACTTTTGCCAGTGGATGTTTTCGGGTTTCCACTTGTCTTTGGGGGTGGGGGTGTCCTTGGGATAGCCGAAGAGGATGATGTTGAGCGGGATGATGTTGTCGGGCAGGGCGAGGGCGTCGTGCACTTCCTGGGAGCGCTTGGTGGGGTAGGCGCCTGTCCATACGCCGCCCATCCCCTTGGCGGTGATGGCGAGCAGTATGTTCTCGCTGGCTGCGGAGCAGTCTTGCACCCAATACTCGCGGGCATCTCCCGGGAAGGCGTCGCTCAGGTCACCGCACACGACGATGACGGCGGGAGCCCTGCGAATCATATCGCCACGCCCTACCTTGTCGGCAAGGGCATTGCGCTCCTTGGCATCGGTGATGACGAGAAAACGCCACGGCTGCTTGTTCATGGCTGTGGGGGCCGACATGCCGGCACGCAGGATGTCCTCGATATCGGACTTTGCCACGGGCTTGTCTTGCCACTGGCGCACGGAGGTGCGGCTGTTTACTACCGACCAGAAGTCAGGGGATTGGGCGTTGACCATTGACCATTGACCATTGACCATTAAAAGGGCAAGGGTTAGGGTTAGCGTTAGGGCTGAGAGTTTCTTTTTCATTGTCTTACTTTTTTATGTTTTTGGCTGTGGCTTGTACGGTCTGGATGACGGCTTTGGAGCTGAAGGTGGCGCCGGTGACGGCATCGACTTTCTTGGTGGCTGCCTGCGCGGGGGTGAGCCCTTTCCATGCCTTGAAGAACTTGGCATCGGTGAGTCGCTTCCAGAACTCTGGTGTCTCGGCATTGGCTGCGGGAGCTACGCCGACGATCTTGCCGCCCTTATCGACGGCGATAAAGAGCGGGGTGGGGCCGCTGTAGCCCTTGATATTGTCGCCATAGGGATGCGACGAGTAGATGGTGACTCCCTTGGCGGTGGTCCATACGTTGTCGGATTTCTGTGTGAACTTCTGACTGCCGAGCCCGAGATCAGTGACATTTTTGGCACTAAGGGCGGGTGCCTTATTGACAACTGGCGCTTGACTCTTGGCTCTCGACCCTTGAGCATAGACTGTGGCGGTGGCCAGCAGTAGGGCGAAAATGATAGCTGTTGTTTTCATTATATATATATAAGGTGTAAAAAGCGGGGCAAAGATAGTAAAAACATTGAACATTGAACATTGAACATTGAGTTTTTTTATTATTTTTGCAGCAAAATAGAAGGAGATAAAGGAAGATAAAGGTAGATAAAAGAAGATAAAAGATAAAGATTATGGCAAAGAAAGCATTACTGATGATTCTCGACGGATGGGGAATCGGCGACAAGGGTAAGGATGACGTGATCAGCTGCACGCCCACTCCGTGCCTTGACTATCTCAACAATACGTATGCTCACTCGCAGCTGCAGGCCAGCGGCGAGCACGTGGGTCTGCCCGACGGTCAGATGGGCAACTCGGAGGTGGGTCACCTCAATATCGGCGCGGGGCGCATTGTGTATCAGGACCTCGTGAAGATTAACCGCGCCTGCAAGGATGGCTCTATCATGGACAACCCGCAGGTGAAGGAGGCCTATGGCTACGCCAAGGAGACGGGCAAGAACCTCCACATCATGGGGCTCACCTCTGACGGCGGTGTGCACTCCAGCCTCGACCATATGTTTAAGCTCATTGAGATAGCTCACGCATACGGCCTCGACGGCCGCACCTTCGTGCACTGCTTCATGGATGGCCGCGACACCGACCCGCGCTCGGGCAAGGGATTCATCCAGCAGCTCACGGACCACTGTGAGGCTAACGGCGCTGCCGTGGCCAGCATCATAGGTCGATTCTACGCCATGGACCGCGACAAGCGCTGGGCCCGCATCAAGGTGGCTTACGACCAGCTTATCAGCGGCAAGGGCAAGGAGGTGGCCGACATGGTGGAGGGAGTGCAGTTCTGCTACGATGCCGACACTCCCGAGCATAAGGACACCGACGAGTTTATGGAGCCGCTGGTGAACGCCAACGTCAACGGCACCATCAAGGAGGGCGACGTGGTTATCTTCATCAACTTCCGCAACGACCGCGCCAAGGAGCTGACCATCGTGCTCACACAGCAGGACATGCCCGAGGAAGGCATGCACACCATCCCCGGCCTGAAATACTACTGCATGACTCCCTACGACGCCAGCTTCAAGGGCGTGGGCATACTCTTCCCCAAGGAGAATGTGGACAACACGCTGGGCGAGTATCTCAGCAGCAAGGGACTGCGCCAGCTCCACACCGCCGAGACAGAGAAGTATGCTCACGTGACCTTCTTCTTCAACGGCGGCCGCGAGGCTCCCTACGAGGGCGAGGACCGCACGCTGGTGGCATCGCCCAAGGTGGCTACCTACGACCTCAAGCCGGAGATGTCGGCCTACGAGGTGAAGGACAAGCTGGTGGAGTCAATAAAGAAGAATGTGTATGACTTCATCGTGGTGAACTTCGCCAACGGCGACATGGTGGGCCACACGGGTGTGTATGAGGCCATAGAGAAGGCCGTGGTGGCTGTGGATGCGTGTGTGCACGATGTGGTGGCTGCTGCCAATGAGACTGGCTACGAGACTATCATCATCGCCGACCACGGCAATGCCGACCACGCCATCAACGAGGACGGAACGCCCAACACGGCTCACTCGCTCAACCCTGTGCCGTTTATCTACATCACGGAGAACAAAAACGCCAAGGTGAAGGACGGTATCTTGGCTGACGTGGCTCCAAGCATCCTCCACATCATGGGTATTCCCCAGCCCAAGGAGATGACGGGGCAGAACCTGATAGAAGATTGAGCATTGACAATTGAACATTGAACATTGAGGATTGAACATTGACTCTTGCCCCTCGACAATTATTAAACAAAAACCATAAAAACCCTTTCGTTCAGGCCGAGACTTTGTCTCTGATGCCGCAGTTGTATGCTTTTCCTTGCAAGCAAGCTCGCAGTAAAAGCATTCATCCGCACCATCATCCCATACGGGATTAGGCCTGGACGAAAGAAAAACCGAAATCACAGTGAGATTTAGCTTAATGGCTTATTAAGAAGTTAAAGAAGTTAATGCCCGCAAGCGGGCAAGGAGTTAACGCTTGCTATGCAAGCGAGGAGTTAAAGACAATACTCCAGCCTCAATCAAATCATTTGACTATCGTCGAGCGCGTCAGCGCGATAACTTCCGAGCGAAGCGATAACTTCTAAAAAAGCTGTAAACAGTAGAACAATAAAGTCGCAAAGCGAATTGCTTTGCGACTTTGTTATTTACTTCAGTATTTTTTGATACCTTGCCGTGTCGTGTAGCACCTGGATGGCAGCATCGAGCTGCTTGTCGTG
>JAGCTG010000156.1 GCA_017963785.1 Bacteroidaceae bacterium | reverse complement strand
CAAAGACAAAAAGAACAAGAAATACCCGCTGTGGAAAAACGTGCTTGCCATGATAGCTGTGGTGGCCGTGTTTATCACGGCGGCTTATTGGGCGAGCATCCTTTACACCCGTCACGGCAAGGAAGTGGCAGTGCCCGACCTAAAGGGGCTCACGGTGAGGCAGGCTTACGAGCGTCTCGACGCGCTGGAGCTCTATGGTGAGGTGCGCGACTCTATATATAACCGCAACATTCCTCCCGGTGTTATTTGTGACCAGAGCGTGCATGCCGGCAACTATGTTAAGATAGGCCGCACCATTGGCCTGACCGTCAACTCCGACCATGCCCCCACGCTGGTGTTGCCTGATGTGGCCGACAATATGTCTTACCGCGAGGCGATGGCCAAGTTGCGCTCCATGGGCTTCACTCTTGGCGAGCCGGAGTATATCGAGGGTGAGAGAGACTGGGTATATTCAGTGAAGTATAAGGGCTGCAATGTGTCGGTGGGTACACGCATCGACATCAATGAGCCAATCACCCTTGTGGTCGGCGACGGCCACTATATGATGGATGAGCTGGAGTTTGACGCCTACAGTGACACTATCGGCTCCGTCTATGGCGACATATTGGAAATATTTTAGAGACCCCCTCTTATCCCCCTCTAGGGGGAAGATAGGTAAATGATAATTGATGATAATTCTATATTAGAAGAAGATGCCCTATACGAGCATTTCCGCGTAGTGGCCGACAAGGGGCAGAGCCTGCTGCGAGTTGATAAGTTTCTTTTCGACCACTTACAGGATATATCGCGCAACCGCATACAGAAAGCTGCCGACGCTGGTTTCATCCACGTCAACGGCAAGCCCGTCAAGAGCAACTACAAGGTCAAGCCTCTAGACGTGGTGAGTGTGATGCTCTACCGTCCGCGCTATGAGACAACCATAGAGCCCGAGGATATACCTCTCGACGTGGTGTATGAGGATGACGACCTCATGGTGGTCAACAAACCAGCCGGCCTGGTGGTGCACCCCGGATGCGGCAACTACACTGGCACACTGGTCAATGCCATTGCGTGGCACCTCAAGGACAATCCCGCCTTTGATGCCAACGACCCCGAGGTGGGGCTTGTCCACCGCATTGACAAAGACACCAGCGGACTGCTCGTGATAGCCAAGACACCCCTGGCCAAGACAAGGCTCGGTGTACAGTTCTTCAACAAGACAACCTCGCGCCTCTACCACGCTCTGGTGTGGGGCGACTTCGACGATATGGAGGGCCGCATAGAAGGCAACATCGGCCGCGATCCCAGAGACAGGCTCAAGATGGCAGTCTTCGACCCCCAGTCTGAAATGGGCAAGAGTGCCGTCACCCATTGGAGGGTGCTGAGGCGCTACAACTACGTCACCCTCGTGGAGTGCAGGCTTGAGACAGGCCGTACCCATCAGATACGTGCCCACATGCAGCATATCGGCCACCCGCTGTTCTGCGACGAGCGCTATGGCGGTGACCAGATACTGCGCGGCACACGAGACAGCAGCTACACCCAGTTTGTGCGTCGATGCTTCGAGATCTGTCCGCGTCAGGCGCTCCATGCCAAGACCCTCGGCTTCGAGCATCCCACTACGCGACAACCGATGCACTTCGACTCTCTCTGGGCACCCGACTTCCAGCAGCTCATCAACCTATGGGAAGAAAGAAATTTATGAATCACGACTCATGACAAAAAATAATAAGATGAAAAAAATAATAGCAATAATATGTGGTGGCGACAGCTCCGAGCATGACGTGTCACTGCGCAGTGCACAAGGCATATACTCCTTCATTGACAAAGACATCTACGACTGCTACATCGTGGAGATGAAAGGCCTTGTATGGGAGGCACTGCTACCTGACGGCAGTAGCACTACCGTAGATCGCAATGACTTCTCCTTCCAATGTGGCGACACTAAGATAGTACCCGACTTCGCCTACATCACCATCCACGGCACACCCGGTGAGAATGGTATCCTGCAGGGCTACTTCGACCTCATACGCATGCCTTACTCCACTAGCGGAGTGCTGATAGAGGCATTGACATTCAATAAGTTTGCCCTCAATAACTATTTGCGCTCCTTTGGCGTGACCGTGGCAGAGAGCCTTCTCATACGTCGCGGGCAGGAGCATGCCATCACCGATGACGAGATTATCGAAAGGGTAGGGCTCCCGTGCTTCGTCAAGCCCTCAGACGACGGTAGCAGCTATGGTGTCACCAAGGTTAAGACCAAGGAACAGCTGCGCCCCGCCCTCGAGGTAGCCTTTGCTGAGGACAACGATGTCATGGTCGAGTCATTCCTCGATGGCACAGAGATAACATGTGGCTGCTACAAGACACGCAAGGCCAGCCATGTCTTTCCTATCACAGAGGTAGTTACTAGTCAGGAGTTCTTCGACTACGATGCCAAATACAACGGCAAGGTCGATGAGATAACTCCCGCTCGCATTGACTCCTCAACTGCGGAGCGTGTCAGCAAACTCACCTCAGCCATCTACGATATCCTCGGATGCCGTGGCATCATACGCATCGACTATATTCTCACTGGTCCGCGCGGCAAGGAGACCATCAATATGCTTGAGGTCAACACAACTCCCGGTATGACTGCCACCAGCTTCATACCCCAGCAGATACGCGCCGCCGGCCGGGAGCCTGGCGAAGTAATAGCCGATATCATTGAAGACACTTTAAATATTGAATCTTGACACACGACTCTCGACTTTAGACCCCTAATAATCATGAACACCAAACTATTTGACGACATCCGCCCCTTCACGGCCGACGAATTGCCTGCGGCCGTAGAGCAGCTGCTCGCCGACCCGCACTTCTGCGAAGTGATAAGCGTGGTTTTCCCCCAGATGACCATCGACGATTTTGCCGCACAGGCACGCAGTTGCAAGACACCCCTTGAGTTTCAGAAAGCGTTCTGCTACCCCTTTCTCAAGCAACTCGTCGCCACTAAGAGTAGTGGACTAACTATGGATAGCAGCGCCGTTGACAAGACAGGCAACTACACCTTCATCAGCAACCACCGCGACATAGTGCTTGACAGTGCCTTCCTCAGCATACTGTTGCTCGACAACGGCTTTAGTACTACCACTGAGATAGCTATCGGTGACAATCTGCTCATCTATCCTTGGATAGAGACACTTGTGCGCATCAACAAATCATTCATTGTGCACCGAGGTCTTACCATCCGTCAGCAGCTCGCCTCCAGCATCCAGATAAGCAGCTATATGCACTATGCCATACAAGAGAAGAAAGAAAACATCTGGATAGCTCAGCGGCAGGGTAGGGCGAAGGACTCCAACGACATCACCCAGCGTAGCGTCATCAAGATGTTTGGCATGGGCGGGGAAGGTACACTTATTGAGAGACTGCAGCAACTCAACCTCGTGCCCACGGCCATATCCTATGAGTATGACCCCTGCGACTATCTCAAAGCCAAGGAGATGCAGCAGAAGCGCGACAACCCTGACCATCAGAAAGCACCCGACGACGACCTCATCAATATGCAGACCGGCATCTTTGGATGGAAGGGCGAGATACACTACAAGGCAGCACCTTGTCTCAACCAGTGGCTCGGCACACTCAATGCCGACACACCAAACAACGACACTTTCCTAATGCTGCGCGACAAAATAAACGTAGAGATACACAAAAACTACAAACTCTATCCCAATAACTACATTGCCGCCGACATGCTCGAGGACAACACAGCTTGGGGCGAGCGCGGCTACTATAGCAATAACGACAAGACTGCCTTTGAGCGCTATATTAACGAGCGCATAGCCCTCGTTGAGTTGCCTAACCCTGACCGCTATTATCTCTGCCGTCAGATACTCCTCATGTATGCCAACCCCCTCTACAATTATTATAAGGCTATTGAACTATGACAATTAGGCGATACATATTGTTTGCATTGATAGCTGCGCTATTTGTAGCATCGTGTTCTGACGACGAGTCGTGGGTGCCCCCATACCGCACCGACTTTGCTGACCTTGCCACCAATGCCGCCGGCGACATCGTCAGTATGACACTTGACAATGGCATCAAGTATGAGGGCTCAAGTTTCAAATTTCAAAGTTCAAATTCCAAGGAGTTGACGCAGGACAGCCTCTACCGCGCTATTTGTGTATATACCATTGCGGATGCAACAGCCACCCTGTATAGCTATACCATGGCGTTTGCGCCAGAACCCATAACGATGGAGCAGCTCGCCGATGGCGTGGTGAAGAACGACCCATGCACCATACAGAGTATATGGAGGGGCGGTGACTATATCAATGCTAGCATGCTTGTGCAGGGCAAGGATAAGGCCCATATAGTGGCGTATATGGATGAGGGGATTGAGAGCGTGAGTGGTAGTGCTGGTACCGAATATAACACCCTGACGATACGGTTGTATCACGATCAAAACGACGATATGGAAGCGTTTACGCGCACCATCTATCTGTCGTGTCCGTTGCGAGGATATGCGGGGAAGCTTGAGAAGGGTCGAGACAGTATAGCCTTTGTCGTTAATCAGCAGGACAAGGGAATGACGACCTATAAACTTCCATATTAAACGAGGAGGGATTTACTTTATTTCTTCGGGCTGCACATAGCCGTGTTGCACGGCATAGATGGTGAGTTTTGAGAGCGACTGCGAACGGAGTTTCTGCATTATGTGTTTGCGGTGCGTGATGGCAGTATTGACGGAGATATTAAGTTGGTCGGCTATCTCTTTGTTAATCATGCCCTTGGCAAGTAGCCTAAGTACCTCAATCTCTCGACGAGTGAGCACCTGTTTGTCTCTCTCTACGGCCTGCCGAATCTGTTGTGTCACCTCATTTGGATAGTTACTAAAATGGCGATGTCCTCTCTGCTGCATCTGTAGTAGTTGGCGCAGAATCTCTTCTCGGGAGGAAAGCATATTTATTGAGTGTTGATGGCCTCCCTCCTGTCCCTCTACAGGGGGAAGACTTGTTTGGGGGGCTTCGTTGTCGATTAGAATAATGGTCTGGTGGGTGCGCTGGCTATAGAAGTCGGGGTGAGCGAGGTATTCGGTCACGCTGACGAAGTAGTGGTAGTAGTGGGTTGCGCCCTGTTGCTGATTCATCTGCTCGGTGGTGCTGAATATATGGAAGTCAGCGAAAGGCATGACTTCCTCGAGCATCTGCCTAAAGCTGAGCAGCATGAGCGTGTTGCGACTTATGAGGGCGATATTGTTATTGACCATTGACTATTGACTATTGACAATTGACCGTTTACCATTGACCATTGAGGATTAGCCTAGGTAGGGGTTATAGCGGCGCTCGCGCTCGATGGTGGTGGAGTTACCATGGCCGGGATATACTCTGGTGGTGTCGGAGAGAGTCATGACTTTATCGCGGAGGCTGCTGATGAGGTGGAGTGCGTTGCCACCGGGGAAGTCGGTGCGGCCAATGGACTGCTCGAAGAGGTTGTCGCCAGAGAAAAGGGCTCCTTCTTCCTTGCAATAGAAGCAGATGCCGCCTGGGGTGTGGCCCGGTGTCTCGATTACTTTGAAATGGTGGTTGCCAAAGGCGATGGTGTCGCCTTCTTTGAGCATGGTGCCGAGGGGTGCGACATCGACTTTAAGGCGATAGCCGAGCATGCTCTGCACCTGAAGGGAGAGGTTGGTGTAGAGCTCTGCATCGTTGGCATGCATCTGGGGCTTGAGGCCATAGGTGGCATAGAGATGAGCGTTGCCCATGGTGTGGTCAAAGTGGGCGTGAGTGTTGAGTACATGCTTGAGTGTCAGTCCTTCTCGCCGTATATATTCATCTATTGCTTGATGTTCGCCACGTATACATGCGCCGTCGTCGATGATGACGGCTTCTTTGGTTTCATCGCTGACGACATAGCAGTTTTCTTCTACCATGTTGACCACAAAACATTTGATGTTTAGCATGGGATATAAAGGATTTTCTTTGTTTCGAAGTATGGGTGGGTAAAGTAGTCGGTGATAGGTGTGATCTCGTACCAGCGGTGCAAGTGGGCGAGTTCGTCGGTAAGGTCGCCGCCCTTAAGGCAGATGAGTCCGTTGGGTATGGCGTTGTGTTGGGTGCGGCTGATGTTTTTCTGCACGAGTTGGAGCAGTTCGGAGGCTGTCATGACGGCACGGCTGACGACGTAGTCGTAGCGGTTTCGCTCTTCCTTGGCATTGCGGTGGGTGCAGGTGACATTGGCGAGGCCGAGGGCAGTGGCTACCTCGGTGGCTACGCGTATCTTCTTGCCGATGCTGTCGATGAGGTAGAAGTGGCACTCGGGGAAGAGAATGGCGAGTGGTATGCCTGGAAAGCCTCCACCTGTGCCGACATCGAGGATAGTGGTGCCGGGGGTGAAATGGATGTATTTACCGATGCTCAGCGAGTGGAGCACGTGGTGCAGGTATAGGTTGTCGATGTCCTTGCGCGAAATGACATTTATTTTGCTGTTCCATTCGCGGTAGAGCCCATCGAGCATGGCGAACTGCGCCACTTGCTCCTCGCTGAGCATAGGAAATAATTCTTTAATAAGCAAAGAGCGGGTAGTTTTTCATTGTGGCGTTGACTTCGCCGCGTACTTTAGCTATAACTTGTTCGTTTTCGGGGTCGTTGAGCACTTCTTCTATCCATGCAGCAATCTGGAGCATGAGGTCCTCCTTGGCTCCACGTGTGGTGATGGCGGGTGTGCCGAGGCGTATGCCTGAGGTCTGGAATGCGCTGCGGCTGTCGAAGGGCACCATGTTCTTGTTGACGGTGATATCGGCTGCCACGAGTGCGTTTTCAGCTACCTTGCCGGTGAGCTCAGGATATTTGGGCCTGAGGTCGATGAGCATTGAGTGGTTGTCGGTGCCTCCGCTTACTACTCCGAAGCCGCGCTTGACGAGTTCGTCGGCGAGGACTGCGGCGTTGCGCTTCACTTGCTTGGCGTATTCCTTAAACTCGGGCTGGAGAATTTCACCGAAAGCTACGGCTTTTGCTGCGATGACGTGCTCGAGCGGTCCGCCCTGTATGCCCGGAAAGACAGCACTGTTGAGTATCTGGCTCATCATCTTGACAGCGCCCTTGGGCGTAGTGAGTCCCCAAGGATTTTCGAAGTCTTTGCCCATAAGGATGATACCTCCGCGCGGTCCGCGCAGTGTCTTGTGGGTGGTGGAGGTGACGATATGTGCGTACTTGACGGGGTTGTCAAGGAGTCCGGCAGCGATGAGGCCTGCGGGGTGTGCCATGTCAACCATGAATATGGCTCCCACCTTATCGGCTATCTGGCGCATGCGTGCGTAGTCCCACTCGCGGCTATATGCAGAGCCACCGCCGACGATGAGTTTGGGTTTGTGTTGGAGTGCTAGTTGCTCCATCTCGTCGTAATCTACGCGTCCTGTCTCGCGGTTAAGGTTGTAGCCCACGGGGTTGTAGAGGATGCCAGAGGTGTTGACTTTGGAGCCGTGGCTGAGATGGCCGCCATGGTCGAGATTGAGTCCCATGAAGGTGTCGCCGGGTTTAAGCACTGCAAAGAACACGGCAGCATTGGCCTGTGCACCGGAGTGAGGCTGAACGTTGGCGTACTCTGCATCGAAGATTCTCTTGATGCGTTCGATGGCGATGGTCTCGCTTTGGTCAACGTTGACGCAGCCGCCGTAGTAGCGTTTGCCGGGGTAGCCCTCGGCATACTTGTTGGTGAGGCAGGAGCCCATGGCTTCCATTACCTGGTCACTTACGAAGTTTTCGGAGGCGATGAGTTCTACGCCTTTGAGCTGGCGCTGGTGTTCGGCCTCGATGATGTTGAAGATTTCTTTGTCGCGGATCATGATGTTATTTTGCAATTTATAATTATTATTTATGGCTTATTTCAATTTGGCGTCTTCGATGCGCTGCTCTTTCTCGCAGTAGTGGCACTTCATGATGCCTTGGTGCTTGTCGATGACATGGAAGATGGTGTGCATGGGTTCGTTGTTGGTGATGCACTTGGGGTTGGCGCACTTGACGATGTTGCATAGTTCTTCGGGCATTTCAACGCGCTTTTTCTCCACCACTTCGTAGTTGCGTATGATGCAGAGGGTGACATCGGGAGCTATGACGGACAGTTGGTTGAGCTCTTCATCGGTAAAGTAGCGGTCGGCTACCTTAATGATGGATTTCTTGCCCACTTTCTCGCTGTTGAGATTGATGCCTATCATGACGGTGGAGGTGAGCAGGTGGAGCTTCAGCAATGTGACCACGTCATTGGTGCGGTCGCAGGGTATATGGTCGATGACGGTGCCATTTTCGATGGCAGACACGAGAAGTTTGCGATTGTTCATGAGATGATTGTTTGGTCGTTAGTGATGTCGTCGAGAGTGTAGTTGAGTACGTCGCAGATGAGTGCTTCGCGTGCGTAGAGTCCGTTCTGAGCCTGCTGGAAGTAGTAGGCATGTGGATTGTCGTCAACGTCGGCTTTTATCTCGTTGATGCGTGGCAGAGGGTGAAGTATCTTCATATTGTCTTTGGCCTTAGTGAGCATGTCGGCGCCGAGGATGTAGGCGTCTTTGACGCGCTCATATTCCATGAGGTCGGTGAATCGTTCTTTCTGCACGCGAGTCATATAAAGGATATCAGCTGTGCTTATCACGTCTTCGTTGAGGTCGGTGCCTTCGGTGAAGCGTAAGTCGTGTTGGTGGCAGTATATCTTGTAGTCCTCGGGCATCTCAAGCTCCTTGGGTGCGATGAAATGAAAGGTGGGGTTGAAGTGGCGCATGGCCATGAGCAGTGAGTGGACTGTGCGGCCGTACTTGAGGTCTCCCACGAGGTGAATGTGTAGGTTGTCGAGAGTGCCTTGTGTCTTGAAGATGGAGTACATGTCGAGCATGGTCTGTGAGGGGTGCTGGTTACTACCATCACCGGCATTGATGATGGGCACATTGGTAACCTCGCTGGCGTAGCGGGCTGCTCCCTCGAGATAGTGGCGCATGATGATGACGTCGGCATAGTTACTGACCATCTTGATGGTGTCTTTGAGGCTTTCGCCCTTGGTTCCGCTGGTTATCTTGGGGTCGGCAAAGCCTATGACGCGAGCGCCGAGACGGTTGGCGGCAGTCTCAAAGCTAAGGCGGGTGCGAGTGGAAGGCTCAAAGAAGAGGGTGGCGACGACCTTGCCCTCAAGCAGTCGGCGATTGGGACAACGCTCAAACTCGGTGGCCATCTGCAAGAGGTATTCTATCTTTTCTCTCGTTAGATTGGCCAGGGT
>JAGCTG010000155.1 GCA_017963785.1 Bacteroidaceae bacterium | reverse complement strand
TGAGTGCTGTCATAGTATCCACATTTGCTATCCTTGGCCCAAAGGCAGTATTCATTGAATTCCACTATCTCGAAGGTCTCCATATCCTTCACATGCAGTGGGGCACCCTCAAAATAATAGTCCTTCTTGTCGCGGATAAGACCTTTCTTTATCGCTTTCACTGTCTGCGGGTCGCAGCCTTCCACCAGGCGTGCCTCATACCACACGTAATTTTTGTCTCTGCCAAGCCAATCCTCAAGCTCTTCGAACGAATCGGCGTCAGCCCCTATCAACAGTGAGTCCTGATGGCCGAAACTGAAAGTCCACCAGGTGTAATAGACCTGATTGCCGCGTATCTCATACTTACCATCGTTGCAGCTGGCGAGCAGCATCAGCCCCAGCAGCACGAAGGCGTATTTGAAATGTAGTAATTGGAATTTGAAACTATTCATCCTTATATCATTTTACAAAGTTCTACCCTCATCGATAGCCTTAAACATCTTTTCTATCTTTTTCGCCTTTCGGACATAGGTATCCACGCTCTCAATATAGCCCGTGGGCAGGCCGCTGCCGGAATACACCTCGCTGGCCGGATCCTGGCTGAGGTCGCGCACCTCTAAGTCGTCGGTGAGAGGACACTCCCTCACAATAGTATGCACCACCTTGGTGCCCTGCATATAGAAGCGCATCTGCCGCCACATCCCCGTATCCAGATCTGGCTCCTGCGCGAATATAAATATAAGGTTACCCTTTTTGTCGTAGAGGTATTCCTCGTAGTACTGCCGCGCCGCAAAGTTATACTTGCTCGAAGCGAACGCCATGCGCAGAGGCGGGTAGATTTCCTCTGGTATCTCCTCCTCTTCGTAATATATCCTCACGTTTTCCTCGTGATAACCGGTGGCAGGCAGGTTTTGCACTATCTTCACGTGGAAATAGTCGGGTGGCCAACCGCCCGGACTGTCTTCATCGCCATCGGAGTACATCCACTCCGGCCCCTCGCCCATCAGCCTAATCATATTCTTGATATCCGCATATCGCTGGCGGATCTCAGCCACGATTTTCTGCTCCTGCGCAGTCGGTTTGCTCGGATCAACCTTTTTCCTCTGACCGCTCGCAGTAAGCGACAGCGCCAACACACAAAATGAAAAAACTAATATTTTTTTCATAACTCACATAGTTTTGCAGCGAAATTATGAAGTTATTTCATTCCCGCCAAGAAAAATGCACAAAAAAAAACTTATACAAACGTTTTCACCGCAAATTTCGCCAATATACGGCAGTATCTACCTTTGAGCCGTGGCCGCGCAAGAAATCACCGTTCTCATGAAACAAAAGAGCGTTCTCACGCAGAGAAAGTCCGACCGCACGCTGAAAAAAGCCGACCGCGCGCAGAAAAAAGTCGCTCTCGTGAAGAAAAAAGCCGACCGCGCAGAAACGCAATGCCCATTAAAATCAAAAATAATGCCCATGATTTTTAATTTTGATGCCCACAACATTTCGCTCTTCTCATATTTTTTTGTAACTTTGTCGAAGTTTTATAACGGCAAATCAAGGTTTTACGAAATTTCAACGACTCCAAAAATAAAATAATCGAATAAAAACACACTATTATGGCAATAAAATGCAAACTAAGGAAGGTATCGGGAACCTTACAAGACACAGACAAATTTTATCCCGAAGCAATGCACTATTCACGCATAGATGCAGGAGCGTTTCTGGATTATCTGCTTACTAACAGCCAGATTGGCCGCCCCAATGCCATGGGGACTTTAGCAGGAGTGGCCGAAGCAATGCTCTACTTTTTGCAAATGGGCCATTCGGTGGAAGTGCCGGAGCTGGGCACCTTTTCCCTCAAAGTCAAAGCCAAAGCTGTGCAGGATGAGGACGGCAAATGGCAAATGAAAAACGCACAAGTGCGTCGCCTGCAGTTCACCCCCTGCCCCCGCCTGCGTGATTTGCTGAAAGCCACCGACTTCGAGTTAGCCAGCGAAAGCCTGAGAAAAACTCCTATCTATTCCATAAATTCGTCGCTCGACGTGGTAAAGAAATTGTGCCAGCGCGACGGCAATGTTACCGTACAAACCTATTGCCACGAAACGGGAAGCAGTGACTATATCGCCAGAAAAACTTTCAAGCGCCTAGTCAAAGAGGGCCATGTCACTGAAATTAGAAGCGGACGCTCCATCATCTATCAGCTCGCTCCGCAAGAATAGAAAGACATGAATCCACAACAATGCGCAAAAAAACTTACTCTTTTGGGCAAATTTCAAAATAATCTGCGTAACTTCGCAAACGGATAAAACATATAAGAATATGAAAAGACTACTCTATGCTGTGCCGCTGCTGCTGATGGCAGCCGCATGCCAACAGAAACAAACCAGTGCCGTGGTGCTCAACGAAATCTGCGGCAAGGACCAAGACGACCTGGAATGGGTGGAAGTGGCCAACGCCTCCAATGAGGCCGTGAACATGCAGGGCTACAAACTCGTGAAGATGGATGGAGACGGCGTGGACAAGACAATCTACAAGTTTCCCGACACTCTGATTGCCCCTGGCGCTATCATGACAGTGAATGCCGAGTTTCTGAAGGCTCGCATCCCAAACAAAAAACCCGCCGTGATCGAACTGATTGACCCCGACGGCAATATTGCCGATGCATTCGACAGTGAGCAAGACCTGGAGCTGGAGGGTCATGCCAAAGGTCAGAGCTATGCCCGCATTCCCAACATCACAGGTGGTTGGGCACTCTGCAAATCAGCCACTTGGGACGAGCCCAACGACACTGAAGCCATCCCCGCAGAAACAGACGAGCTGTTTGACGAGGAGGAGGAATAAGAAAAACCTGAAAACAAAGGATTAAAAGGGCAGGAAATCTGCCCTTTCTTTATTGATTGGCGTCGTCCGCAGCAATGAGGGCGAGCAGTTTTTGTACGGCCTCCTCTTCGGGAATATTCATCTCCACGCATTGCTTGCCGCGATAGAGACTGACCTTTCCACGCGCCGCCCCCACATAGCCATAGTCGGCATCCGCCATCTCGCCCGGGCCATTGACAATGCAGCCCATGATAGCAATCTTCATGGGGCGTATGTGAGCTGTGGCCTCCTTGATGCGACGGATGGTCTGCTGCAGATTGTAGAGCGTGCGCCCACAGCCAGGGCAGGAGATATACTCCGTCTTGGTGAACTTGACGCGCGCAGCCTGAAGGATATTATCAGCCAACGCCGACAAATCATGACTCGCGAATTGAGGATTGATAATCGTGAGTTTGGTGGCCTTGCCGTCGATGAGCAGAGCGCCCACAGCCATGGCAGCCTTCAGTTGCATAGTTTCCCAATCGGGAGCTTCCACGCGGAGAGTGATTGTGGCATCCTTGATGCTGGCCTCAGCCTCGCTACGCAACTGAGTACAGTCAGGGATAAGGTCCACCAGTTTGCAAGCCACGGGAATCTCGCATTCCGGCTCCTCGGAGAGCGACACGCGGATAGTATCACCAATGCCCTCTGTAAGCAAGGCTCCGATGCCCACGGCACTCTTGATACGCCCGTCCTCTCCCTCGCCAGCCTCGGTAACTCCGAGATGAAGCGGATAGTGCATGTCCTCGACGTCCATAGCACTTACCAGCAGGCGCACGCTGCGCACCATCACAACAGTGTTGCTGGCCTTGATACTGATGACCACATTGTCAAAGGCCTCGCGCTTGAAGATACGCAGAAACTCCATGCAGCTCTCCACGATGCCCTCAGGTGTATCGCCATAGCGCGACATGATGCGGTCGGACAGCGAGCCGTGGTTTACACCGACACGCACAGCGGTGCCGTGCTGCTTACATATATTTATAAAGGTAACCAGTCGCTCATCGAGGCGTCGCAACTCAGCAGCGTACTCTTCATCGGTGTATTCGATATGCTTAAAGGTGCGGGCCGGGTCGATATAATTACCAGGATTGATGCGCACCTTCTCGCAATAGCAAGCAGCCACATCAGCCACATTGGAATTGAAATGCACATCAGCCACCAAAGGCTGTCCGTAGCCGTCAGCCTTCAGGCGCTCGGATATCTGCTGCATGGCATGCGCCTCGCGAGTGCCCTGCGTAGTGAAACGCACCATCTTGCCACCGGCATCAATGATACGCTTGGCTTGCTCCACGCAGCCCTCCACGTCATTGGTGCTGACCGTGGTCATCGACTGCACGCGAATAGGGTTGTCGCCGCCGATAGTCAGCGAGCCTACCCTAACCACGCTGCTAATTCGTCTTGAACTCATACTTGACCTCTGCCAGTTCCTTGTTGGCCTTGACTATCTTGTCCTTAAGGCCTGCCTTATATGCAGATACACGCTCAGCCACCTGCGTATCTGCAAGAGCCAGCATCTCTGCTGCGAGTATAGCTGCATTGAGAGCGCCGTTGACACCCACAGTGGCTACGGGAACGCCAGGAGGCATCTGCACGATGGAAAGCAAGGCGTCGAGACCGTCAAGCATACCCTTTATCGGCACCCCTATGACAGGCACCGTGGTGCTGGCAGCCAACACTCCGGGCAACGCTGCAGCCATGCCGGCACCAGCTATTATCACTTTGATGCCGCGCCCCTTGGCCTCACGCGCAAAAGCCTCCACCTCAGCTGGGGTGCGATGGGCTGAGAGTGCATTCATCTCGAAATAAATGCCCATTTCATCGAGAAATTTGGCAGCTTTCTCCATTACAGGCAGATCTGAAGTGCTGCCCATGATAATACTAACGATAGGTTGCATAATATGAATTTATAGTTTTTTAGTTAATTGCATCAGAAGAACAGTATTGTAAAAAGGCCCACGCAGTAGCCCAAGAGTAGTCCGGTATTAACTTCCGCCAGTGTATGACGACGCAATAGGAGTCGGCTGCTACCTACGCAGCCCGCTATTATAAGCGTGATGCAGAGCCACCACATCGGATTGAATTTAAAGATAAAGGAAAACGCTACCAACGCACCATTGACCGCGCCAGCAGCAGCGGAATGGGTGCTGACCTTATACCAGCAGTTTACTAAGGCACATGCCATCTGCACAAAAAGTGAGGCCAGCACCACGCTCACCACAAAATGAGGCACTATGAGTGACGTGAGCACTTGATAGCACAAATAATAGCACATAATACTTATTACGTAGGGCATAGTGCGCTGCTCGCGCTGGCTTATCTGATGACGCGTTATGCCCATAAACTTACGATACAAATATATCAGCAATAGCGGAATGGCAATAGTGAAAAGATAGACTATTATGAGCAGAAAAATCTTGTAGTTAATAGGGAATATGCGCATGTAGCTGAATCCCATCAATACCAACAGGCATAACAACGGGAAATAGTGAGGCGCAAAGAGCAACGTAAACATCTTCGCCAAAACGAGAATCTGTTTGTTGGTCATCATCGTCGCAAGCGTGCTACAGGAATATGCATCTGTTTTCTATATTTTGCCACTGTGCGGCGAGCTATGCCCAGCTGCTCAGCCAACTCATCGTCGGTAATGGGGTGAGCAGGATCTTCCGTGTCTATCAACTCGCGCATCTTGATGCGAACAGCCTCGCGCATCACCTCCTCGCCCTGCTGATTGACAAAGCTCTGGGTAAACAGACTTGCCAGCGCCACAAGTCCGAAAGGAGTCTCGGCATATTTGTTAGAAACCACACCCGACACTGTGCTCGGATCGCGATGTATGATATCGGCAACATCTTTCTGTGTCATCGGGCGCAACAGTGAGCGGTCACCCTCGCGGAAATAATCAGGCTGAAGATGGACAATGGCACGCATAGTCTCAAGCATCGTGCGCTGGCGCTGCCTCACAGCCGCCACATACAGTCGGGCTTCACTCACTTGGCGACGCACAGACTCCTGCTCAAAAGAGGTGGCGCCTGAGCCAGCCGAGACGAAGTCGGTATACACAGAACTGACCTTAACTTTGGGTATGTGGCCATGACAAAGGCTAATATTGAAACCTCCGTCTGCCTCTTCCACATAAAAGTCGGGCGACACAGGCAACGCGCCGCTATCAGTAGATGCCATCGAGCCGCCGGGTCTCGGATTGAGATGCCGCACTAGGCTATACACACGGTCCAAAGTTTCGCGGTCAATCTTGAAACGTTCACAAAGTTTATTGTAGCGCTTATTCTTATAGTCGTCAAAGCCGCGTGTGAGAATCTCTATCGCTTTGTCGCGCACAGGATTGTCAGCATCTAGATTATTCAACTGAATGATAAGGCTTTCTTGTAAATCCTTGGCACCAACACCTACAGGCTCAAAAGTCTGGAGTGTTTTCACCACCTCGTCCACCTCTTGCAGCGTAGCTTCCACCCCATCATAAATCTCCATTTCATCGCAGAGAACACGAAGCGACTTGCGCAAGAAGCCATCCTCATCAAGCGACCCAATCAGATAGTCCATAATGCGCTCCTGCTTGGGGGTGAGGTCGCAACTGGCTGCCTGTTCCTTCAAACTTTCATAGAAAGAAGTTTGATCTGCTATCACTCGCTCGCGAGTGCGGTCGGGATCATAATAGGTGGGGATATCATCGGGGGAATAGTCGTTGATTCGCTCGTTGTCATAGTCTTCCTTGGAGTATTCGCTCCTATCAGCCACATCCAGTCCGTCAGAAGTGCCATCCAGCAGACCGTCCTCTTCTGTTGCCACTACATCAGCAACATCTGAGTCATCTTCCTCTAGCGCAGGATTGGTGTCAAGCTGGGCGCGTACATCCTGTTCAAACTCCTGTTGCGACATTCGCAACAAGCGCACCTCTGCCTGCAGCAACGGTTTAAGCACCTGCTGCTGCTCTTCTACCTGGGCCAAAGACTGTTTGTCGCGAATTACTTGTTTCTGCATATCACTATCAATTACAACGCGAAAATAGTTTAATTTGCCGAATTTTGGTAGAAAAAACACATAAAATCTCTTTAAAATAGAAGATGCCGTAAAAAAAATGATAAATCGATAATAATAAATATAAAAATCTCTTTAAAACTTGACATTCTCTAAAAAATAACTATTTTTGCAGTCGTATAAAACCCTGAAAAAACAATAATAACATGAAAAAAACATTTCTCGTGGTGCTTGTTGCCCTTATTGGGTTCGGCACTCAGCATGTCAATGCGCAATTGGACTTCGGAATCGTAGCCGGTATGAATGTCGGCAAGGCTGATTTTAAGAATCCCACGCACTACCTCAGATCCGGAAATCGCTGCGGATGGTTTGTAGGCCCTAAGGTTGAATTCGCTGTACCACTCGTGGGAATAGGCGCTGATGCGTCTGTACTGTTTTCGCAGCGCAATATTAACATAGACAACGGAGAAGGAGAAAAGAATAACAAGCTAAATACCATTGAGATTCCTATCAATCTCCGCTATCAATTTGGTTTCTCTTCCCTCGCTGCAGCATATATTGCCACCGGTCCACAGTTTGGATTTAACGTCGGCAGTGGTAAATTAAAGGAAATTAGAGAAGTTGAATACAAAGTAAAGAACTCTATCCTTACCTGGAATGTCGGTGCAGGTGTCAAACTGCTCAAACACATCGAGGCTGGCGTGACATACAATATCGCCCTCTCAAAGTTCGCAAAATACACTGGCAATCAGAAGTCCTCACTCAAGAGCAACTCCTTCCAATTTCATGTAGGCTACTTCTTCTAATTCCAAGACTACAGCACATATACAACAATCCCCGAAAGCCGTTGCATTCGGGGATTGTATTTTATCTTACTGTGGGTCAACATCAAAGAAAATAGAGACTGAACGCAGCCTGGCCACTGACAAGACTTTATCTGCTGCAGCCCTCAACCTAGAACGCACCTCCGATGTCGACAACTGGGGGGCCACCTTGAGTGCGACCTTCCTTATATGCTGCATCTGCACACGCGCCACAGCAGGCTTGTCGGGACCTAGCACTCCGCCTCCGAAAACTTTAAGCATCTCCTGAGTCATAAGATGAGCCGCCTCTCTTGCCAGACTCTCGTCGCGATGCTTTATCCATACATATATAAGTTTATAATAAGGTGGGTAGTAGAATTGCTTACGCTCCCTTAATTGCTCCTGGTACATGGTATGGAAATCTCCCTTTACCACTTGTCCGATAATCTTACTGTCGGCTCTCCGTGTCTGCAATATCACAAGACCTCGCTTATCGCGCCTGCCAGCCCTGCCAGCAACTTGCGACATCATCTGGAAGGCTCGCTCATGGCAACGGAAATCAGGCCTGTTGAGCATTGTGTCTGCATCCAATATGCCCACTACGCGTACATTACCAAAATCCAATCCCTTGCTTATCATCTGGGTGCCAATAAGCACATCGGTTCGCCCTTCTGAAAATCCATCGATAATCTTACGGTAGGAACCGCGCGAACGCGTAGTGTCGAGGTCTAGACGAGCCGTGCGCACATCAGGAAAGCGTTTGCTTACCTCCTCCTCTATTTTCTCTGTGCCAAAACCAAAAGAGCGCAGATTGACTCCACCGCAGTTAGGACACCTTGTGGGCAAAGGGAAAGAGTTGCCACAATAATGACAATGCAACTTATTGTCCTCGTGATGATAAGTAAGACTTACATCACAGTATTCGCATGTAGGCACCCATCCACAAGCTTCGCACTCTACCACTGGCGCATAGCCGCGCCTGTTTTGGAAAAGAATAACCTGCTCGCCATTGTTCAGCGCTTGCCTCATCTCTTCTTCCAAGCGGGGAGAGAAAGGCAGTCTCATCATCTTGCGTCGCAGCAGGTCCTGCACATCCACTACCTCAATATCGGGCAGAAGCATGTCACCATAACGCCTGTCGAGACGCACATAGCCATATTTACCTATAGAGGCATTGTTGTAGGTCTCCAGGCTAGGAGTCGCCGTGCCAAGCAGCACTTTAGCATCATGTATATGCGCCAGCATCACTGCCGCATCTCTTGCATTATAGCGCGGCGCCGGATCTTGCTGTTTGTAGCTGGTCTCATGCTCCTCGTCTACGATAATGAGTCCCACATTTTGCTGGGGAAGGAAAAGGGCCGAGCGCACTCCGACAATCAGTTTGAAAGGATGCACCCCCATCTGCTTCTGCCAGATCTCCACCCTTTCGGCATCAGGAAACTTGGAGTGATAAACACCCATATCGTCGCCAAAGATACGCTGCAAACGCTGAGTTATCTGAGTGGTAAGTGCTATCTCGGGTAGCAGATAGAGCACCTGCTTGCCCATAGCTAACATCTGCTTTATCAGGCGGATATATATCTCGGTCTTGCCACTGGAGGTCACGCCATGGAGCAGACACACGCGCTTCTTACGCCACTCTTCGTGGATACAGTCAAAAGCCCTCTGTTGTGCCTCTGACAAAGGCAGCTGTTCCATCACACTGCCGCCAACGCTACGCAGTCGTCCCACCTCATAGTCATACAATTCCACCACTCCCTTTGCTTTAAGCGCATTCAGCACGGCTGATGACACATTGGCCTCTTTCAAAAGACGGGTGCGACTGACCTCCTCCATCAGTTGCGGATTACAAAGCTTGATAGCTGAGTCCATCGCTGACAGTTCTACCAGTTTCAAGACAAGACTATAGCGACGTGGAGTCTTCTGCAAGCTGTTGAATAGCTCATTTAGTGCCGTTTCATCGAGAAATTTATCTGACAACCTCACATGCACCTCCTTCTTGGGCTTGAAGGAGTCAACAAGAGTCTCGCTCACTTGCAACGCTCCTCTTTGTATCAGAGAGCGAACTGCACGCATAGCATTGATGGAGCCTGTGGCTTTCTGCAAATCGGCGACAGTCTTATGCTTGCCATAACAAAGTTTCTCCATTATGGCACTCTCTGTCTTAGTGAGACTGCTCCAGTCATCAAAGTCGTCCATCAGCCGTATCTGCGTCTCGCTGGCCAACTTCATACCACTCGGCAGTGCTGCCTTCATAACATCGCCAGGAGTACACATATAATAGTCAGCCATCCATTCCCAAAGGTGTAGTTCCCTCTCACCTACAATAGGCTCGGCATCAATAGCCTCCACTATCTCTTTTATCTCAAAGCCCTCTGCATTAGCTTCATTATGCAAGGAACGCACTATGCCTGTATGCAGTTTGTTGCGCCCAAAAGGCACAACAACTCTGCAGCCCACCCTGATGCTGTCGCTCTCTGCTGTTGGCACAGCATAGGTGAAATACCCGCCTACCGGCACAGGTAAAATGACCTCGGCATATTTCATATCCTTGCAAAAAAGTAGGTCTATTCGGTGCGGGGGTTGATAAGAGTCTCCGGATTTTCGTCAGTAAACCATTTGGTATACATAAGATAATGGCCCGCAATGCCAATATTCAACTCCTTAGCCTGCTCAGGGTCAACGCGCTTAATGAACTTAGCAGGCACTCCAGCCCATAGCTCACCAGGCCCAATCTCAGTGTTCTTCAGCACCAAGGATCCTGCAGCGACTATCGCACCGTCGCCAATATGACAATCATCAAGTAGCGTAGCTCCCATACCAATGAGTGCTCCGTTGCCAATCTTAGCACCATGCACCGTGACATTATGACCTATCGTAACATCGTCGCCTATCTCTATGGCAGCTTTCTTATACAATGTATGCAAGCAGGATCCATCTTGAATATTTACGCGACTGCCTATCTTGATATAGTTTACATCGCCGCGCACCACAGCATTAAACCATACACTGCAGTCATCGCCCATTTCCACTTCGCCAATCACACTGGCGTTTTCTGAAAGGTAGCAATTCTTGCCAAACTTGGGGCTCTTGCCCTGGATAGTCTTAATCAAAGCCATATTACAACTATTTTATTTGTCTGTTATCTTTTTTGTAGCTTGCAGCAACCATGCGCGGTCAGCTTCGTCATCAAGCAAAGGCAGTAGCTCTGCCGCTACCATCGCGTGGTAATCGTTGAGCCAATCTATCTCCTCTACAGATAGCATCGACCACTCCACAGGACGCAGGTCTATTGGACAAAGAGTTAGTGGCTCAAAACCCACAAAGCAGCCAAACTCCGTCTCCTTATCGGGCACACATAGCAGTACATTTTCGATTCTTACTCCAAAGCGCCCTGCCAAGTATATGCCCGGCTCATCGGTAACCGTCATTCCTTCGCTTATAGGTGCAGC
>JAGCTG010000154.1 GCA_017963785.1 Bacteroidaceae bacterium | reverse complement strand
TTCTTCCCCAATCACGCTGCATTGGTGCTGTTTGGCCTGTATCTGCTCGGCATCGTGATGAGCATACTGATGGCCAAGCTGTTCAGTCGCTTTGTAGTGAAGGGTGAGAGCAGCCCGTTTGTGATGGAGCTGCCGCCTTACCGCACTCCCTCTGCGAAGAGCGTGGTGCGCCACACTTGGGAGAAGGGCAAGATGTATCTCAAGAAGATGGGTACCACCATCTTGATAGCCAGCATTGCTGTATGGGCATTGAGCTACTTCCCCCACCACGACGAGCTCAGTGACGAGCAACAGATGGAACAGAGCTACATCGGACAGATGGGTAAGATGGTAGAGCCTGTCATCGCCCCATGCGGACTCCAGTGGAAGGAAGGCGTCGCCCTCATCACCGGCGTGGGCGCCAAAGAGATTGTAGCCAGCACAATGGCTGTGCTCTACCACGGCGACATTCGCACCAGCGGCATGACGCAACTGCCAGCTCTGACATTCCTCATTTTCGTGTTGCTCTATATGCCCTGCATTCCAGCATGTATCACTATCCGTCACGAATCGGGACGGTGGCGATGGGCGCTCTTCACTGCCGCATATACCACGGGACTCGCCTGGCTGATGTCGATGTTGGTATTCCAAATGGGCAGAATGTTTATGTGAAATTTAAGATATGTGAATATTATGTTACAGGAAATAATCGTATATCTTATCATTGCTGCTACTGCCTTTATAATAGTAAGGCATGTGTGGAAACAGGCAAAGAGCAAGCGGAGCGGATGCAGTTGCGGAAACTGCGACAACTGTCCCGAACACTGTCACTGCGACACTACCCGAAAATAAGTAGGCAGTCTCAGTGAATAGGTATAGACGCACAAAAAGAGAGTAGTCGGTCAGAGTGAAATACTCAACCGACTACTTTTTTTGGCTATTTTTAAGTATTGCAGGGCTAGGGATATAGCTGTAATTTTGCAGCGGGAAAACAGATTAACGCTAATTATGAGCAAAGACAGACTAAGAACCATCACTCTCGCCATCGCCCTGCTATTGACAGCAGGTGCCATGGCCCAGCAGAGTCAGGACAGCCTGCAATACGGCGGCTGGAACAAACTGCGTGTGGGAGGCTACGGCGAAATGGTAGCCGCATTCAAGAATTACGGCACCAACCGCTTCTACGGCCATCCCGAGGGCAATCCTAAAGAACACCGCAACACTATCAGCATTCCGCGTTTTGTGGTGGCTGGCGACTATAAGTTTAACAGCAAATGGGTTCTCGGCGCTGAGATTGAGTTTGAGAGTGGCGGCACTGGCACTGCCTATGAACTGGAGAACAAGGAGAACGACGAGTATGAAACGGAGGTGGAGAAAGGCGGCGAGGTGGCTCTGGAACAATTTCACATCACACGCCTCATCAACCGCGCCTTCAATATCAGAGCAGGTCACTTTGTGTTGCCTGTTGGGCAAAATAATGCTCACCATGAGCCCATCAATTTCTTTGGCACCGTGCGCCCCGAGGGCGAGACAACCATTATCCCAAATACCTGGCACGAGACAGGACTTGAGTTCTTTGGCACAATAGGCAGAAAACTCGCTACCTTCGACTATCAGCTACAGGTGGCAACAGGACTGAACGCCCAAGGGTTCAACCGCAACAACTGGGTGGCCGGCGGCAAGCAAGGTGTGTTTGAAGAGGACAACTTCACAAGTCCTGCCTATGTGGCAAGAGTGGACTGGAGAGGCGTGAATGGACTACGGATCGGGGCAGCCTTCTATTACTGCGCAAATACTATTGATAACGCCGAGAAGAAACATAACTTCAGCACCTACGCCAATGTCAGGCGTGCTCCATTACGCATTTACAATATTGACGGCCAATACAAGAACCGTTGGCTGGAAGGCCGCGCCAATGTACTGTGGGGCAGCCTTGCCAATTCAGAGGCTATCAGCGCAGCCAACAACCACAAATATAAGAGTCAACCCTACTCCAGCGTTGTGCCTATTGCCCACCGCGCCATAGCATGGGGAGCTGAGCTAGGGGTTAACACACGGGGTATTGCCAACGACAAGCGCGTGCCTGAGATTATACCTTTCGTGCGATATGAATACTACAACCCGCAGCAGAGTGTGAGCGGTATGAACACTGCCGAGGAGCGCCTCAAGACAAGCATGTGGATAGTGGGAGCCAATTGGAGGGTACTGCCTAACCTTGTGGTGAAGGCCGATTACACCAACCGCCGCATTGGCGGAGGCAAATACAACAACGAGAACGAGTTTGCCATCGGTGTAGCCTGGGCTGGATGGTTCTGGAAAAAATAGTCTGATTTGACAATTAGACAATTTAACGATTAGACGATTTAATGATTTAATGATTTAATAATTTAACGATTAAAGATATGAAAAAGACATTCTTTTTGATGAGTCTAGCAGTGATGGGACTCACCTTCAACTCCTGCTCCGATAGCGACAATAATAGTAGTAAGGATATTACAGAAGACGAGGCTCAGAACCTAGACTATACTTCTGAAAATGCAGCGGCTTGGGGCAACTACGCTGTCAACGTAGCCCGCCTGCTGGCCAACGACTCTAAGGAACTCTACAACAAATGGGCCAACGAATATGCCGATGGTTTCAAAAACCATGACCGGAGCATCACCGGCTACAGCACCGCCATTGAGTGCGTGGAAGAGATAATAGAAGGCTCCATCGACATAGCCAGCGAGGTTGGCACCCAGAAGATAGGCGAGCCCGTGGGCTACTGGAACAACGGACAGCGCACCAAGGCGCTCTACGCTGTTGAGTCATGGTACTCCTTCCATTCTCGCGAGGACTACATGAACAACATCCTCTCCATAGCCAATGCCTTCCTCGGTGTGTGTATAGACATTGACAACAATGTGCCCCTCACTGACTCTGACAAACAAAAGGCAGCCGCAAACTCAATCTACACCAAGGGCATGGCCAACAGCGAACTGGCCGCCCACACTGCCGCTATTTGGGACAACATCGTAGCTACCCACAATGCTATATACAACATTCCCAACCCATTCCGTAACAATATCGGCTCCACCCAGGCCATTGCCGCCATGGATGCATGTGCTGCCCTCACCAAAAGTCTGGAAAACCTTGAAGCACTGATAGAAGAGCGCAAGATGAGTGAGGCTGACGCACAGGCTGTTGTCGAGCAGTTTGTTGATGTAGTGGTTATGCCTACCTATAAAAGTCTTGTAGAGAAGAATCGTGCTCTACAGACCGCAGTTAACGCATTCGAGAAGTCGCCCTCTAATGCTACCTTTGAGGCAGCATGCAATGCATGGATGGCAGCGCGTAAGCCGTGGGAATCTTCAGAGGCTTTCCTCTTCGGCCCTGTTGCTGAGTTGGGCCTTGACCCAAATATGGACTCGTGGCCACTCGACGCCGTAGGCATCGCCAACCTGCTCAAGTCGCAGAAATGGAACGAGATGGAGTGGACTGGAGAGTATGAAGAGCCAGACGAAGATGACCCAGACAACAGCACCGCTCAGGCCAAGGCTATAGAGGCAGCTCAGGCCCTGCGCGGATACCATACCCTAGAGTATCTACTCTTTAAAAACGGCAAACCACGTACAGTAAAGTAAAATAATAGTTAAGTGTTAGTTATCAATGTGAAGGTGGGAAGCGAGTGCTTCCCCCTTCAACATTGTAGTATTGGAATTTGGGAAATTCAACATCTACATGCATTATGTTCTGATTATAGCACTCAGCATCATCCTCTGCACGGGATGCTCAGATGACACGGAGGGGGTGGAATCCTTTATGGAAACCCACGCCGCCGAACTGGAGAACTACGCCCTGTCGGCAGGCACCGCTACCCTATTTAACAACTCTTCAAAAGCTTTTGACACTGAAGCAGAGTGGCTGAGTGGAACCAATGCCACCCGTTTCCAGACTGGCGACCGTCTCTACGACAATGTGACCGAAAGCTACGGTCCCGTCTATGCCGGATACTCTTGCGGTAGCTGCCACATGAATGCCGGGCGTACCAGTCCTGGCGTGTGGAACCGTATCGGCGAGGATCCTGACGGCACGCCAGTTTATGGCTCCGGCACCAATGGCATGTCGGCAATGTTGGTGTATGTTGCAAGGAAAAACGGAGTGTTTTTCCAGGGTTATGGCCGCGTGCTCCACGACCAGACAATCTATGGCGTCACCGCTGAGGGCAAATTGCAAGTGAGGTGGGACTATGAGAAAGGTCACTTCCCCGATGGAGAGGAATATGAGCTTGCCAAGCCCAACTATACTGTAGTGGCATGGTACAAGAAGATGTGGGATAATATAAAGAAGGACTCTGTGGAGATAAAGCCAGAAGACCTCTTCTGCACAGTGCGCATACCGCTGCGCCACGTTGGCATGGGTCAAATGATGGCGCTTGACCGTAATGAGATAGAGGCTTTGGCTAAGAAAAGCTATCCCGAGTACGGCATCTCCGGGCGATGCAACTATATCACCGAACGTGGTGTGAAAGGGGTCGGCCTCTCTGGCAACAAGGCACAGCACCTTGACCTTACCGTGGAACTGGGCTTCTCCTCCGACATGGGAGCCACTAACTCGCGTTACCCCGAAGAGATATGCGAAGGCCAGCACCAAATGGTGGAGGGCTCCATGATGGGGCTCACCTACGACAAGCTTGATGTCTCCACCGAGGACATGGAGTGCGTTGACCTTTATCTGCACACACTTGCGGTGCCGGCGCGCCGTCTCGGCAGCAAGACAGCCCAAGTTACGCTGACCAAGTCTGACGGCACGCGCATCACAATGACTGAACGCGATGCTGTAAGCAAGGGCGAGCAGGCTTTCTACAATGCCAAGTGTCACCTCTGCCACGTCAGCACCCTCCACACCCGTCGCCGCGGGGCTACCCTGCTCAATGGCACCGAGCTTCCCTGGCTAGGCAGCCAGACCATCCATCCCTACTCCGACTATCTGCTCCACGACATGGGTTCTGAGATAATGGGCGTTGGCCTTAATGATAACTATGTCAGCGGACTGGCAAGAGGCAACGAATGGCGAACTACCCCGCTATGGGGCATAGGGCTGCAAAAGAAAGTAAATGGACATACATACTTTCTACATGACGGCCGTGCCCGTAATTTCACTGAAGCCATTCTCTGGCACGGTGGTGAAGGCGAGGCCAGCAAGAATTTCTTCCGCAAAATGGACAAGGCAGACCGCCAGGCACTCATCAAATTCCTTGAATCACTATAAGACATAGACAAAAACAATAAAAACGACAAAATAATAACACAATAATTCCGTTAAAATGAAAGCACTGTTTATTGCAACTGCGGTAGCAATGACTTCAATCGTAGCCACTGCACAGTCACAGGACTTCGACTCCGACAACGGCGTAGTAACAATTGGCGCAGACCGCATGTTTCAGATAGAGAGCAAAGACGGCAACTTCTCCTTCAAGCCCTATCTCATGCTGCAGACCACCGCCAACTACAACTATTACGATGACGAGGGGCTCGACAAGGCGTATAATCAAGATAACGTGGCCAACTCCGGTTTCAGCATCCCTTATGCAGTGCTCGGCTTCACAGGCAAGGCATATAGCATGGTGACCTACAACCTTTCGGTTAACGCCTCCAAATCAGGCGGCGAATTGCTGCAGCAGGCATGGTTTGACGTGAGGCCGACCAGAGGTTTCGGCGTAAAGGTTGGCAAATTTAAGACTCCTTTCAGCCACGCGTACCTCACCACCCTCGGCGAGACACTGATGCCTAACTTGCCCAGCTCTCTTACGGCCACAACTATTATGCCCTACACACTCAACGCTGTTACCCCGAAAATCGGAACAGGCTTTGACCTCGGCGCAATGGTGCACGGCAATATCGGCAAGTGGTGGGGCTACGAGGCCGGGCTATTCAATGGTACAGGTGCGAGCATTAACACCTCCACCAAGACCATCTCCGATGACTGGCATATACCGTCGTTGCTCTATGCCACACGCGTTACATGGTCTCCAATGGGCGTAATGCCGGCTACACAAGGTAATCCTAAAATGCTTAATCTCAAC
>JAGCTG010000153.1 GCA_017963785.1 Bacteroidaceae bacterium | reverse complement strand
TTTTCTAAAGCCACTCTCGTGAAATTTAATCCCACTCTTAGGTGCGCGAGAGTGGGTTTGTTTTTTCTCAGAGTGGGTTAAGATTTTCTAAGAGCAGGGTTTCAGAAAACGAGAGTGGGCGTTTTGTTTTTCCCTTTGAGAGCATCCAAAATCCAAAAATCTTGGATGATTTTTTCTGGATGCTAATATTTTCCCCACTATATCGTTTCGCGTAACGCGCTGATTATCAGCGTTTACTTTTTGAATAAAATTATTTATATATATATACTTTGTATATATATATAAATAATTCGCTATAAGAGAGCTATAGAAGATGACTATATCCCCCTTTCCAAATAATCCAAGATTTTTGGATTTTTGGATTCTTCGATGATTTATGTGTCATGTTAGGGGGTGGTAACGTTTTATATATATAAATATGGTGGGAGTGAAAAAAGTTTCGTAACTTTGTGGGCAAAATCAACGGGGGGGGCGTGTCCACACCCACTCCCAAGAAGATACAACAAAATAGTTGTAAAAAGCCAAACCGTTATGCGTTTTCTTAACGAAAACGGAATTTAGCTTAATGGCTTAAATAATGCATGATTATTCAAGAGACGGCTGAAAAAACGGTTTTCAGGCACCAAATTTGGTGGTGTGGGAGAAAAATCGTAACTTTGTACCACATTTATTAAAAACCAGTACAAAATTGTCATGAAAAAGATTTCTCTTATCGTTGCCATCGCCGCAACATTATTCATTTTCGCGCACGCGAGCGCACAAGCGCAAGGACTGAAGAAGGAGCAGATCGGGGATACGGCCCTGTACAACTTCTTCCAAAACCTCAAGCCGGACTATTCTTTAGTCAAGAGTCAAGGGTCAAGAGTCAAAGGCGCAAAGTCGAAGTCTAACCGCGCCGAGCGCCCCGACCATGTCAACAATCAGGCGACAAACTTTTTCCCGCCCATCTTCAACCAGAGCGGCGGCTCGTGCGGCTCGTGCGCCAACGTGGCGTATATGCTGTGCTACGAGATAAACACTCTGAACAACCGCGATGCGAAGCACAATGAGGACTACCAGTTTCCGAGCCACTTCACATGGCTGACGTGCAGCAACATCTGTCCGGAGCAGACGATGGCAGAGAAAAACGGCATACCGAGCGTCACCGTCTATGGCGGCCGCACCTATTCGAAGTATTTCGGCCTTCAGGACACTGAGGAGAAGGATGTGGGCTGGATGCAGGGCTACGACAAGTGGTACAGCGCCATGTTTAACCGCTCCCGCGCCATGGGTAAGTTCCCTTATCCTCTCGACACCGAGGAGGGCTTTGAGCTGGCCAAGGACTGGCTGTGGAATCACTGCGGCGACGAGGACTTCCAGACGGGCGGCGTGTTTGTGATTGGCGTGGCCGCAGGACCTGAGTACACCAAGTTCCCCAACACCCCTGCCAATCAGGAGGCCGGTGTGGTAGGCATCAACTATGTCACCACCTGGGGACCGCAGTACAACCATGCGCTGACGGTGTGCGGCTATGACGACCGCGTAGAGTTTGACCTCGACGGCAACGGCGTAATAGGCGAGAAGGACAAGGGCGAGACAGGCGCTTGGATCATCGCCAACTCGTGGGGCCAGGGATGGGCCAGCCAGGGCATGATATACTGCCCCTACGAATACACCTACTGCGTGGGCCTCAGCGGCGACCCATGGGATGCCGCTTTCTATCATCCACGCAAGAACTACCGCCCGCTGCGCACCATCAAGGTGACCATGGACTTCAGCCACCGCCCCGAGATACTGCTGGGTGCAGGCATAGCGCAAGACACCACCGCCACCAAGCCGGAGGAGAGCACGGGCTTCGCACACTTTAACTACACGGGCTCCACCAAGTCGGGCAGCAACGAGATACCGATGTTGGGCCGCTGGGCAGACGGCTACCACTACGAGCCGATGGAACTGGGCTACGACCTGACCGACCTCACGCAATCATTCGACCGCACCAAGCCGCTGAAATACTTCTTCTACACCAACACCAAATACAGCGCCAAGGGTACGGGCAATATCTACAAGGCCTCCATCATAGACTACGAGTTTGACCGCGACGGAGTGGAGATACCGTTTAAGATTGACACGGTGGCCATCCTCAACCGCGGCAAGACGACGATGATAAGTGTCATCGTGCCCGGCGAGCAGGCCTACAAGCCCATCAACCTTGAGATCAACGCAGGACAGCTGCAATGGGAGGCTCCGCAGAAGTCGTATCTCCAGCTCACGGGCTACAATATATACAATGGCACGCGCAAGGTTGGCACCGTGGGCGCCGACCAGCTGACCTATGCCCTGGACGGCAACGCAGAGGGCAGCTTCAGCGTAGTGGCTGTGTATGAGGTGAAGGGCAACAGCGTAGAGTCGGCACAGAGCAACAAGGTGAAGGTGGACGCTCCCCATCCTGACTACACCGACAACAAGGTGCTGGAGCTGCGCAACAGCAGTGTGCTTGTGCCCAACGCCGTGACGCAGGCATCGCAGCAGGCCACCATTGAGTTTTGGATATATCCCTACAACCTCACATCCTACAACCAGCAGATGGGTCAGGACTGGAGCACATTCCTCTTCCACACCACCTACGCCGGCAACATCTACACGGGATGGAACGTGGACGCCAACCGCATCACCACAGCCGACAACACCCTCAAGGCTAACCAGTGGACACACATAGCCATCACCATCAACAACAACGTGATGACCCTCTACGTCAACTCCGTCAAGACGGGCTCCATCACCTCCAACGTATATTCAGGCCTCAGCGCCTTCGGCAACTTCAGGATAGGCGATGCTCACTATCGCTTCAACGGCAAGATAGACGAGCTGCGCATCTGGAACACCTGCCGCACACAGCGCGAGATAGCCAACAACATGAGGATGCACATAGCCAACCCCGCCACTATACCCAACCTCATGACCTACCTGAGCATGGACACCACCGACGGTGAGGACGGCGAGGAACTGATAGAGCAGATAGCTGACAACAACGCTGACCTGAGCAGGGCCGAGAACTACAAGATACTCGTTGACAACACATTCCTCACCAAGGACAGCAACGAGCCTACAGCCGACTTTGCCCTCTCTGCCGACACCGTATATTGCGGACAGGGCGTGGAGGCGCATTCCAACCTCTCGGCCAACACAGCAGCCATAGAATGGACCGCCACCGGCGCCAATATGGAGCAGACGACAGTGAGCAACCCCACCTTCGTCTATGACAAGCCCGGCACATACACCATCGCCCTCAAGACAAGCAACGTAGAAGGCGTAGAGTGTAATGTGGAGAAAGAGCTGACGGTCGTCAACGCCCCCGCTCCCAAGGCTGATTTTGAGATAGGACAGAACAACGCTCCCGCCGGCGACAAGGTGAGCCTCATCAACCGCACCATAGGCTCAGGCTGCACCTACGAGTGGGTTATTGAAGACGCTGCCAGCAAGAGCTTCACTGGAGCCAACGCCAATGTGACCTACACCGAGACAGGTCGCCACGCCGTGACGCTGAAAGCCACCAACAGTGCAGGCACCTCCAGCGTGACCAAGTATGTGGGCGTAACCAACACCACACCCGCCGTTGACTTCGACATACTGCCCGCCACCGTCATCGTGGGCGAGGACATAACGCTGCTCGACAAGACCAAGTACAGCCCCGACACATGGCAGTGGAACTTCACCAACAGCCGCCACAACATCGGCATCAGCGGACAAAACTTCACCTACAAGACCGAGTATCCAGGCTACTACGACATAACCCTCACCACCAGCAACAACGTGGGCACCGGCACCGTGACCAAGCACCGTGTGCT
This sequence comes from Bacteroidaceae bacterium, assembly GCA_017963785.1. GTDB lineage: Bacteria > Bacteroidota > Bacteroidia > Bacteroidales > Bacteroidaceae > UBA6382. The sequence goes on along the minus strand of JAGCTG010000153.1, from coordinate 12,771 downwards.
GGCCGTGTGCAACGCCGACTCTGAGAACGGACTCAACTTCGCCGGCTCCGGCGAGAAAGTCAGCTTTAAGAGCCCCGTCAGCGAAGACACCAACATGTTTACCATCGACTGGTGGATGTATCCCTACACAGCCAACGGAGCGCTCAACATGAGCACCGAGGATGGCAGTCTCAACATCAGCACCAACGAGAGCGGCTCTACCACCATTACACTCAACGGCAAGAGCGTAGCCTCGGGTGACCTGTTTGTGGTGGCTGGCGAGTGGCATCACTACGCCATCGTTTACCGCACCGGCAGTGTGACATTCTACCGCGACGGAGAGAAGTTTGCACAGCCCTCGGGGCGTCTGGCAATCAAGACCCCCGCCTGGACCGGCAATATGGTGCTGGGCAGCGACGCTGCACCCTTCCGCGGCATGATTGATGAGTTCAGGTTCTGGCGCAAAGCCCTCACCACGACTGAGATACAGCAGACCTGCAACCAACCCATCGCCAATGTGGAGGAGGAGATGGCCAACATGAACCTCATGGTATATTACGACTTCAACCAGAGCACCGGCAACGTCAACAGTGCCACCGGCGCCGACTTCCTCGGCACCCGCAGCGGCTTCGGCCCCGACGGCGATGCCTGGAGCAGCTCACTGGGAGTGTTTACGCTCGACTTCTCGCCACTGCAGAAAGACCAGGACGTGACCGCCAACTACCTCACCAATTACAAGGCGCCCTTCCTATACACCGACAAGCGCGTCAACACCACCGACTATGTGTCGCGCTACTACCAGCTGGAGACAGGCACCGCCACCTCTGGATGGAAGTTGGAGAACACCACCCAGGAGGGCAAGACCGTCACCGGCGCATACGTTGACTCTTACTTCGGCTACGAGCTGGCATGCATCACGGGTGACCATGGCTTCGCAGCTACGCTGAGCAACCAGAAGACCTACCAGACCGTCACCCTGCCCGCAGGACTCTACCGCTTAGAGGTGGTGCCGGGCACCAAGGCCAACTCGCCCACGGGCAGCTACATCGTGGTGACCGAGGCTGACACCCTGGCAGGCAACGACGACCTCGCCAACACTCTCGCCTACGGATACCTCAACGATATGGAGCTGGAGTTCTTCCTCGACACGGAGAAAGAAGTGTCGCTGGGCTTCATCTTCAACCTCAACAGTGCCCTCGCCCTGTCTATCAACGAGATAAAGCTCATCAAGACTCCCTACGAATTCCACTATTCGGGAGATCTGACGGGAATAGAGTCGCAAAGTCGCACAGTCACAAAGTCACAAAGCAATGCTACTTACGACTTGCAGGGCCGCAAGATAAAGGGCAAACCGGCAAAGGGCATCTACATCAAGGATGGGAAAATCTTGAAGAATTGAATAATTGAAGAATGATGAGGAAGATTTTCATATCATTGATTTGCGCTGCAGCATGGCTCGCAGCATCAGCCCAGCTCAAGACGGCGCCGTTGTTTGGCGACGGCATGGTGCTGCAGCAGCAACAGAAAGTCAACTTCTGGGGCTGGACAACGCCTGACGCCAAGGTAAGCATCGCCACCTCGTGGGGCGCCAAGGCCAAGGCCGTTGCCGACAAGCAAGGCAAATGGAAGACCACGGTGCAGACACCTGCCGCCACTTACGAGCCACAGACCGTGACCATCCGTAGCGGCAAGGACAAAGCCGTGCTCCGCGACGTGCTCATCGGCGAGGTGTGGTTCGCCTCCGGCCAGAGCAATATGGAGATGCCGCTCAAAGGCTTCGACGCCTGTCCCACCGAGGGAAGCAACGAGGCCATCGTCGCTGCCGGCAGATACAAGGGCAAGGTGCACTTTGTGACGGTGCCCTCTATGCCACAGGTGGAGCCTACCGACACCATCACGGTGAAATGGGAGGACTGCACACCCGCCACCGCACGCAACTTCTGCGCCGCCGCCTACTTCTTCGGCACAATGCTGCAGGAGAGCCTCGACTGCCCCGTAGGCCTCATCAACAGTTCGCTGGGAGCCACACGGGTGGAGGGATGGACACCGCGTGAGCTGCTGCAGACATACCCCGACGTCAATCTCGACAAAGAGATGGCGGCAGCCGCACCACATATCGCCCAGTTAAAGAAAGAGGACAATCTATATAATGTCAACCGCGGCTTGTCGCTGGTGTTCTACAATGGCATGATTCATCCCTTTGTGGGCTACGGCATCAAAGGCTTCCTTTGGTATCAGGGAGAAGCCAATGTGTCGGGAGAGTGCGAAGACTACGCCCGCCGCATGACCAATATGGTCAGGGAGTGGCGCCAGCGCTGGGCAATGGGCGACCTGCCCTTCTACTATGTGGAGATATGCCCCTTCGACTGGTGGTGGGCCAAGCCACCGTTGGCAGCCGCCGCCATGCGTGAGCAACAACTCAAGGCACAAACCATGCTGCCCAATATGGGAATGGTGTGCACCAACGACCTGGTAAAAGACTATGAGCACTGGCAGATACACCCCTGCATGAAGCGCGAGGTAGGCGAGCGGCTATGCTTCTGGGCGCTCAGCCAGACCTACGGCATGGAAGGCATCTCCTGCAAGAGCCCCACCTTCCGCTCTATGGAGATAAAGGACGGCAAAGCCATCATCACCTTCAACGACGCAGAGGAGGGCTTCAACCGCAACTACAATGTAGAGGGCTTTGAGATTTGCGGTCCCGACAGCGTGTTCTACACCGCCCACGCCGGCCCCAGTGGCAATCGCGTCACGGTGCAGGCCGCACAGGTGAAGGAGCCCGTGGCTGTGCGCTACTGCTACAAGCCTTTCCAGGTGGGCAACCTCAAGAATAACTACGGGCTGCCCGTGGTGCCGTTCCGCACCGACCATTTCCCCATTAAATAGTCACAAAGACACAAAGTAACCATAAAACCCAATAATCATGAAAAAATTTCTATTCTTTTTCCTGGCCGCCTTGATAGTGTGCGGTCAATGGTCAACAGTCAGCGCACGCTACAATCTCGGCCAACGCAAAGCCTACAATGAGATTAAGGCAGGCGACACTATCGCCATTCAAGGCATCTCCGACAATGCCGGCAACGGCTACCGATTCATCGCCGGAGCACAGCTGCAGACTCCATTTACCGAAGACTGTGTGTTCACCGTGGAAGAAGGCCCTGCCGATATCCGCACAGGCGAACCCACCTATTTTCTGCGCAACATCGTGGCAGACAAATATTTCGGCAAGAACGGACTGCGCGGCACAGGCCCCTCAGGATGGAACGACACCCGACTGGTCAGCACCCCCGACAGCGCCTACAACTTTATGCTTGCATGCGCCGCCGACTCTACTCAGGAATGGAAGGAGCAGCACAACTTCGACGAGCTCTCCACCGTGTTTATCTACTCCTACGTCAGCGGCAGCGAGGACAAATATGTCAACATGTGCAACTGGGGCTACTATGAGCCCGAAAAGATATATATGTGGGGCTACACAGACACCAACCCCTGGGACGTCTATAGCGTAATGTACGAGAAAGACCTCTGCGGCGAGCTCGCCGATTTGGTGGACTACTACAGCAGTCTCAACCTCGAGTTCCCCGCGGGCTCCGACCCGGGCTTCTACCCCACAGAGACAGCCCAAGCCTTCACCACCGCCATGGACGAGGCCATCGCTGCCACCATGACAGAGCACACCGATGCCGAGTATCAGCAGTTTATCGACAACCTCAAGGCTGCAAAAGCAGCGGTAGAGGCAAGCTATATCGACATCACCGATGGCTACTACTTCGTAGTCAGCGCCTACACCGAGTTCCTCAACAAGCAGAAAGTAGAGAAGGGTGCCTATGTCAACAGTGGTTCCACCTACATACAGTGGAAGGACTTCAACCCCAACGACCCCGACTTCGTGTTCCACTTCGAGAAGCTCGCCAGCGGCAACTACAGCGTGCAGAGCTTCAGCAACGACACCTACTGGAACGCCCCGGGCACCGACTCCAACTCACAGGGCATCACCACCTCCGCCACCCTCACCAACGAGCAAATCTTCAGCAATATCGGCGCAGGACAGTGGCAGATATGGAACACCTTCTCCAAGAAGCACTACCACCCCGAGAGCAACGGTGCCGGCAACGGCAAGAACGGTAAGTTCGTCACATGGAACAGCTCAGGCATCGGCTCCAGCTCCACATGGTACGTCCGCAAGGCCGCTGACTCGCTCGTTGACAGCCTCATAGCCGTACGCGCACAGAACCGCCTCACCGAGCAGCTCTCCAAGGTTTATGGCGAAGCCTTCGACACCTATAGCAAACTCTTCGTCTATAAGCCCGACACTGAGCATCCCCTTATCACTCACGTCACCGACGGCGACCCCGACGACTGCCAGATATCCTCCAACGCCTCCGACCCCTCAGAGGGAGCGCACCCAAGCTACCTCATCGACGGAAATGCCGAGACATTCTGGCACTCCACTTACCACTCCAGCAATGACCCGCAGACCTACCACTATCTGCAGGCCGACATCTCCAACAGTCCACAGTCCGAGTTCCAGATCTACTTCATGCGACGCAGCGGCGGATACGGACAGAGCGACCGCCCCGTAGAGGTCAATGTCTATGCCACCGCCGACACCACCGGCCAGTGGAACGGCACCGACCAATGGACCCTCGTGGAGCACTTCGCCTCACTGCCCACCACCGAGAGCATCACCGAGTACTATACCCCTGCCCTCAAGACCGCCTTCCCGGCCAACTATATCCGCTTTGAGGTAGTCAGAAATAATTCCACCTCGCGTCAGCTCAACGGATTCCCGTACTTCAACCTCGCAGAGTTTAATATCTACGCCACCACCCTCGACGAGGAGACATCGCAGTATCTCTACTCCGACGAGATAAAAGCTGCCGCCGACGCACTCAAGGCCCTCATGGACCCCGCACTTGAGAAAATCAGTTCCAACACCGCCACACAGGAAGACATCGACAATCTCAAGCAGGCCATCAAGGCCGTTGACGAGCTCTACGCCGACACCACCACCCTCAAGAACCTCATCGCCGCAGCAGAGCGCAATCTGCAGGGTGCCACCGTGGGCGACAAGATTGGTCAGATAGGCTCCGAGGAAGCTATCACCAACCTCACCAACGCCATCAACGAGGGCAAGGCCTTCGACACCAGCGGCAAGATAGACAAGGCTGCTCTCGATGCTATCTGCAACACTCTCAAGCAGGCACGCACCGACTTCCTCAACAGCATCAATATGCCTGACCCCGACAAGTGGTACTACATCGCCAGCCTCGACACCACCCGCAACGACAATGAAGACCTCTACACCAACGGCGCCCTGATGTACGTAGCCGACTACGGACGCGATAAAGGCGTAGTATGGGCGCTCAACGAAGACGAGGCCCTCAGCTACAACCCCTTCGCCATGTGGCACTTCATTCCTGTAGAGGACGAAGACTACACCCTTACCTACTACGTGCAGAACCTCGGCTCCGGACTCTACATCGGCGACTACCCCACCTACTCGCAACCAGTGCTCACCACCGACCAGCCTGTGCTCTATCAGTTTAACTACACAGGCGGCGAACTCGGACTCATCGCACGCAAAGGCGAGAACCCGGGCTACTCACTCCACGCAGCCAATAAGGACAACGCCATCGTGGGATGGAGCGCAGGAGCAGGCACAGCGTCATCATGGGACATCTGCGAAGTAGATGTCAACGCCATCGACGCCATCACCATCACAGCCAAGACCAACAACATCGATGTCTTCGCCGTACCCTATGACTTCGCCGACCTCGCCCTCTACAACGGTGAGGATGTCCACACCTATGCCATCAAGAAGATGACACTCGACAAGGAGACCGACATCACCACCATTGAGTTCTACGAGAAGGAAGCCTTCGCTGCCGGTGAGCCCTGTGTGCTCGTCATCGGCGACCCCACCCAGGATGACAGCGAAGAAATGACACTCGTGATAGCTACACCTACCGAGATAGCCACCAAGCCCGTGCCCGCCAATGGAGTGGTAGGCCTCTGGACTACCGACCCCGTGCCGGCCAACACCGCATGGTTCACAGGCAAGGAGATAACACTGAAGAACGAGCCCGTACATATCTCCGCACACACAGGCTATATCGACGCCACGCTCTACACCGGCGAGGTAACAGGCGTAGAGACAGCACTCACACTCGAAGTGGAAGGCCTCAACTGGCCTGAGGAGGGCGACAAGGCAGCCGATGTCAATGGCGACGACAAAGTAAACACTGCCGACGTAGTAGCCGTCTATACCTTCATCGAGAAAGGCACTGAGAGCGGCTTCACCCGTGAGGCAGCCGATGTCAACCGCGACGGCAGCGTCAACACCGCCGACGTGGTAGCCATCTACTCCGCCATCATTGGAGGCGAAGCATCTGGCAGTCCACGCTGGATACGACGCATCCTGACAAACGAATAACGCAATCAAAAAGGAGAGAAGTTCAGTACTTCTCTCCTTTTCTTTTTCTCTCCTCTTTTAAAACCCTCACTCTATTTCTTCCCATACAAAATGGGATTGGTGTCTGTGTCGTTGTACATCTTCATCTGTTTGTAAACCTTCATGTACTTACGCCCTGCAGCGATGTCGGCAAGCAGTTGGTTGATGGCTGACGACAAGTCGCGCTGCTGCTCCAGCAGCACGGCAAGCTTGGCTGAGCACTTGTCGCGATGCTCTGCGGTGGCGTCGGGACGCTCCGCCTCCTGGCGCATGTGATAAATCTTGAGAGCCAGTATGCTCAGGCGGTCGATGGCCCATGCCGGTGACTCGGTGTTGATGGTGGCATCAGGAGATGGCGTCACCTCGCGGTAGAGAGTGAGGAAGTAGCTGTCAATGCGCTCCACCAGGTCGGTGCGATCTTGGTTACTCTTATCAATGCGACGCTTGAGCACCAAGGCATCAGCAGGATTGATGGCAGGGTCGCGGATGATGTCCTCAAAATGCCACTGCACTGTGTCGATCCAGCACTTGAGGTAGAGGTCGTGCTCTATCTGCCCCTGCGGATAAGGATTACGGATAGGCGTGTCAACATTGTCGGTGACATGGTAGTCGCGGATAGCTGCCTCAAAGATGGGCTGGCATAAATTGGTGAATTCCATAACGATTTGTTTTAATTTTGCCACAAAGATAGTAAATTTATCGAACATTGAACATTGAACATTGAACATTTTTAGCCTTTCGAACTCTCTGACTTCCGAACTTCCGAACTTTTTTACTACTTTTGCGATATGAAAGTGCTGATTGACGACAAGATTCCCTATATCAAGGAAGCAGCCGAGTGGCTGTTTGATGAGGTTGCCTACCTGCCTGGCATAGCATTTCAAGACAGCCCGGAGGTGAAAGAGGCTGACGCCCTGATAATCAGGACTCGCACCCTCTGCAACGAGGCGTTGCTGAGAAATAGCAAAGTGCGGTTTGTCGCTACCGCTACCATCGGCTACGACCACATCGACACCGCTTTCATGCAGCGTGCCCAGATAGCGTGGACTAACTGCCCCGGCTGCAATGCCTCGTCGGTGGCTCAGTATGTGCGTAACTCCATCCTCTGTCTAGGTAGCATAGGTAAGGTAGGCATCGTGGGCTACGGTCACGTGGGCAAGGCAGTGAGGCAGGCACTGGAGCCTATCGGCTGCGAGGTACTCATCAATGACCCGCCACTCGCTCAACTTGTCAACTCACCAGATTGTCAACCTGTCAACTTGTCAACTCTCAACACTCTCGCCGAGCAGTGCGACGTCATCACTTTCCACACCCCCCTCACCTATGACGGCGAGTTTCCCACCTTTCATCTGGCTGACGAAGAATTCTTTCGCAGACTGAGAAAAACGCCTGTCATCATCAACACAGCCCGTGGCGGTGTGGTGGACGAGCGCGCCATGCTGCATGCCCACGACAAAGGGCTGATAAGCGAAATGATTATAGACACCTGGGAAGGCGAACCGCACATCAATCTGGACCTGTTGCAAAAGGCTTTCATTGCCACACCACATATCGCCGGCTACTCTGCCGATGGCAAGAGCAACGCCACGCGTATGGCACTGCGAGCCCTGTGCCACCACTTCGGTATTGATATCTGCGATGAGGACCGGTTTATGACTCTTACCGCTCCGCCGCCACTGCCTCAAAGGTCAATGACAGATGCTCTCTCACTCTACAATCCGTTGTCTGACTCTGCACGCCTTAAGGCCGCTCCCGCAGACTTTGAAGCCCTGCGCAACAACTACCCGTTGCGCAGAGAAAAAATGTCCCCGTGAAGTTGCCTTCACGGGAACACCTATTTTCTAATGTCGTTGTCTGACGGCTGATTAGCCCAGCACAGCGGCAGAAGCCTTAAACTTAACCACCTTCTTTGCGGCAATCTTAATCTTTTCGCCGGTAGCGGGGTTAACACCAGTACGTGCTGCACGCTTTACGGTGCTGAATGTACCAAAACCAACGAGAGCAACCTTGTCACCCTTCTTTACAGCACCTGCAATAGTAGCAGTGGTAGTGTCAAGAGCCTTCTTTGCAGCAGCCTTGGAAATGCCAGCGCCTGCAGCGATCTTTTCGATCAATTCTGTTTTTGTCATAATTGATAAATTAAATTGTTAGTACTAAAAAGTTAATTAAACTGTTTTCGTTATTTGGTCAATAAACTGATGCAAATATCGTAATATCAGCGTTTACTTCCAAATATTTTACTAAAAAAAATGTTTTTTTGTGATTATTTTCTAAATTTTAGCCTTAATTGCACGTAAAACAGGCCTTTTACGCGCTTTTCTTGTTTTGTGTTACTCTACACTCATGCTGCGAATGGGTCTGTCGGAGTCTGCTTTCGGGGCCATCGTCCGCTTAGCAGGGGAACGCGCTCAAAATAGGGTACTATCAAGGTGCAAAAGACAAAGACTATGGCCAGCATGATGACAGCATCGGCCCAACTGCCACGCACAGAGATGTGATTATACAGGGCGATGTTGCGGTAGAGATACAAGACAGGGAAATGGAGCACAAAGTAAACCATTGAGTGCTCGCCGATATATCCAATCAACGGCACACGGGGCAGGCGTACAGAAAGCAGCAAGCCGCTGAGACCACACACCACCAACACCGTGTTGATAATGGCTGTCCATGGATTGCCCGTGAAGAGGTTGGAATGCATGTAGTACATCCCATGCCACAACACATTGCTGACTGCAAACATGGCTAGCAGCACTGTGGATATAGAAAACTCCCACCTTCTGCCAAGATGCGCTATAAGCAAGCGCCACCAATGGCCGAGGTAGAAGAAGAATATACCCATGCACACATTGTTGAGATTCATCCACAAGGGATTGCCCTCCGTCCACAGCCAGTAGCTGACCAGCGGGAAAGACAATACCAGCCAGTGGAGCCACTTCACCTTCTCTATGAAATGCACCGCTATATACATCACATAGAAAGAGAAAAGAAACCACATGGCCGCGTTGCCGTAGAAGTCACTCACCTTATAGGTGTGTATCCACAGAAAGCGTATGGGGTTGCGCGAATATTCTCCCTCCAGCAACCACATGAAAAACCAGAACAGCACATTGCCTATCAATCCGCAGGTGACATAGGGAACCAACAGGCGCTTGGTGCGGTCCCACAGGTAGGGCAGAGTGGCGCCCGATGTGCCACGATTGAAATAGCCGGCCTTGAAGAAGAAGAAACACATCAGGTAGAAACTCCAGTCCATGACGGTGTTCCACCAAGGGTGAGCCACAAAACCTGTGTACTGAAAGGTGTGGAGCAACACCATCCTCACAATACACAAGCCGCACAAAAAATCAAATGTGTGGTTCCTCTGTTTCATCTCTGGTTTGCAAAATTACTAAAAAACTCTTAACTCCTAACTCCTAACTCCTAACTTTTTGCTACCTTTGCACTCTAAAAATATAATAAGGTATAACAAATGACTAAGAAATTCAAGAGAACAACCATTACCTCGGCCCTGCCCTATGCCAACGGGCCGATACATATCGGTCACCTCGCCGGAGTGTATGTGCCTGCAGATATCTACGCTCGCTATCTCAGGCTGAAAGGTGAGGACATTGTCTTTATCGGTGGCAGCGACGAGCATGGTGTGCCCGTCACCATCCGCGCTCGCAAGGAAGGCATCACCACTCAGGAAGTAGTGGACCGCTATCACGAGTTGATAAAGGACTCCTTCGAGAAATTTGGCATCAGCTTCGACATCTATAGCCGCACCACGAGCAAGACTCACCACGAAGTGGCCAGCAACTTCTTCCGCAAGCTATATGATGAAGGCAAGTTCGTAGAGCAGGTCACCGAGCAGTTCTACGACGAGCAGACGCACCACTTCCTCACTGACCGCAACATCAAGGGCGAGTGTCCGCGCTGCCATAACACCGATGCCTACGGCGATCAGTGTGAGAAATGCGGTGCCACCCTGTCACCCGAAGAACTCATCAATCCTTATAATGCCGAGACCGGCAATCCCCTCGTCAAGCGAGAGACCAAGCACTGGTATCTGCCACTCGACAAAGCGCAGCCCTGGCTTGAGCAATGGATTCTCAACGAGCATAAGGAGTGGCGCCCCAATGTCTATGGCCAATGCAAGAGTTGGCTCGACGGCGGGCTCAAGCCAAGAGCCGTAACCCGCGACCTTGAGTGGGGCATCCCGGTGCCTGTAGAGGGTGCCGAGGGCAAGGTGCTCTATGTATGGTTTGATGCACCTATCGGCTACATCTCCAACACCAAGGAACTCTGTGAACAGCGTCCGGAGCTGGGCAGTTGGGAGAAATGGTGGAAGGATGAAGAAACTCGCCTCGTGCACTTCATCGGCAAGGACAACATCGTGTTCCACTGCATCGTGTTCCCCACCATGCTCAAGGAGCACGGCGACTTTATCCTGCCCGACAATGTGCCCGCCAACGAGTTCCTCAATCTTGAAGGCAATAAGATTTCCACCTCCAAGAATTATGCCGTTTGGCTCAACGAATACCTTGACGAACTGCCGGGACGCCAGGACGAGCTGCGCTATGTGCTTACCGCTAACGCCCCCGAGACCAAGGATAACGACTTCACTTGGGCAGACTTCCAGGCTCGGTGCAATAATGAACTCGTGGCAGTGTATGGCAACTTCGTGAACCGCGCCCTGCAACTAACACAGAAATATTACGAAGGACTGGTGCCTGAGCGTGGCGAACTGACCGACTTCGACCGCGAGACCCTCGCCGAGTTTGACGGAATAAAGGCAAGGCTCGAAACACTGCTTGACAACTTCAAGTTCCGCGACGCTCAGAAGGAAGCCATGAACCTTGCTCGCATCGGCAACAAATACATCGCCGACAGCGAACCATGGAAGGTTATCAAGACCGACCCCGAGCGCGTCAAGACCATCATCAACATCTCCCTGCAGCTGACAGCCAACCTCGCTATAGCCTTCGATCCTTTCCTGCCCTTCAGCAGCAAACGACTCCGCGAGATGCTTAACATGGACTCCTTCCGCTGGGAGCAGCTGGGCAACACCGACCTCCTCGCTCCGGGCAAGCAACTGGGCTCACCGAGCCTGCTCTTCAGCAAGGTGGAGGACAGCGTCATCGAAGCGCAGACAAAGAAACTGGAGAACATCATCAAGTCCAACATGGAGACAGAGTATAAGGTGGAGCCTGTCAAGGACACTATCTCCTTTGAAGACTTTCAGAAACTGGATATCCGCGTTGGCACCGTCCTGGAGTGCGAACGCGTGCCTAAGATGAAAAAACTGCTCAAGTTCCTCATCGACGACGGCATGCAGAAGCGCACCATCGTCAGCGGCATAGCCGAGTGGTATGAGCCCGAGCAACTTAAGGGCAAGCAGGTGCTCTTCGTAGCCAACCTCGCACCCCGCGAGTTTAAGAACGGTCTCGTCAGCGAAGGAATGATACTTAGCGCCACCAACTGGGACGGCTCAGTAGTCACAACCTCCCTGCTCTCCAACGTAAAACCCGGTAGCCAAATCAGCTAAAAACACCCTCACTCTCATTTGCATGGACAGCACAAGACAACTAAAGATAAATCGCCTCATCCAGAAAGAACTGGGCGAGATGTTTGTGGAGCAAGGTAAGGGACTGCGCGGAGTAATGGTCACCGTCAGCGCCTGCCGCGTATCGCCCGACCTAAGCTATTGTAATGTCTATCTCAGCGTGTTCCCTTCCGACAAAGCTCAGGAGATAGTCAACAATGTCACCGCCAATATCCGCAGCGTGCGCTATGACCTCGGACAGAGGCTCCGCCACCAGTTGCGAATCATTCCCGAGCTGCGCTTCTTTGTTGACGACACCATCGACAGGATGGAGCGCATCGACGAACTTCTGAAGAAATAAGAACTGGTTAAAGAGTTGACAAGGAGTTACCTTCTCGTCGAACGGCTTGCCCAATCGTCAAATCGTAAAATTATCCAATCCCTTGCCCTTCCCCTTCTACATAGCTCGCCGCTACCTCTTCGCACGTAAGAGCCACCACGCCATCAACATCATTTCCATCATCTCTGTGCTGGGAATTGCTGTAGCCACGATGGCAATGGTGTGCGTGCTGTCGATCTTCAACGGTTTCCACGGACTGGTAGCCTCACTCTTTACCGCCTTTGATCCCGAACTGAAGATACTACCCGTAGAAGGCAAGACCTTTGTCGCTGACGAAGCCTTGCAAGGCAAAATCAAGCAGCTCGACTGCGTAGATGAAGTAAGTGCCACCCTTGAGCAGCGTGCCCTTGCCCGCTACAACGGACGACAAGCCATGGTGGTGCTCAAAGGCGTTGACGACAACTTTTCCAAAAT
>JAGCTG010000152.1 GCA_017963785.1 Bacteroidaceae bacterium | reverse complement strand
GTGCTGCCCTACTACCTACTCAATGACGACCCCGCCCTCAACGGCAAGCAGCTGAAGGCGCACCTCACGGTGTGGAACCACCAGATGCAATGCGTCTACGACACCACCTTCACCCTCACCCCGCAGCAGATGGTGCACAAGATAGCCGACATACGCCTGAGCAGCAAGCAGACCACCTCCGACATGCTCTACCTCAAGACCGACATCCTCGGCCCCGGCAACAAACTGATTGCCCGCAACTGGTACTTCAGCAACTACGAAAGCCATCAGGGAGCGCTCAAGGAATCGACAACCGCCACCGTAGTGATGAAGCAGAAAGGCAAGAGCCTCAGCCTCACCAACACCTCCGACTGCCCTGCCGTAGGTGTCACCCTCAGTGCCCCCGGCCATGCCAGCGAGTTTATGCCCTCCGACAACTACGTGTGGATAGACCCGCACGAAACCGTCACCATTACTACCAACGTGCCACAATCCGTAGCCCTCGACTGGTGGAACAGGAGACATTGAACATTGATTATTAACCCTAAATATTGTGAAAAATTCACTTCTTACCCTTACACTCACGCTTGCGCTCGCGCTCTTCACATGGAGCTGCAGCGACAATGACTCCGACAGTCCAGCCCCTATACCAACAACTCTGGACATCGTAATGAACGAATACAAGGCCCTCGTGACCGAGTACCCCGAAGCCAAAGACCACTTCATCGAGGCCCGCTTCACCCTGAACAATGAAATAGCTACTGATGATAACGCCAAGGCTGAGTCGGTGGAGATTTGGTGCTACTTCTGGAATGCCCAGGAAGGCTACAGCGAACTCTTTGTGCTGGAGCGCGACCTCATTGACGGCGAGAGGCAGACCTACCACTTCTTAGCTGACTCACCCTACATGGGCGACAAGCAGATACCCGAGTCGGAGATGGAATCGCTCAGCATCTCGCTGGAGAAAGCTCTACAGCTGGCGAAAGACGAGGTGAAGAACAAGAAGCCTGACAGCGATGGCCTCTACACCAGCTATGTCACCCTGCGCAAGCCTCTCTATCCCTTCTGGGATAATCCGCAGTATGTGGTGGGAGGCAAGGCCACCCGCAGAGACCATGTGTTTATCGATGCCCTCAACGGCAAGGTGACGATTGACGAGACCGTCCTGCCCGAAGGCGACGCCATGATGTTTCTCATCGACGACTTCAATACCATCGTAGATGAATATGGCGGCAACGGCCAGAGAATGGGCTATGCGATGCAAATCAACTGGAACCTCGTGTCGGTGGAGCTGGAGCTCAACGATGCCCTCGATGCAGCCCAGATCAGCGACTTTGAGCCCGTCAAGATTACCTATAACTTCTATGTGCCTGCAGACGACGAGCATCCCTCAGTGCTCATAAAGGCAGTGCGCAACTCGCTCCAGCTCGGCACCGAACTGGAGTACAGCGAAGAGACCGACGTGGCCAATCCGTGGCCGTTCAATCAGTTCCTCCACCCGGGCTACACTGACCGTCTGATTAGCCTCGAGGAGGCTATCACCGCTGTCAAGATAGGCCCCGTGACCGACACGGACACTCCCATCGTGACCATCTGCCGTCCCCAAGGCTTTGAGCGTGCCGCTTACGAGTTCCTCGGCAAGAAAGCTCCCACCGTGTACGTTGATTCGGAGAGCGGAGAGCTTATAACTTCCGTGGCACAATAAATTGGCTTAGGTGGCTTAATGGCTTAGGTGGCTTAAACGAAAACGAAAGGATGAAGAGACTCTCACTTCTCACACTCACTCTGCTCTGCTGTGTCGGAGTTGCTGCAGAAGACTATGCGCTTGTGTGGCAGGAGGAGTTTGACTATGTGGGAGAGCCTGACCCCACGAAATGGACCTACGAGCAAGGATTTGTGCGCAACCGCGAGTGGCAATGGTATCAGCCCCAGAACGCCTATGTGCGCGACGGCATGCTGACCATTGTCGCCCGTGAGGAGCACTTTGCCAACCCCACGTTCAACCCGCAGTCCAACTACTGGGGCTGCAAGCGCGACAGCATAAACTGCACCTCCGCTTGCGTCATCACCAACGGCCGCCAGACTTTCCTCTACGGCAGGATAGAGGTGCGTGCTCGCATCCCCGCCACACCCGGCACATGGCCCGCCATCTGGCTGCTCGGTGCGCAGCGCAACCTGCCGCAGGCGGAGCGCAAGCCGTGGCCGTACTGCGGAGAGGTGGACATCATGGAATACTACCCCGTCAACGGCAAGCCCCACATCCACGCCAACGCCTGCTGGGGAGGCAAAGACGGCAACAGCGTGTGGGACTCCAAGGCTACGCCTATGGTCGAGAGGCAAGGGCCGAGAGGCGAGAGTCAGTGGGCCTCGCAGTTTCATGTGTGGACAATGGACTGGGACAAGGATTGGATACGCATCTATTTGGATGACGAACTGCTCAACGACATAGACCTGTCGCAGACCATCAATGGTAAATACGGTGAGGAAAACCCCTTCCACAAACCGATGTACCTGCTGCTCAACCTTGCCATGGGCAGCACCGGCGGGCAAGTGGACAAGCAGACTATGCCGGCACGCTATGACATAGACTATGTGCGCTACTACCAAGCCAATAAATGAAAATATCTGCATCACGATGAGGATACTCCTGCTTCTACTGACACCATTCATAGCCCTCGCTGCCGCTGCGCAGACTAAGGTGTACTCTGCCGACCAACTGACGGCCAATAAGACCTACACCATCTACAACCCCCACTTCACTACCTACGCCATCTTCTCGCCCAACGACCACGCCACCTATGTGTGGGCTGCCGAGATGACCGGCGATGACGGACACACGGTAAAAAACGACTCCTACCTCCAGACCTTCGACCCCACCTCACCCTACGGAGCATGGATGGTGGTGGAGTACGACCAACATATATATTTATATAATGTAGGAGCGCAGAAGTTTCTCGTGGTGGGAGTGGTGGGAGTGACGGGCGGCACCCAGGCCACCACTCTGCAAGACCAGCCCCAACCGGTGAGCATCAGCGATGACGGCAACGGCAACTTCAACTTCATCACCACCGAGGGACTGCGTAACTATATGTGCGCCGCCCCGCAGATGGACTACCCCATCAGCGTGTGGAGTTCTGACGATGCCGGCGCCCAATGGGAGATAACTGAAAGCACCGTCCCTGCCGACTACGAGGCCTGCATCGCCCTGCTGGAAACCAGGGTGCCGCGTATACGCAATCTGCAGATAATCACACGATGCGGCAATATCTACCCCCAGACAAACGGTGGTGGATATACCGACAATATCGTGCTGGGGCAACCCCTTACCTTCTCCGCCCAGAGCCTCGACGGCTACTCATGCACCGATGGTGTGGTAATACGCCACGGCCACGATCTTGACGACCTGCAATACCTCGACGGGGAGAAGCAATGGAGCGAATACTCCGTGCCAGCCACCCAAGCACTCACCACCATCCCTGCCGACAGCGTGGATGGAGATGTTAGGATTACTGCCATATGGGAGCGCGTGGATGAAAATGCTGACGAGCTCGTATTCAGCGATGAGTTTGACGGCGAGGGCGAGCCCACGGCCGACTACTGGGTGCGCACCCCTCGCGCACACTCCACATGGAACCGTTGGTGTTCCACCGACCCCCGCGTAGTGTATGAGCAAGGCGGCGCCCTCCATTGCCTCGCCATCCCCACCCCCGACGATGCCGGAGATACCGAGCCCATGATTACCGGCGGCATCAAGAGTCAGGGACTGTTCGCTTTCCAGTACGGACACGCAGAGGCACGCATCAAGACCAACCAGTGGCGCGGCAACTTCCCCGCCTTCTGGATGATGCCCGCTGACAACAGCGCCGGATGGCCCAACGCAGGCGAGATAGATATCTGGGAGACCATCGACACCAGCACGCAGAGCTGGCACACCGTCCACACCAACTGGACCTATAACCTACACCAAGGCACAAACAGCCAGACCTACAACAACGTCGACTATAACTGCTGGCACACCTACGCCGTCGATTGGAACGAGCAGGCCATCACATGGTATGTTGACGGCAACAAAGTGTGGTCCTACACCAAGAGCACTGACAGCTACGCCCTCGACAACGGCCAGTGGCCTTTCGACGCAGAGTTCTACCTCATCCTCAACCAGAGCGTAGGCAACGGCTCATGGGCTGCCAACGCCGACACCAGCCACACCTACGAAACCCTCTTCGACTGGGTGCGCGTATATCAGCCCACCTCCATTACCGGCATTCAAAGCCAAGAGTCGAGAGTAGGGAGTCAAGAGTCAATGGCTAATAGCCCGTGGTATGACCTCCGTGGGCGCAAACTGTCTGGCGAGCCTACCACACGCGGAGTATATCTCCACAATGGCAAGAAAATAATCCGATAAGCTACTTCTTTATCACCTTCTTGATGCTCTCTGCCCAGAAGTGGGCGAGGATGATGGCGCCCTGCGGATTGGGATGCAGGTAGAACTTGACACCATTACCGAGTGATGAGTTCTCTGGCACGAAGAGGTCGGTGCGATTCTCGAAGGCACGGAAAGTCTTACGGCTACCCTGAAACACACGCTGTGGCTTGGCTTTCTTATACTCCTTGCAGAGAGCGTCTATCTCCGGAAGATAGGTCTGGAGTCGCTCAAGCCCCTGATGGAGGTAGCGTGTGGCATTGTAGGTGTGGGGATGATACCAAAGAGGATAGTTGATGAT
>JAGCTG010000151.1 GCA_017963785.1 Bacteroidaceae bacterium | reverse complement strand
GTCACCCTTGCCCAAGAGCGGAGTACAATAGAGACCACCATCAAAATGCTTGCCTCCGATATTAAGTTTGCGACAAGGTATCTGCTGCTCCCAAACTAGCTGGCCTGTGAGGCCGTTAAGCTTTACAAAGTGACAAATGCCATTATTGCCTTGTTTGTCAACCTCGCAGCCTGAATATAAGTAGGGCACACCGTCTGTCACCTCACACACGATGCTTCCGTCTATGTCATCGTGATTATTGTAATGCCACACAGGACGCATCGTGTTAAGATTGATGCAGATAATGTTACCATTATTGTCGCCAAACCAACCATAATTGCTATAGACACACAGGCTATTCTCTACACCAGGAGCTGCTCCACTACAACGATAGCGCAAAGCCGTGTGGAGCGCGAGATTGTTGTTGAGCACCTTATACTTATATATTGTGCCGTTCTCGCCAGGCCAAAAGAGGAAACCGCCCACCACAACAGGCGAGGAATCAAAAGCCCCCCAGCTACGCTGAGCTTTGCGGTCAGCGCCAGAGAAAAAGACACGCTTGTGCTGCCGCAAATCTATGGCAATCTGGCCCATAGGTGGAACCTTGGGAATTCCCTGCCCCACGAAAAGCAGGTTGCGCTGCGTGGGCTCGAGACTGCAAGTTCCCTTTATGGGATTAGTTACATCTATCACTTCGCGGCTCTTCGTGCCATCGTTAAAATGCAGAAAATAAACCTTCCCACAAAGTGAGGCAACGACAATTTCTTCGGACGAACGCAGATAAAGCGGCTGCCCAGTCCACCCTGTGCCACCGCCCCACGTGCCCATAGAGGTTTTGGAGTTGTCAAATTCTGTATTGAACTGCCAATCCTTGATGATGCGCGTAGGATTGCCTTTGACGGTGCCACCGTAGTCGGCGTTGCGCAACGGATTGCCACGGAAGGTAAACCATCCTTCTTTTCCGTCGTAAAGATTGTCTAAAGAAGTTATTATTCCGCTGGCGGTTGTGTCAACAACTTCTATTTTATAACTCACAGCAGAAGCTGAAGGCAATACCGTGTCGGGAAACTGAAGCACAGTTTCTTCTACTGTCGTAGAGTCTGCTTTTTCTGAGATGGTCGTCTTTTTTCCGCACCCTGCAAGCAGGACCGCTGCTGCACATAACAATGTTACTCTCATTGCTCTGCCATTATTTCTTTGAAGCGCTTAAGCACCTGCAACTTTTCTTCTTCCGTAAGTTCTGGAAATCTCTCTTCAAGTAGGCGTGCCAAGACCACAGCCGAACGCTTACGCTCAGCAGCCTGACCTGCTCTTACTCCGCTGGCATAGCCACCATGCGGAAGCAGAGCTCTGTTGAAATTGCCATCGCTCATCAAATATGCCTATCCAAGGTAAGTCTCTACATTGCGGCGTATGCGCTCAGCAACATCTGTGGTGTCCTCGCGAACAAAAGTCTCACCAGTGATATGCTCGTAGAGTTCGATATAGCGATTGGAGATTCCGTCCACGATAACAGGGGTCATCTCGGGCACTTGCTGGCCTGCTTTACCCTGGAATCCATTAGACATAAGCCACTCTCTGACAAACTCCTTGGAGAGCTGTTTCTGCGGCTCGCCCTTGAGGAACTTCTCCTCGTAGCCCTCGCTGTAGAAGTAGCGACTGGAGTCGGGAGTGTGAATCTCGTCCATGAGATAAATCTGGCCATTGTGCTTACCAAACTCATATTTGGTGTCCACAAGGATAAGTCCACGCTTGGCAGCTATTTCAGTGCCACGCTTGAACAGAGCGAGAGTGTACTTCTCAAGCAGAGCATACTCTTCAGGGGTAGCGAGGCCACGCTCTAAAATCTCAGCTTTGCTGATGTCGGCATCATGCTCGCCAATCTCTGCCTTGGTGGTAGGGGTGATGATAGGCTCAGGGAATTTTTGATTTTCTCTCATTCCATCGGGGAGTTTCACCCCACAAATCTCACGCACACCGCTCTTATAAGCCCTCCACGCACTGCCGCACAGATAGCCGCGCACAATCATCTCGAGAGGAAAGCCCTCACAAAAAACGCCCACCGTAACCATAGGGTCGGGAGTCGCCAACTTCCAATTGGGACATATATCTACGGTTTCATCGAGGAATTTTGCCGCTATTTGGTTTAGCATCTGCCCCTTATAGGGGATGCCCTCCGGCAGAATTACGTCGAATGCAGAGATACGGTCTGTGGCCACCATCACCAGACGGTCACCAAGATTGTAAACATCGCGGACCTTGCCATGATAAACACCTTGCTGGCCCTTGAACTTGAAATCTGTTTTTGTTAAAGCGCGTGTCATATTTTATGTTGTTTAGTTGTTTGTCTTTGTTTCTTCCTTCTTCTTCTCTTTCTCGTATGCCTCCACTATGCGTGTAACAAGACGATGGCGCACAATGTCGCTCTGGTCGAGGTGGACAAAAGAGATACCCTCCACACCTTTCAAGATATGAAAAGCCTCTATCAAACCTGAGCGCTGCGAGAGTGGCAAGTCTATCTGAGTGACATCGCCAGTGATAATCATCTTTGTGTTAGCACCCATTCGCGTAAGAAACATCTTTATCTGGCTAGATGTAGTGTTTTGTGCCTCATCAAGGATAACCACCGCATCATTGAGGGTGCGCCCACGCATAAAAGCCAACGGCGCAATCTGTATTACGTTCTGCTCCATATACTCCTGCAGCTTGGCATGGGGTATCATCTCCTCCAGAGCATCATAAAGCGGCTGAAGGTACGGATCAATCTTCTCCTTCATATCGCCGGGCAAGAAACCGAGTTTCTCACCTGCCTCCACAGCAGGACGACTTAAAACGATGCGCCTTATCTCCTTACGCTTAAGACTACGCACCGCCAGCGCTATACTGATAAACGTCTTTCCTGTGCCGGCAGGACCGATGGCAAACACCATATCACTGTGCTCAAAAGCCTGAATGAGTTTTATCTGATTACCACTACGTGCACGGATGGGCTTGCCTGTGGTGCTATACACTATAACATGCTCGGCACTCTCTTCGCGCGTCTTGCCGCCATTAAGCAATTGCACTATATCCTCCTCTGCCAACGCATTATACTTGGTGCAATGTTCAACCAACTTATCGTATAACATAGAAAAAGCCAGAATGTCATCCTCTGAGCCCATTGTCTTGATGATATTGTCACGGGCCAGGATGCGCAATTTAGGAAAGAGCGACTTGATCATGCGCATATTGGCATTGCCCGCCCCATAGAAGACCACGGGTGCCACCTCCTCAAGAACAAACACTTTTTCTATCATTTTGCGCGCAAAAATTTAATTACACTGAAGCATCAGGCATTTATTTATGCAAATTTAGTAAGAAAACATCATTTTTAGTAGCTTTTCTAGCCGAAAAGGATTATTTTTGTATTTGTTTTCAATTATTGCAATGAAATTGATGCCCCTACTCAACAAGAAAGTAATCTTTCAGGTGGCTTTCCTGGTCATCGTTATTATATTGTTTGTCATCAAGACCTGCTCTCCCGCAGAGCCTGTTGTCGACATCAGGGGCACTGACAGCGTTGATGTCTATCTGACACAGGCACTACACACCCCAATAGACAACAATGTTCCTGCTTCGCCGCACCGCATACTGGGGGTAAGTAGCTATGAAACAGCCTTTCCGGATATCAATGACGAGCAACTGGTGTCAGCGAAGCAACACGGCATCAAGCCCCTTCAAAACCGCAAGCAACTGGAGAAAATGGCGCGTGCCAAGTTGGAGCTTGTTTACAGATGCCCATTCTACTCAGTGGACTATCTGAAAAACTCTGTACCTTATCTGGTGCCAAGGGCAAAGAAGCTGCTCGATGTCATAGGGCGCAACTTCACCGATTCTTTACAAAAGAAACACCTGCCGTTGGCGCGACTGACCGTTACCTCTGTGCTGCGCACCATCGACGACGTTAATAGTCTGCAAGGTTCCAACCTCAACTCCACGCCAAACAGTTGCCACTTCTACGGCACTACATTTGACATCAGCTATACTCGCTATCAGCATGGCGTAAGCATCGACGGCAAACCTCAGCGGCTGGTGCGCGACGACACCCTTAAATGGGTGCTCAGCGAAGTGCTACGCGATTTGCGACAGGCTGGCACTTGTCAAGTAAAACACGAGAGGAAGCAGGGCTGTTTCCACATCACAGTAAAATAAAATTGAAAAACGGAAAAATTGAATTCCTTCAATCCTAATTCTATGCGTTACTGCATCTTCTTTGCCTACGACGGCACCGCTTACCATGGTTGGCAGCTACAACCCAACGCGCCTACTGTGCAACAAGAACTGGAAGACGCACTCCACACTGCACTGCGCGCTGATATAAGCGTAACAGGTGCCGGGCGCACTGACACTGGTGTGCACGCACGGATGATGGCCTGTCATTTTGACTGCGAAGAAGCCTTGGATTGCGACCATCTCACCTTTAAGCTCAATTGTCTGCTGCCCCCCGACATAGCCGTGAGTGAAGTAAGAGCCGTTGCCCCAGACTGGCATGCACGCTTCAGCGCCCTCGCGCGCACGTACCAATATTATATTATAATGCGAAAGGATGCCTTTTTGCATCCCTATGCTCTGCATCTCTATTTCCCCTTGGATGTGGAGCGTATGAACGAAGCCGCTGCTCTGCTGCTTGACCATAAAGATTTTGGATGTTTCTGCAAGTCGCACTCCGACAACAAGACAAACATCTGCTCGGTGACAGAGGCGCAGTGGACAGCAACTGACGACGGGATGCTTGTGTTCAGGATTACCGCCAACCGTTTTCTGCGCAATATGGTCAGAGCCATTGTTGGCACCCTGATAGAAGTAGGCAAGGGCAAGATGACAATAGACGAGTTCCGTCAAGTCCTGCTCAGCGGCAAGCGTACAGAGGCAGGCGAGTCAGTGCCAGCCAAAGGATTATTCCTGGAAAAAATTACCTACCCTATATAACCAATAATCACCAATAAAATATCGAGGAATCTCTGTCATGAACGATTTGATATTTCTTGGCTTTAATCTCCATGCGTGGATAACCATCATCACGGTCTTTTCAATGTTCAGCGTTCTGCTGTTCACCAAGTGGCGCAGCGACATTGTCTTCCTCGGAGCCATTGGTGTGCTCTATGTCACCGGTGTACTCGATGCAAAAGACGCCTTCTCGGGTTTCAGTAACACCTCGGTAGTCACTGTCAGCGTACTCTTTGTGGTCGTGGCGGGTTTGATGTACACTGGCGTGCTGCAATTTATTGTGAGGTATCTGCTAGGCACGCCGGGCAGCTACTCCAAGGCAGTGATGCGGCTGATGATGCCCGTAGCCGTGCTCAGTTCGTTCCTGAGCAACACAACAGTAGTGTCGCTCTTCGTGAACGTCGTCAAGATGTGGGCCAAGAAGCTCCACGTGTCGCCCTCTAAACTGCTCATCCCTCTGAGCTATGCCTCGGGCATGGGCGGCGTGTGCACCCTCATCGGCACCCCACCCAACCTGATCATCAGTG
>JAGCTG010000150.1 GCA_017963785.1 Bacteroidaceae bacterium | reverse complement strand
CCCTCCTTTTCCATTGCGCTGCGCAACGCGTCAATGCCCTGGCCACTGACAATTGACCATTGACAATTGACGATTGACAATATAATAATAAGGAGGACTTTTCTCATACAACTAATTTGTGTTTTCCATTTGCCAAAGGCTCATTCACAGCACTGTACTGAAGGAATCGACAACACCGAGAAGGTGGTTGTTGCCGTCGGTAACCAATACGCAGTGTATCTTGTTCTGATTGAGGATAGTGTCGATATCGGCTATCTTCATAGTAGGGGGTACAGCCTTCGGATTGCGTGTCATCACATCGCCTACGCGGAGATGGAAGAAGTCGGCCTTGGAGTGCTGCATAGCGCGGCGTATATCGCCGTCGGTAATGATGCCCTGTATCACTCCGTCGTCGATGGCGATACAGATACCGAGACGTCCCTCGCTGACGATGGTTACAGCGTCGGGCAAAGGCGTGGTGCTGCTAACGATGGGCAGGCCTTGGGTGTGCATCACGTCACTGGCCTTGGTGAGCAGTCGTTTGCCGAGCATGCCTCCAGGATGAAACTGTGCGAAATCAACATCCTTGAATCCGCGTGCCTTGACGAGGCAGCATGCTATGGCGTCGCCCATGGCCAGTGTTGCCGTGGTTGACGAAGTGGGGGCAAGGTTGAGGGGATCGGCCTCGTGTTTCACGGCAATGTTAAGGTGGGCGGCAGAGTGTTGGGCGAGCAACGACTTGGGATTGCCGCTCATTCCGATGATGGGTATGTTGCGCTCTTGCAGCGATGGCACTAGGCGCAGCAGTTCGTCTGTGTAGCCGGAGTTGCTGATGGCTATCACGATATCATCAGTGCCTATCACGCCGAGGTCGCCGTGATATAGGTCGAGCGGATTGACATAGTAGCTGGGGGTGCCGGTACTGCTGAGCGTAGCAGCTATCTTGGCGCCTATATGGCCGCTCTTGCCTACGCCAGTAATGAGTATCTTGCCCTTGCACTCGAGGATGAGGTTGATGGCTTTGTCGAAGTCTGCATCTAGTTGCGGGATAAGGTCGAGTATTGCCTGTGCCTCATCGTTAAAACATTGTATTGCGGTAGAGTTCCACATATTAAACTAGTTTTTTTATAACTTGTTCAAATTGATTGAGAGGCAGCATGTTAGTGCCGTCGCTAAGAGCGGTGTCTGGGTCAGGATGAATCTCAAAGAAGTAGCCTGTAGCACCGAAGGCCTTTGCGGCAAGTGCCATTGCCGGGATGAACTGTCGATCACCGCCAGTAAAGCCGTCGCCAGCTCCGGGGCGTTGCACTGAATGGGTGCAATCCATAACGACGGTGGGGGAGAAGCGGAGCATCTCGGGGATATTGCGGAAATCAACTACGAGGTTGTTGTAGCCGAAGCTGTTGCCGCGCTCAGTGAGCCACACATCGGTGGCGCCGCTCTGACGGGCTTTCTCTACAGGGTAGCGCATGTCGCTACCACTTAGAAACTGTGCCTTTTTGATATTGACGATGCGGCCAGTGCGAGCTGCTGCGATGAGCAAGTCGGTCTGCCGACAAAGGAAAGCAGGTATCTGCAGCACGTCGGCAACCTCTCCGACAGGAGCTGCCTGATATGCCTCGTGAATGTCAGTGAGGATGCGCAGGCCATATTTGGCCTTAACGTCCGCGAGCATCTGAAGTCCCTTGTCAAGACCAGGGCCACGGAAAGACTGCAGCGAAGTGCGGTTGGCCTTGTCAAACGATGACTTGAAAATGATATCGAGTCCGTATTCTCGGTTGAGGCGCACCAGTTCGGCTGCCACGGTATCTAATAGTTCTGCGCTCTCTATAACGCAGGGACCGGCAATGAAAAGCATAGTGATTTTACGATTTTACGATTTTACGATTTCACGATTTGTTATACAGCTTCTGGCGTTGCTCCTGTATGCGGGGGTCTGCCATGTAGTCTTCGTAGTTGGAGAGTTTGTCGATGTTGCCATTGGGTGTGAGCTCTATGACACGATTGGCGAGTGAGTTGATGAACTCGTGGTCGTGGGAGGCGAAGAGGAGGTTTCCCTTATAGAGCTTGAGGTTGTTGTTGAATGCCTGTATGGACTCCAGATCCAGATGGTTGGTAGGTGTATCCAGTATGAGGCAGTTGGCATTCTTGAGCTGCATGCGTGCTATCATCAGTCGCATACGCTCTCCACCGCTGAGCACACTCACTTTCTTCATTATCTCCTCTCCACTGAAGAGCATGCGGCCGAGGAAGGCTTTGAAATAGACATCGTTGCCCTCACCAAACTGGCTGAGCCACTCGAGCATGTTGAGGTTGGAGTTAAAGAAGGGGGTATTGTCGAGCGGCAGGTAGGCGGTGGTGATGGTAACACCCCATTTGTATTCGCCCTCAGCAGGCTGTGCATTGCCATTGATTATCTCAAAGAGGGCTGTCATGGCTCTGGCATCGTGGCTGATGAATACGACTTTGTGGTCTTTCTCTACAGTGAAGTTGAGGTTCTGGAAGAGTACTGTGCCATCATCGGCCACAGCCTTAAGGTCCTTCACCTCAAGTATCTGATTGCCCGGCTCACGGTCCATGGTGAAAATGATGCCGGGGTACTTGCGTGTGGAGGGGCGTATCTCTTCGATGCTGAGTTTCTCGAGCATCTTCTTGCGGCTGGTGGTCTGCTTAGACTTGGCCACATTGGCAGAAAAGCGGCGTATAAACTCCTCGAGTTCCTTACGCTTTTCCTCCATGCGCTGGCGCTGGTTCTGTAGCAGTCGCAGGGCGAGTTGCGAGCTCTGGTACCAGAAACTGTAGTTGCCTGCAAAGAGGGTTATCTTGCCGTAGTCCACATCGACGGTGTGCGTGGAGACAGCATCAAGGAAGTGTCGGTCATGGCTTACGACTAGCACGGTGTGTTCATAATTGCCGAGGTAGTTTTCAAGCCACTCTACTGTTTCGAGGTCGAGGTCGTTGGTGGGCTCGTCAAGGAGCAGGTTATCGGGTTCGCCAAAGAGGGCCTGTGCAAGCAACACCCGGACTTTCTCTTTTCCTTCCAGGTCTGCCATGCGGGTGGCGTGCTTCTTGACAGGTATACCAAGTTGCTCGAGCAGTGCTCCGGCGTTGCTCTCTGAGTCGTAGCCACCCATATTGGCGAATTTCTCTTCGAGCTCTGCTGCACGCAGTCCGTCGGCGTCGGTGAAGTCTGCCTTGGCATAGATAGCATTGCGCTCGTTGTTGACATCCCATAGCTCCTTATATCCCATGAGCACTGTGTCGAGCACAGTATATTCATCATATTTGAAGTGGTCCTGGCAGAGTACTGACATACGCTCGCCGACACCTATCTCAATAGTCCCTTTGGTTGCCTCAAGTTCACCGCTGATAGCTCGAAGCAGAGTACTCTTGCCTGCGCCGTTAGCTCCAATGATGCCATAGATATTACCATTGGTAAACTTAAGGTTTACGTCCTTGTATAACACTTGCTGGCCAAACTGTATGGCCAAGTCATTGACTGTAATCATTGTGTGTGTTGATTTGATTAAATGTTGCCCTTCAGGCCGCGAAGTTACAAAAAAAATCCAATATCATGCCCTTTGTTTGGATATTTGTTTGTACTTTTGCGGTAAGAGAAGACAAGGATTATGAAGATTATCGTAGCGGAAAACTCGCGCGCGAACAATAAAACAGGCGTTAGCGCGTTAGATATTATGCAGGTGTGTCCACGCATCTGGCTCAAGGCTGACTCAGCGTTGCTGACTCACGGTAAGCCGATGTTTAAGCCTGACTTCACTCAAGAACTGAGTGCTGTGCCTTGTTTGGCATTACGTATCAGCCGTATGGGCAAGAGTATTCCTGCCCGCTTTGCGCATAGGTATTACGATGCTGTGGGGGTGGCTGTGGACTTCACTGCCGAAGATGTGCTGAGGCAGTTGCGCTCTGAAGGCGAGCCGTGGGACATGGCCAAGAGCTTTGACGGAGCTGTATGCATGGGGCGCTGGGAAGAAATAGAAGCAAAAAATGAAGAAATAAATATTTCGTTACTGATAAACGGGAAGGAGCAGAGCACATTGAGGCTCGGAAACCTTAAGGCAGAGGCTGGTGAGGTGATTGAGCAAGTGAGCAAACTGTTTACCCTCAGGCAGGGCGACATACTGTTGATGGACATCGAGTCGGAAGTCAAGTCACTGGTGGAGATTAATGACCACATCGAGGGCCGGCTGAATGGCACGACACTGACGGAATTTAATGTGAAGTAACTTAGCAGTTTAATTGCTTATTGAATAATGAATAATACTATTTTATACAAGGTTCGTAGGACTACAGCTTTGGTGCTACTTATGCTTTGTGCTTGTGTGGCCTTTGCACAGAACGACCATGTGTTTACGCATATAGACTGGAGAGGTGTGAGTCTCGACGGTGACATGCCTGAGTTTTGCAAGACAATAGACCTTGGCTCAGACTATGCAAGGGAAGGCTACGATGTAACGATAGAGTATCCCGAGTTTGTCGAGATGAGTAAGGCTGAAGCGAAAATGCTCAATGATGAAGATGGCGTAATAGGAGAAGACATCAAAGTTGAGACGTTCCTTGGCGTGAGCCGCAAGGTAGGTATGCTTGACGTGAAATTTGTGCCTATCGTTAAACGAGAGGGCAAATATCTTAAACTGTTGAGCTGTAAGATAAACATTGCTGAGCGTGGCAGCGCTAAGGCTCCCTTATATGATGGAGGACTCAAAGACACCCCATCCATACTGACCGACGACACTCATGGCTACAAAAACCATTCTGTGCTTGCTAAAGGCAAGTGGGTTAAGATCCGTGTCAGCAAAGAGGGTGTGTATCAGCTTACCCCGAGTTTCCTTAGAAGCCTGGGGTTCAGCGATATGAGTAGGGTAAAGGTGTATGGCTACGGCGGCCGCATACAGAATGATGTGGTAAGTTATGGCTCTTACCTAAACAGCGACTATGATGACTTGGAAGAGGTGCCTCTCTATCGCCGCAGTGATGCCTTGTTGTTCTTTGCCGAGGGTACTGTGAGATGGGGCAATTGGGTGCTGGCCAATCCATCAGACGAACACGGACAATGCACAGCTTCCCACATCAACAACACTTATTCTCGCTATTCGTATTACTTTGTAACTGAAGGCGATACCCCCCTGCGAATGACTACGCTGACATCACCGGAAACGACCACCCAGACAATTACCACATATCCCGAGCATGTTATATTTGATAAGGACGAATACAGCTGGTTTACTGGAGGTAGCACATTCTACGAGGACTATGACTTTGCCAACGGCAACGACCGCACTATCAATATCAGCACTCCTGATGCTGATAATAGTTATGTTACCACTATGAGCGTAACCATTTCGTCAAAATCCACGAAGATAACCAATTCTCAATACTATTTCAATAGCAAGAGTCTGGGTAGCATCACGATGGGGTCGCTGACCAATGAGTTTGACAAAGCTACCACCGGCAAGCGCGACTTCCAGCTCACCAATCTGACGGGCACTAATGCGCTGAGGATAACCACCACGGCAGGGCAAAGTGCACGCTTGGACTATGTTAAGCTGTGTTATCGTCGCAAACTGAAGATGATGAACGATGCTATGGTATTTAGCCATTACAGCACACGACCTTCTACAATGAAACTGGAGGGAGCCACCGAAAATACTCAGGTGTGGCGACTGGGCTATCCCGGTAACCCTGTGGCTCATGTAGAGGGTACCTTGAGCGGCAACACGCTTACTTTCAATGTTGAGAATCCTACCCTGCGTTATGTAGCAGTAAATGTTAACGCTGCTTTCCCCACTCCCGAGAGTGCGGGTACGATTGTGAATCAAGACCTGCATGCCGACTCGCTGGCCGATATGGTGATTATCATTCCTGAGAGCGGCAAGCTAAGGGAGCAGGCTGAGCGCCTGGCTGATATCCATCGCAGCCACGATTCGCTGAGGGTAAAAATTGTCAGGGCCGATGAGTTGTACAACGAGTTCTCTTCGGGCACTCCTGATGCTGGAGCATATAAGCGTTATCTCAAAATGCTCTACGACCGCAATCTCGCACCCGACCTGCCTAAGTATCTGCTGCTGTTTGGCAGCGGAGTGTGGGACAACCGCTGCCTAACTGAGGCGTGTCGCAAACTCGACCCTCGTGACTTGCTGCTGTGCTACGAAAGTGAGTCCTCGGTGAGTGAGATCAATTGCTTTGTCTGTGATGACTACTTCGGATTCCTTGACGATGGAGAGGGCGGCAACATACGCTACGACAAGGTGGACATCGGTATCGGACGCCTGCCGGTGAAGACAGCCGACAAAGCCAAGATACTTGTAGACAAGATTGAGAAGTATATTGCCAACAAGACTCCCGGCAGTTGGAAAAACACTGTATGCTTTATGGCCGACGACGGCGACAAGCAGAAGCACATGATAGGCGCTGAGAGCGTGGTGCAGAATGTGGAGTTAAAGTATCCAAATCTGAAAGTAGATCGCATCTACTGGGACACTTTTACCCGCGTGGCTACAGCTACGGGCTTTACCTATCCTCAGGTAGAGAGCACCATCAACACTGTTATGAACAAAGGCGCTTTGCTTATGAACTACACAGGCCACGGTGCACCATACTGCATCTCAAAGGAGATGGTACTGAAAACCGAGGACTTCAAAACTTTCGCCAACACTAAAGTGCCGATGTGGGTAGTGGCCTCATGTGAAATTTTTCCTTACGACCGTGAGGAGGAGAGCATCGGCAGCGAGAGTATGCTCAACCCCAATGGCGCTGCGATAGCATTTATGAGCTCGGCACGCGCTGTGTATAGCACTCAGAACAGCTACATCAACAACTACTACATCTATTATCTCTTTGGCAAGGAGTATGGCAAGCGCAACACCATCGGTGACGCCATGCGGTTGGCCAAGGTGAACCTCGTGAGCGCTATGGATGGCGAGGTAATCTCCGCTCGTGACTATAGCGAAAACAAACTGAAGTATGCCCTTATCGGCGACCCTGCCATGACACTGACTATGCCTACGCAGACAGTAGTGATTGACAGTATCAACGGAGTATCTCTCAATAGTGGCAAACTGCCTAACCTCAGCGCTGGCAGCAAGGCTCGCTTTGCAGGACATGTAGAAGACGAGGACGGCAACCTTCTGCCATCCTTCAACGGTCGTGTGACAGCCACACTCTACGATAGTCAGGACACCGTCACATGCCGCAACAATACTAATGAGGAGGTGGAGCCGCTGACCTACTACAGCTACGACCACATGTTGTTTGAGAGCAACGACTCTGTGAGGAGTGGCAAATTCAGCATGGTGATGCCCATTCCTCTTGACATAAAATACACCAACGGCGAGGGAATGGTGAAACTCTACGCCGTCAACACAGACCTCTCGCTAGAGGCCAACGGCACTGACAAGCGCTTCACTGTAGGTGGCACCAGTGGCGGAATGACTCCGAGCACCGAGGGACCGGAGATAGAGGTCTATCTCAACAATCCTGATTTCAAGGACGGCGAAAAGGTTAATCCCACGCCTTACTTCTACGCCAATCTGTCTGACTCCGACGGCGTTAACATCACCGGCAATGGGGTAGGCCATGATCTGGAACTCATCATCGATGGCAGAGAGGCAACATCTTATATCCTTAATCCTTACTTTGAGAATGACTTTGGCAGCTACACCAGCGGCAAAGTGTCATTTATGATTCCCGAATTGCCTGACGGCGACCATCACCTTTACTTCCGTGCATGGGATGTGAAAAACAACTCATCGGCCGTTTCACTTGACTTTGTGGTGGATGCCAGTATGCGTCCGAAACTCACATCAGTGGCTTTGAGCGACAACCCTGCACACACTTCAACGACATTCCTCATAAGCTACGACCGTCCCAACACCGAGACGACTTTCACCATCGATGTGTATAACCTCTACGGCCAGAAGGTATGGACACATACCGAACGCACTGCCACTCCTACGGGTTATCACACTATCAAATGGGACCTTGCCTCCAACAACGGAATAGCTCTGCGTGGCGGCTTGTATGTGTACAAAGTCACCATCAGCTGCAAAGACAGCAAGGAGAGCACTAAAAAACAAAAATTGATTATCCATGGGCAATAAACAGCGAGTTTTTGAGTTTATAAATTACATCATATATCTTTTATCTATGAAGAAACTGACTTATGCGCTTTCGGCGCTGATGTTACTAATCTCTGTGGGAAGTCGCGCAGAGGATATCAAAGAAAAGTTCAACCCCGTGCAGACTGCTGTGGTGTCACAGAGCATTGCTCCTGATGCACGTGCTGGCGGTATGGGTGATATAGGTGCTGCTACCGAGGCAGACATCAACTCTCAGGCATGGAATGCCGCCAAATATCCCTTTGCTATTTCCAAAGGCGGCGTAGCTATCAACTATACCCCTTGGTTGCGCCAGTTGGTCAACGACATCGACCTTGCATACATGGCTGGCTACTATCGTCTGGGCGACTATCAGGCAATCAGTGGTTCGTTGCGCTATTTCTCCCTGGGCGATGTGCTGGTTAACGGTATGGAGAACACTACCATTAAGCCTTATGAGCTTGCCGTTGATGCAGCCTATAGCCGTATGCTGAGTGAGAAATTTTCTGCAGCCGTAACCTTCCGTTATATTTACTCCGACCTCAGTGGCAAGACCGACGATGGCTCAAAGCCGGGTTCTGCATTTGCTGCCGACCTTGCAGCTTACTATAATACATATTTAAATGTAGGTAGCCGCGAGTGTCAGTTGAGTATTGGTGGTGGTATCTTCAACCTCGGTAGTAAGATTAACTACGGCGACGACTATTCTTATTTCATCCCCACCACACTGCGACTGGGCTTCAACTACACTCTGCCTATCAACGAGTTCAACCGCATCTCCTTTGCTGCTGACGCCAACAAATTGCTTGTGCCTACTTATCCCACCGATGCACAGTGCGCCAAGAAACTTGGTTACGAAACCACCGATGGTATGGACCATACTGCCGAGTATCAGAAGTATCGTGAAGAGCACTACTACAATATCTCTTCCATCTCCGGTGTGTTTAAGAGTTTCAACGATGCGCCCAACGGTTTCTCTGAGGAACTCGAAGAGATACAGTGGTCGGTCGGTATGGAGTATGTGTACAACGACAAATTTTCTCTCCGCGCCGGTTATCACCATGAGGCTGACACCAAAGGAGGACGCAAATACTTCACCGTGGGCGCTGGTTTCAAGATGAGCGTATTCGCTATTGACGCCGGTTATGTAATCTCTACGGCAGCCGCCAATCCTCTCGACCAGACACTGCGTGTGTCACTGGGCTTTGACCTCGACGGCATACAGGACCTCTTCAACCGCGGAAGACGCAGATAAAATATGCGCATTGGCTTTGGGTATGACGTACACCGCATAGTGCCTGACCGCGAGCTATGGCTCGGGGGCATCAAGTTTGATGCAGGCTTCGGTCTGCAGGGTCACAGCGATGCCGATGTCCTTATCCATGCTATATGCGACGCTCTTTTGGGGGCAGCTTGTCTGCGCGACATAGGTTATCATTTCCCCGACACTGATCCGCAGTATAAGGGCATCGATTCTAAGCGCCTGTTGGCTGAGGTGGTGAGCCTGCTCCGCGAGCATGGCTACAGCGTGGGTAACATCGACTCCACCGTTATCTGCGAGCAACCCAAAATCAATCCTCACATTCCCGAGATGCAGGCATGCCTTGCGGATATAATGCAAGTGCCTGCAGACTGTGTTTCCATCAAGGCTACCACCACAGAGCACCTTGGTTTCACAGGGCGTGGCGAAGGCATCGCCGCACAGGCTGTGGCTTTAATTAATTAGTCTTTAATGATAATGACCTTATAATCCTTAAACCCCTTTATTCATGAAAAAGTATTTAGCTGAAATGGTGGGTACATTCGTTTTGACCCTCCTTGGCTGCGGCACTGCCGTAAGTCTTAACTGCGGCTTAGACACCGCATCTGTTGTCGGCACTGCCATGGCATTTGGCCTTGCCGTTGTCGCTATGGCCTACACCATCGGTGGCGTAAGTGGTTGCCATATCAACCCCGCTATCACTGTGGGCTGCCTCCTCTCCAAGCGTATCAGCGCTAAGGATGCTGTGGGCTACATCGTATTCCAGGTAATCGGCGCTATTATCGCCGCTGCTGTTCTCTACGCTATCACCAGCGTCACCACCACCGAGTTTGGCGGCACTCTCACTGGCGCCAACAGTTGTGCAGGTGCTGGCAGTCAGATGGCAGGCTTCATCGTTGAGGCTGTGCTCACCTTCATCTTTGTGCTCGTTGTGCTCGGCACCACCGACAGCAAGAAGGGTGCCGGTCAGTTTGCCGGCCTTGCCATTGGTCTCAGCCTTGTGCTTATCCACCTTGTGGGCATCCACTACACCGGTACTTCGGTCAATCCCGCACGTTCCATCGGTCCCGCCATCTTTGAAGGTGGCCAGGCTATGACAGACCTCTGGGTGTTCATCGTGGCTCCCATTGTTGGCGCCATCGTGGCTGCCATCGTGTGGTGTGTCATCGGCACCTGCTGCTGCAAGGACGAATGCAAGAAAGATTAAAACAACAACCGTTAAACAACAACCTCTAGCATGAAAGACCTGAAAGGCACAAAGACCGAGCAAAACCTGATGACCGCCTTTGCCGGTGAGTCGCAAGCTCGCAACAAATACACCTACTATGCCTCCAAGGCTAAGAAGGACGGCTATGTGCAGATAGCTAACCTCTTTGAGGAGACTGCAGCCAACGAGAAGGAGCACGCCAAGATATGGTTTAAGCTTCTACACGGCGGAGGCATACCCTCCACAGAGGAAAATCTCAAGGACGCTGCCGCTGGCGAAAACTATGAGTGGACAGATATGTACGCTCAGTTTGCCCGTGAGGCTCGTGAAGAGGGATTCGACGACATAGCTGATAAATTCGAAATGGTAGGCGCCATCGAGAAGCACCACGAAGAGCGTTACCTCAAGCTGCTCGACAATCTGCAGAAGAAAGTCGTCTTCACTAAAGACGGCGACTGCATCTGGCAGTGCTCCAACTGCGGCCACATCGTTGTGGGCAAGCAGGCTCCCGAGATCTGTCCGGTGTGCGACCATCCGCAGAGCTTCTTCCAGCTGCTGGCACAAAACTATTAAGCATTAAACGCTAAACATTATAAAGCGTGGGTCTCTTCAGCGTGAGAGGCTCACGCTTTTTCTCGTTTTCTGGCGAAATAATTAACAATTCAAGTGCTTATAAGGCTCCAAATCTATAAAAATTCTTAAAGAAAGTAATTATTTGCCCTTTTAACATTTTATATAACTATAAATGTCTAACTTTGCAACATCAAACGTAAATTTATTGCGCTATGAAAACATCCGTACTTTTTCTTGGTTTGGCTATTCTGCTGCCGATGGCGGCGAATGCGCAGGACGATGTATATTACATCCCCTCAAAGGACATCCGCAAGGTAACCACCACTGACGGCACCCTTGTCCCCACCGAAACAACGGCCGAAAAGGCACAGTACTACGAGGAGACAAGAGATATCGATGACTATAACCGTCGTGGTTCCATCCTCACTGACACAGCGGACTATGAAAGCGATGAGGTAACCAGAACCGTTGAGAGCAAGTTTGATGACAGCTCCGACGATGTGGCATACCCCTACACCAAGCTTGTGATGCGTTTCCATAGCCCTCACGTGGGCTACATCGTGAGCAGCCCATACTACTGGGATATATGCTACGGCGATGTGTGGGACGTTTACTACGACGGCTGGGCTGCCTATGTGCCGAGCTACACATATTGGAGCTACACCTATGACCCATGGTATTACAACCGCTGGCATTTCCGCACCTGCTGGGACTTTACCTGGGGGTGGTATGACCCATGGTACTACCGTTCCTATTGGGGCTGGGGCCGCCCGATCTACTGGGGCTGGAGCCGTCCTTACTACTATCATCATCACCACCACTACTACAGCCGTCCCGCATGGGGCCGTGGCTACAGCCGCTACGCTCCTGGCTTCGGCCATCACGGCGGACGTGCCTTTGCAGGCCGCGGCATGGACAGGCCTCGTGCAGACTTCGGCGGTAGGATAGGCGGTGGCCGTGCAGGAGTAGCCACACGCGGTGCAGGCAGTCGTCCTCTCTCCGGAGTGTTCCGCTCCAATCGTGAGCCGGCCTCGCGTGCCAGTGCTCAGATGAGTCGTGGCACACGCCGCACCGGTCCCAACTCCGTAATGCGCAGCGACAACAATATCTCGCGCAACGGCGGAGGCGGCATCTCTCGCAGTGGCCGTGTGGCCCCGGGCAATGTTGACCGCCAGCGTTCCAGTCAGGTGCAACGTCGCCCCGATGTTAACCGCTCTCCCTCTACCGTCAATCGCAGTGAGAGCCGTCCGAGCACTCGCTCATCCATTCCTTCATCCGTAGGCCGCAGCGGTGGTAGCAGCAGCCGTCCTTCCGGTGGCTTTGGTGGCGGCGGAAGCATAGGCCGCAGCTCATCGCCCTCCCATAGCGGAGGTGGCGTATCCCGCGGTGGCGGTGGTGGCGGTGGCTCACGTGGCGGCGGCGGAATGTCGCGCGGTGGCCGCAGATAAAGCATATCATTTTCTTCTTACGCATAGAGAGGCGGGGCGCAGCCTCGTCTCTCATTGTTAAATAAAACAACAAAACACAAATTGGTAAATAATATGAAAAAGTTTTTATCTCTTTTTATTTTCGTTTTCGCTTTCGCTTTCGTTAATGCACAAGACCTCTATCAGGTAGCAGAGCTTAGCGCCACAGACCTTAACGGTACTGCACGCTACGTTGGCATGGGCGGAGCCATGAGCTCCCTCGGTGGCGACCTCTCGGTGATGTCGTCTAATCCTGCTGCCATAGGTCTCTATCGTCGCAGCGACGTGGCAGTCACGGCAAGCCTCGTCACCATGCCCGGCAGCCACAAGTTTGATGGCGACAAGCCCACCTATGTGTCGTTTGACCAGATTGGCTTTGTATATTCCATCGCCGGCAGTGGCAACAGCCTGCGCTATATCAACTTTGGTTTGAACTACCATAAGCACCACGATTTCAATCAGTTGCTCAATGCCGACAACGACCTCGCTGCAGCAGGCAATGCCTCGCAGACATGGCAGCTCGCCGACCTGTGCAACAGCTGGGGTGGGGTAGACTATGCCACTCCGCTGGCCGATATGGCTTACTCGGCATACCTGCTGGGCGAAGATGGTGGCGACTACACAGCCTACAACGCAGCCCGCAATGCCTATGGCCGCTCACGCAGCGGCAGCAATCAGGCCTTAGATTTCAATATCTCCACTAATATCAAGGACCAATACTATCTCGGCCTCACCATCACCGGCTACAATGTAAGGCAGAAGAGTTATATGGCCTACGGCGAAGACCTGCTCACCGCTGACCTCGTTGACGACGGCTACTACCTTATGGACAATGAGAGCAAGCTCACCGGCAACGGCGTTGACGTAAAGCTGGGCTTCCTTGTGCGCCCCATACAAGAGAGCAACTTCAAGATTGGTGTCACCCTTACCACCCCGACCTTCTACGAGCTCACCTATCGCAACGACCTCTTGCTGGGCTCCTACACCGACAGCTATGGCGACGTGGAGCCGCAGGGCTACTACTTCGACTACGACTATAGTGTCCGCACCCCGTGGAAGGTGGGCGTAAGCCTGGGCAACACCTTCTTCAATCGTCTGGCACTGGGTGCCGAGTATGAGTTTGCCGATTACAGCACATGCTCCGTCTCCTATGACGACGGCGATTACTGGGATGACTGGGACTGGCACCACAAGACTAGGGACCGCGCGCTCAACCGTCAGCTCGACGACTACCTCAAAGGCACCCACACCCTCAAGTTCGGTGCAGAGCTCATGGTCACTCCCAACATCTATCTCCGCGGCGGCTACAACCACGTCACCTCCGCCATCGAGAAGGATGCATGGCTCAACCACTTCATCGACAGCCCCTCCGTTGACGTAGCCACCAACACCGACTACCTCAACCTCGGCGCCATCAACCGATACACCGCAGGCATAGGCCTCAAGTTCGGCAAGTTCTACGCCGATGCCACTTGGCTCTACCAGCACCAGCGTGGCACCCTCTACACCTTCAACGCAGCCGAAGACGCCACCACCGACATCAACGCATGTCCCGCCAGTCGCGTCAGCCTCAACCGCTCACAAGTGATGCTCACCATGGGCTATCGATTCTAATAATGTTTAATCGACTCCGTAGGAGCAGGAGCGTATGATACCTAATACAATGAAAAAAGTTTTCGTTATCGTTTTCGTTTTCGTTTTCTGCGCTTTCGTTGGCGCGAAAGCGCAAAAAATAGCCAACACCTTCTGGGAGAGCAAGTTTGGTGTCACCAGTGAGGAAGTGTACGACAACCTTCTGACTGCGGGTTTGCAGCCCATCGTTTCTGACGATGCCATCTATCTGCAGGACAACGTGCTGTTTAGCATCCCCTTCCACACCATTGGCTTTAAGTTCACCGCTGAGGATGCCTTCTACAATATCTTCGGCTTCACCAAGTTCACCGCCAAGCAGGAGGCCTTCAATTTCTTCGATGATGCCTATGCCAAGGTGCGCGAACAATACCCCAACATTCAGACCATGAGTCGCACCGAGGGAGTGATAAAGCTCTACGCCTATGCCGATGCCGATAGCGGCGACGCCTTCTCCATCGGGCTCTACAAAGGCAACGGAGCCTACTTCGTGCGCCTCAACATCTTCAGCGACTACCTTCTCAAGCGCACACAGTAACCCCAAGACTCCTCCCCTCAAACGAGGGGAGGTGCCCGTCAGGGCGGAGGGGGTGATTCGTTTTCGTTTTCGTTTTCGTTAAAAAAGTATGTCGCTTTACAGACTTTTTTATAAGTTGTGGCCGTTTGTTAAGCCTTACAGATGGCTCGTGGCCTGCACATTGGTGCTTACCCTCGTCGGTTCCACCATTGCGCAGGTCAACGCCATTGTGCTCGACCGCACCGTCGATGCCATCAACTCCCTCGTCATGAGCGGTGGTCTCAGCTGGCGCCGCGCATCAGGTATCCTCCTTGTCATCACTATCGTGCTGCTGGGCAAGGAGCTGCTCGCTGTCATCATATCCTACGCCCAGAACTTCTTCGGCGAGAAGATACGCACCTTCGTCTCCCGCGACCTTGCCCAGCGAGCCGTTGACCGCATCCTCAGCTATCGCATGGCCTTCTTCTCGCGCAGCGGCAACGAGGCGGGCAAGCTGCAGACGCGCATCGACCAGGGCGTGGGCAGCCTGTCCACTACTGTGCAAAACACCTTCATCGACCTCCTCCCCCTGTTCACCTCCGCGCTGCTCGCCCTCATCCTCATGTTCTTGGCCAACTTCTACGTAGGCCTCACCGCCTCCGTCATCGTGCCCGTCTATATCTATATCACCGTGCGGCAGGCACGTCGCCTTAAAGGCTGGCGCCAGCAGATGCGCTCCTACCGCGAACAGAAGAGCCACGGCATCGTCAATATCATTGAGAGCATCAATGTCATCAAGTCCTTCAATCGCGAGCGCATCGAGAGCGACAAGCAGCTCAACATACAGACCCAGCTCACCGACAATCAGCTGCGCACCCGCAAGGTGATGCTCTACTTCGACGGCTGGAAACGCTTCGTGCAGCAGATGGGCACCGTGCTCATCATCATCCTCACCGCCTATCTCGTCCTCATCAACTATCCCGGCATGACCATTGGTAAGATAATGTATCACGTCATGCTCTTTGCCAACGTCACCGCCCCCATCACCCAGCTCCAGCGCATCTTCGACACCCTCAACGATGCCCTTATCTATGCCGAGGGCTATTTCTCCGTCGTCGAGTCCGAGCCCGATGTCGAGGCCACCGGCGCCTACCGTCCTGACCATATCGAGGGCAAGCTCGAGCTCCAGCACGTCGATTTCACCTATCCCAACGGCACCCACGCCCTCCACGATATCAATATGGTCATCGAGCCCAACCATATCACTGCCTTCGTGGGACTTAGTGGTGCGGGCAAGAGTACCATAATCAATCTGCTCGACAAGTTCTACTCTCCCCAGCAGGGCCGCATCCTCCTCGACGGCGTTGACCTGCAGGATTACGACACCCAGTACCTACGCGACCATATCGGACTCGTGCTGCAGAAAAATCATATCTTCGACGGTTCCATAATGGAGAACATACGCTATGGCAATCCCAATGCCACCGACCAAGAGGTGGAGGAGGCAGCCCGCAAGGCATATATCTACGACCAGGTGATGGCTCTGCCCAATGGCTTCCAGAGCCAGGCTTCGCAGCTCAGCGGCGGACAGCAACAGCGCATAGCCATCGCCCGTATGTTC
This sequence comes from Bacteroidaceae bacterium, assembly GCA_017963785.1. Taxonomy (GTDB): domain Bacteria; phylum Bacteroidota; class Bacteroidia; order Bacteroidales; family Bacteroidaceae; genus UBA6382. Next base: position 3,038 of record JAGCTG010000150.1, on the reverse strand, counting down.
CTTAAGAATCCCCCCATCATCTTCCTCGACGAGACCACCGCCTCCCTCGATGCCGTCGCCACCGAGCAGATCAAGAACAGCCTCGACGCCATCAAGCAGGGACGCACCGTCATCATTATCTCCCATTCCATCTCCCAGATCATCGACAGCGACATGGTCTATGCCCTCCGCGAGGGCAGGGTAGAGCAGAGCGGCGACCCGGAGAGCCTATACAAGAAAGGCGGCATATATAAGGACATTGTCGATGCCTCAGCCCGCAGCCTCAACGTTGACAAACTTGCCAAAACAATAAGCCAGTAAGAAAATTTTCATTTTTTGAACTTTCGAACTTTCGAACTCCCGAACTTTCGAACTTTTTTTCTTACCTTTGCACCAAAATAACACAAACACACAAATATCATGAAAAAATTTCTCTTCACCCTCACCCTCACACTCGCACTCTTCACCACCGCCCAGGCCAAAGATTACGAAATTCATGTCGGCGACGTGCATGTATCCGACTCTAACAAAAACAACATCAATCCTACAGGCAAGTCATCGGGAACCATTTGGTATGACAGCGAAGAAAACACGCTCTACTTCAATAATGTTACGATTGATTGCAAATATAATTGTATTTGGATAGGGGAAGAAGGTGTCACTATTTATTTTACAGGCGATAACAGTTTTACTTCCGAAGAATTCGGAACGGCGTTTGTTGCTCGCAAGTCTGTCATTCTCGATGGTGATAACATTGGAACCAACGCCTATGTAACCTTTCACGCGAAAGGGGAGAATTCTTCTGCAATCACTTTTGATGGCGAAGGCGACCTGAATATCTGGGGCATATACCTTACTGCCAAATCCGAGCAGGCCGTTGCAATCCAAGGCTCTACCGCTGGCAAGTACTGTGAACTCTGGACCTCGTGCGCAGAAATTGAAGCCACCTCAGCCGATGGAATACCTGCCGTAGCAGGGTTCAACAACTGGTATATGCAGGACTATGCCAAACTGATCGGAGGTGACAAATATAACCTGACTAACAAGCGCACGGAGCATGCTGACGGCGTCATCGTCTCGAAAATCACATTGCGAAACGGCCTTTACGTGGCTGGACAAATGGTGCGTGCAGACGCCACCTCCACCTGGGCTGTAACTCCCTCGGGCCTTACCTCTGGCACCATCAAATACAGCAACAAGAAGCTCACCCTCGACGGTGTAAATTACAATGGAAGTAGTATATTTGTGTACAATTACAATGTCCCTGACCTCACCATCGAATGTACAGGCACCAATGTCGTAAATACAGGGAACGCTGGATTGTACTTCTCGAAGAACACCACCCTCACGGGTAGTGGCGCCCTGAGTCTTGCTGCGTATTCAAGTGCTATCGTGACTGATGCGTATGCAAACGTGACAGTGAATATGGCTGTTCTTATGGTGCAAAGTGAAAAACATTATGGCTTCCTTGGTGATAACTATACTACACTCACGCTCAAGAAATATAATGAAAACAGTAGCTATCTCTTTGCCGGAGAAAAAGCCAATATCAAAACAGAAAATCTCGTAATGGACGGCATGGACATCTATTCCTCAGGCCATTACTATAATAAGAAAGAAGAAGCGGTCTGTGTAAACGGATACGTTGCCAGCAGCAGCGACCTAGCCCACGCCACATCGTTCGCCGCCACCAGCAAGCTGACTTATTACAACCTCTATGTCGGCGGCACACAGGTTAGCAGCGGCAACAGCAGCTACATCTACAGTCCTTATTTCAAGAAAGGCTACGCAATGTACGTGCGTAGCACCAACACTCTCACTCTCAGCGACGTGGAGTTTGAGGCAACCGGCGAGGATGCTCCCGTGGGCGTAAAGGTCGGCGGAGACATGGGCGATTTCACCATCAGTCTCTCCGGCGATTACCAGACTTGGAAAACCACCAACGATGTCTTCGACATCCGCACCAACACCACCATTGGAGGTCTGTGTCCTAACGTGCAGCTCACCTCCACCAAGGAGAGCGGCATCTCCACGCGCGGCGGAGTGGCCATCAACCTCTGCACCAAGGGCTACTTCGGCGTGAAAGGCGCCAAGTACGGCTACTGGGGCAGCAGTGGCGACACCCTCACCCTCTCAAAGACCGCCGACGATACATACTCTTATGCCTTCGAGGGCAACACAGCAACCATCAGCGTCTTCGATGATTTAATTCTCGACAATATGGACTTCGCATATCAGGAGGGGAACAACCTGCCTGGATGCTACATCCGCTCAGATATGGGTAGCATAAGGCAAAACGGCGGACAGGTAGCCTCAGGAAAAGTATCCTTTGCATCAATCAAGGAACAGCTCCCCATCACCATCTGCGGCAAGCGGCTCAACAGAGTTTACCCCGACAACAATCCCATCGCAGTGGGCCGTCCCGATATCTCCAGCAGCCCCACCAGCGTCATGTACTATCCCGACACCAAGACCCTCGTGCTTGACAACGCCACAATCGGCCATGATGCTGAGTATTTTGCTATATGTTTCGAAGAAAACGCCGAAGCAACAGTTGAAGTGAAAGGAGATAATTCTATCAAGGTTCCAGAATTTTCTGGCATTAGCATCAAAAATTATGCAAACATTACTTTTGAGGGCGACGGAATACTTGATGTGGAAGGTGGAGGCAGAGGCATCTCTACATGGGGCAAGAATAGCACCACCACCATCACGGGCGATATCCTGATAAAAGCCAAAGGCGAATACTTAGGCATTGGCGGTAACAATGAAGGCCGTTTGGGAGAAAAATTAATAATCGATGGCAACGCCGTTATTGAAGCTAACGCAATTGGTGGACTTTCAGAATTAATTTTGCAGGGCACTCAGCAATTGGTGCAGCCCTCCGGAGCCGTTATAAAGACTGTTACATACGATGATGACGGCCATGGCTGTGGCGTCTATGTTAGCGAAGACTCTAAAGAGGTAGCCAAAAACGTCGTAATCAGGAGCGTCAAGCTCGGTGATGTCAATCTCGACGGCCTGGTCAACACCGCCGACGTAGTCGCCGTCTATGCCTT
>JAGCTG010000149.1 GCA_017963785.1 Bacteroidaceae bacterium | reverse complement strand
TAATACTTGGTGTCAGAATCTCAGATTCACATCCACCCCCACTTGCAGGGGCTTGCCTTTCTGTGCGTATGCACGGCTCATGCTCTCGAAATAGAAGGTGTGATAGTGCTTGTCGGTGAGGTTGCGACCCCAGATGTTCACTTCCCACTTGCCGAAGTCAAACAGGGCATGGGCTCCGAAGGTGAAGTACATCGACTGACTGGCGTTGTTGGCCTCTGTCCAATAGATGCGGCCTGCGCCCAGGGCGTTGGCACCCAAGACCATTGAACATTGAGAATTGAGGATTGAGAATTTATAGTCGGCGCCGAGGCTGAGGGTGTTCCTTGGAATGAAGGGGACATAGTTGCCGGTATAGTCGTTGTTGCCGTCATCATATTTGGTGAAGGTGGCGCGTGTGAATCCGTAGTCGGCCCATGTGGTGAGGCGGTCGGTGGGGTTGTAGCGCACGGAGGCCTCTATGCCCCAGGTGCGGCTGCGACCGGCATTGACCATCATACGGCCCAGTCCGTTGTCGCTGAAACGGGCTATCTGCTGGTCTCGCACCGTGGTCAGGAAGACTGCCCCCTCCAGGGTAAGGCTGCCGTCAAGAAGTGTTTGCTTGGTGCCTAGCTCGTAGGTCCAGCTAAACTCGGGTTTGTAGGTCACGGCTCCCTTCACGTCGGGCTCGACATTTTCGGTGTGAGAACCTCCGCGCGAGCCTCCTACCTGGGCCATCATCTCGGTCTGCATAGACGACTGCAGGATGTCGCTGAACATCTGTATGTTGTAGCCTCCCGGACGGTGTCCCTTGGCGGCGGACAGATAAACGAAGTTGTTGTCAGTCCACGCATACTTGACAGTGCCCTTGGGCAGCACTTCCACATGGTCGTCCTTGAGCTTGCCTTCGTATCTGGGATTGACTTCCAGCCCCCTAAATTGTGGCATAACACGCCCCATGACGGAGAAGTCGTAGTTGAGGTTGCCCTCGGAGAGATAGGTCAGGCTGTTGTGCTCATAGTCGAGGCGTGCGCCCAGGCTTGCCGACCAACGGTCGGTGATATTGACCGTCGACAGATGGAACAGCGCCACGTTGAACACGGGGCTCTTGAAATAGCTGTTGATGGGCAGAGTCTCGCTGTTGAATATGGCGGCCATCTGCGGTGCACCGGTGTTCTGGTGTACGCGGTCCAGGTAGCTGTTGATGGTGTTCTCCAGCATCTCCGTGCCACCCTGCTTGAAGACAACAGGGCTGTTTGTAGTGAGCCACTGCTTGCTCAGCGTGAGTCCGCTGACCGTTGACCATCTGCTGGTAAGGTTGGCCTTCACCGTCACTTCCTCATTGAAGAGGCTGAGGCGCTGGCGTTGCTCGAGGGTGTAGATGGAGTCGCTGAGGAAGTCCTGGTCCATGAACATGCGGTCTTGCATGCGCTGGAAACTGGTGACGGAGTTGAAGGTGAGTTTGTCGGTCTTCCATTCTACGTTCAGACCGCTATTGAGCATGCCACGGCGGTAGCTGCTCTTCTCGTTGCTCGTGATGCGCCCGATATTGTCAGGATACTGCTCGGCGGCTGCGTCGGAAGTGGCACCGAGGTAGAAATACGGATAGCCGCCCTCATGGGTGTAGTCGTAAGCGATGGTGCCGTCGAGGGTGAGGCGGTCGGAGGGCTTCAGAATGGCACGCAGCTTGCCGCCGCCCGAGTTCATCTTGTCCTGACGCTCGTGGCGCGCGTCATTGTGCCAGAACCCGCTGCTGCCGTCGTAGTAGCCGCCGGCACTGAAGGCGAAGCGGTCGCTGATGCGGTGGTAGTGGGTCAGCGAAGCGCGGCGGTGCCAGTCGCCAGTGGCGAGGCCCAGTCGCAGGTCGGTGCCCTGGTAGGTGAAGGGCGAGCGCGTGTTCACCCTTATCAATCCACCCATGGAGTTGCGCCCGTAGAGGGTGCCCTGCGGGCCGCGCAGCACGTCGATACGCTCAATCTCGTATAAGTTGAAGTCAAAGGTGCTCTTGTCGTAGTAGGGGAAATTGTCCACATACAGTCCCACGGCAGGCGTGTTGATGCGCGAACCGATACCGCGGATATAAATGGCGGAGGTAAGGCGCGACCCGTAGTCAGGGATGAACAGATTGGGCACAGCAACACTGAGTCCCTTGGCAGAGTGGATGCCAAGGGTCTGCATCTCCCGCTGACTCACAAGGCTGGCTGCCGAGGGCAGTGACCTCAGCTTGCCTGTCTCTTTTGGCGTGGCGATAACCACCACCTCTTCTATATCTACTACGCGCGCGGTGTCGACAGGAGCGACCTCGGCCACTGCTGACGAAAACGGAAAGAATAACGAAAGGCCTACCCACAAGGAGGGTGTGCACAAAAATGAATATCTGGACTTTTTCATCGTGTAAAAATTTTTGTGCAAAGGTACAACAATACTCAAAGTCTCGCAATACCCATTTGTGATGATTTTTACAATAAAAACTCCCCCGCACGAAATTCGCACGGGAGAGAACGCATGAAAGAAAATTACTCCTTTTTTTATTCTTCAGTGTCGTCCCAGAGACCACCACCGTACTCGGCGCTGCGGCCTCCCTCAGGACCGACATAGCTGTCGCTGCTACCGCCGTGGGTTATAGCTGCATTACTATTAATGCTAGTGCAAATAATGTTTGCAGACTGAAGATTAACAACCTCAAGGGAGGGAATGATATATGTCTTTTTCATGATTTTGAATTCTTTAGAGTGTTAAAACATTACTTTCTTACCATTCACGATGTAGATATTTCCCTTGACGGGGTTGGCTACCATGCGGCCAAAAAGGTCGTAGCAGCTATTGTCGAAGCTGTCAAGGTCGAATTTCTCGTTCCTAATCATAGTTATGTCATCCTCGTCGCCGTCCTTAAAGGTGAGAGCAAAGGACTTGACATTGGCGTTGCCTACGCTCAGTTCAAAGTATGCGCGCTGTGGTTTAAGGTTGAAGCCGTTATCTCCCGGGTGGTAGAGTTTGTTGTTGTCACCCAAGATAAGGATGTTTTCGTTGTTAGCTGAAAATTCAATCTTGTTGTATGTACCCTTGAAGGAGACGTTGCTGGAAGTGGAAGGAACAAGATTCTTATTAATGATAACACCGGAGAACACAGGACTCACAAGGTTTGTGCCAGATGCCCACTTAATAAGATAAGGTGTGCCTGGATTGATGGCATCAATAGGATCTGAGAAAGTAAGATTCAAAGTTTCACCGGTAAGCGATGCGCTAGTGAGAGAGCGAATTTCAGCACCTGCAAGCGGAGAGGCAGCAAGCTGTGTTGAGGTAAGGGCAAAAGGCAGACAGAGAGTGTTCCAAGCGCCGTCCTTGTATAGGGTGCGGTCATTGAGAATGACATCCACTGTCTTTCCGTTCTTGTTGGCAATAGCATTGGTGTTGTCGTTTTCGTCAAGAGACACAAAAAGGCGAGCTTCTCCTTCAAAAAGTATAATAGAAAGGTTTGTATCGTCGCTGGAGAAGTTGTTAAGCGTACCATTTCCGCTCAAGCCGCTGGTGAAATAACCAGTATAGGCATTTCTGGTTACACCAATGGAGGAATTGCCAAGTGCCCCATCGACATGTATGTTCTTGTCATCGCCACCCAGATATACATTACCTTTTGAGTTACCTGTAATATACACATTGCCTAGAGCCCTTAAAGTCCGTAGATTGTAAACACCACTGCCATTGCTAGTTGCATAGTTGCCGGTGATGGTGGTGCCATTGAGAGTCAATGTACCATCATTGTAGATGCCTCCACCGTTGCCTTTGTTATTACCACCACGAATGGTACCATTAGTAATGGTCAGAGTTCCCTGATTGTTGATGACATAGCCGTCATCTTGTGCCGCAACAATGTCAAGACCGCGATCGAGGGTGAAACCGCCCAGATTGAGAGTGAATGTCTTGTCATTGGGAACCACAAGTGCAAAGTCATTTGTTCCTGCGGTAATGTTCTTTGTCAAGGTGTATTCTGTGTCAGTACCATTTATAGCTGTCTGAATAGCCGTCCAATCATTGTTACCTGTAATAATATAATAGGTATTGTTGTCAGCAGCAGTTACAGGAGTATAGCTGTATTCAGTGGTATTCGGCTTATTTTCCACAACCTTTGTGCCTTGAGCATTCTCTGGAGCACTGAAAGACTTAGTGTAATAGCATCTGGTAAGAGAAGATTTTCCACCATTATTATTGTGAGCGAACTCTTGAGAACCACCAATATTGTTGTTGGTGATAGAAACCTCTGAAGGATTGAATAGGCAATCTGTAAAATTAGCTTGCTTTTTGTTCAAGCCGATAAAGCCACCCGAGAATAAATAGTTGGAACCAGTGAGTGCTCCGTCAAACCAAGAATTGGTGATGTTAACAGTTCCTTCAGCAACACCTACGAACGTTCCGTGATTACCATTGACGTTGCTTCCAGCTGTGTTTCCCACAAAGTTAACGCTAACATGACAATTGGTGATACTACATACATCGTTTTTGTCACCATCTGCTCCTGCCTGACCTACCAAGCCGGACGCAAACTGGCCAGTTGTAGTAATAGTGCCGGTGACATGCAGATTGCTGATGGTTACATACTGCGTGTATGCAAACGGAGAACAGTAACCTGAGTGATGCTCAAACCAGTTATTACCCACATTTGTAATATTGACAGTAAGCGTATGGTTGCCACCATCGAAGGTGCCGGCAAAACGTCGCCTATCAGTCGTTTTATTTTTGCCAACCTGCCTGCCTAAAGGCTTGGTGATGGGATTTTCGGTTGTGCCGATGTCGTCGGTCATCTGGAAGAATAAGCCTGAACAAGTATTGCCTGCGGCTACATAGTCGGCGAGGTTGTTCCAGTCATTGGCTCTTTCGATTTGGTACGGATCAGCTTCTGTGCCAGTTCCATGAGGTGGCAGCTGTCCTTGTGCCCACGCTGCAGTGGTGGTCAGCATAGCGAAGAGCAATGTCATGGCTGCTTTCGCAATGGTAAAGGGATTCTTACTCTTCATAATGTTTATTCAGTTTGAACATTCACTTCTGCATAAAAGTTTCGGCGCATTCATATTAAAGCCGAAAATCGCGGCAAAGTTATTCTTTTTTTGTAAAAAAGAACTTTCCTCTCGCCGGAAATCGGGCGAGAGGAAAGGAAAGGGTTAAAAATCGCAAAGCGGACGTTACAAAAAACGCAGTTTTTACAAAAGGAAACGGAAGATGTCGTTGCCGATGGCATATACCATCAAGGCGAGTAAAATGAACATTCCGATCATCTGTGCACGCTCCTGAAACTTGAGACTGAACTTGCGACGGAAAACTAACTCGATGATGAGGAATAGAGCGTGGCCGCCGTCAAGTGCAGGAATGGGCAGTACATTCATGAAGGCGAGGATGATGCTGATAAAGGCAGTGAGTTCCCAGAATCGCTGCCAGTCCCAGCTGGTGGGGAACATGCTGCCGATGGCACCGAAGGAACCTACGCTCTTGGCACCCTCCTTGGTGAAGAGATACTTGAGGTCGCTGACATAGCCGCAGAACACTTTCACTCCGTAGCTGAAGCCCTTGGGGATGCTCTCCAGCAGGCCATACTCTTCCTTCACTGCCTTGTAGTAGCGCAGGGCGTAGGTCTTACCGATGCCCATCTGCAGCTCGCTGTTGAGCACGAGGGTGAGGCTGTCACACCTCCCCGCACTGTCAGCCTTGAGCACGGCGATGGTGACGGTGCGCTTGCGCAACGAGTCGTTGGTGGTGGCTCCCTCCAGGCTCTGGCTGAGTTGGCGTATCTGTACGTCATAGTCTGTCCAGCTGTCAATAGGTTTGCCGTTGAAGGCCACGATACGGTCGCCCTTGGCTATGCCCTGCTTGTCGGCGGGGGTGTCAGGCATCACGGTATCTACGACGCTGGGCAGATAGGGGGCGATGAAGGGGCGTTCGCCTTGCAGCATCTCCAGCAGGCTCTGTCCGCCATCGGGCATGTGGATGCGCACCTCTTTGCCGTCGCGCAGCACGGTGACTTCGTGGGCGGTGCTGATGGAGCGCAGCACATCGGTGTTGTAATCACGGAAGTCTTCTCCGTCAGCGCTGATGGGGATGTCGCCGTTCCGGAAGCCAATGGTCTGTGCCTTCTCGTTGTAGGTGAAGCCCATGTTCATGTCGCGGATGGGTATGTAACTCTCGCCCCAGGTGAAGAGGATGGCAGAGTAGATAAGCAGTGCGAGCACGAAGTTGACCATGACGCCGCCAAGCATGACGAGCAGTCGCTGCCATGCCGGCTTGGTGCGGAACTCCCACGGCTGGGGCTGCTGCTGCATCTGGTCGCGGTCCATCGACTCGTCAATCATACCCGATATCTTGACATAGCCGCCCAGGGGTATCCAGCCGATACCATACTCGGTGCCGACATAGGGATAGTTGCCCTTTTCGTCTTTCTGCAGGGGCTCCTTGCCGCGCAGGCGGCGCCACCAGTTGGAGTAGGTACTGAAAAAACGGAACTTCCAGTCGAAGAAGAGGAAGAATTTCTCTACGCGGATGCCGAAAAGCTTGGCAAAGAAAAAGTGCCCGCCTTCGTGCAGGACTATGAGTATGGATAAACAAAGAATGAGTTGTGCGGCGCGAATAAGGAAGATTTCCATATAAGAGTTAAGGGTTAAGAGTTATAAATTATGTCTTGTGCCACGCGACGGCTTTCGCTGTCGGTGAGGCGATAGGTGTCGAGCGAAGGAGAGGCCTCGAAACTGACGGCCTGCATGGTGGTGCTGATGACCTCGCTTATCTGCGGAAAGGTTATTTTATCCTGCCGGAAGGCCAGGTTGGCCACTTCGTTGGCAGCGTTGAGTATGCAGGGCATGTTGCCGCCACGTTTGATGGCTTCGTAGGCGAGGGAGAGGCACGGGAAGCGCTGCAGGTCGGGGCGTTCAAAGGTGAGGTCAGCAATCTTGACGAGGTCGAGCCGTGACCCGGAAAGCTCCAGGCGGCGGGGATAGGAGAGGGCGTACTGTATGGGCAACCGCATATCGGGCAGTCCGAGCTGCGCCTTGACGGTACCGTCACAGAACTGCACGGCACTATGCACGATGCTTTGAGGATGCACAAGGACCTCGATCTGTTCCGCGTCTATCCCGAAGAGCCACTTGGCTTCGATGACCTCAAATCCCTTGTTTATCATGGTGGCGGAGTCGATGGTAATCTTGTCACCCATGTGCCAGGTGGGATGCTGCAGGGCTTGTGCGGCGGTGACTGTCTGCAGTTGCTCTTTACTCAGCTGACGGAAAGGACCGCCCGAGGCGGTGAGCAGTATCTTGTCAGGCGTGCTGTCTTCGCCTACCATGCACTGGAAGATAGCACTGTGCTCGCTGTCTACAGGCAGTATGGCTGCCCGGTGCTCTATGGCCAGGGAGGTGATAAGATTGCCTGCGACGACAAGAGTCTCCTTGTTGGCCAAGGCAATCTGCTTGCCAGCCTTGATGGCAGCGATGGTGGGCTCTAGGCCGCTGAACCCCACTGTAGCGGTGAGCACCACATCTACGGAAGGCATATGCACCACCTCGGTCAGCGACTTGGCTCCGCAATATACCTTCACGGGACTGTCGGCCAGAGCCTCGCATACCTTATTATATTGTGTCTCGTCAACAATCACGACAGCGTCGGGCTCAAAGCGCAGTGCCTGCCCTATGAGAGCATCGGCCTGGCTGTAAGCTGTGAGTACCCGCACCTCGTAGAGGTCGGGGTGCTCAGCAACTACTTGCAGTGTCTGTGTGCCGATGGAGCCTGTGGAGCCGAGTATTGCGAGACGTTTCATTTATCAATTATAGTTCCAGCAGTCCGTCGGGGAGGCGTAACTGCAGTGTGCGTGCGTTGATGTCGAGGGTTTCTATGAGGTCGGGGTGTATGGGGAGGACGAGGTCCTTAGGAGATTGAACATTGAACATTGAACATTGAGGATTGGGTGTTACTACTAGCAGGGTGTTAGCGGAGCTGTCATCCACCTCTGTAACGGTGCCGAGTAGTCCTCCTTTAACATCGCTTACGGTGAAGCCGGTGAGCGCTTTCCAGGAACTGAGTCCTCCGTGCTCATTGCCCACAGCAGCCTTAGGGTAATAGACATCGGCGTTTTGCAGTATCTGCACGGCGTTGACATTGTCATAGCCTTCAAATTTCACTATGGCAGTCTCGCTGCTGCGGATGCGCCAGTCCTCAAGGAAGAAGGGTACCAGCAGCCCGTCGATGTCGCACACCAGATACTCACATTCGTCACTGGTGAAGATGTCATCGGTGAAGCGGAAGGTAAGGTCGCCTTTAAGGCCATGAGTGCTACCCAAGCGTCCAATATAAAACACTTCGTCGGGGTGTATCATTCTCGTGTAATCTTTGCACCAAGGGCGTTGAGACGAACTTCAATGTTCTCGTATCCGCGGTCAATCTGTTCCACATTCTCTATGCGACTGATGCCGTCGGCACTCAGTGCGGCTATGAGCAGGGCAATACCGGCGCGGATATCGGGAGAAACCATGCGGCGACCCCTGAGTTTGATGGCCTTGTCGTGACCTACGACCACAGCGCGGTGAGGGTCGCAGAGTATTATCTGTGCGCCCATTTCGATGAGCCGGTCCACGAAGAAGAGGCGGCTCTCAAACATCTTCTGGTGGAAGAGCACTGTGCCCTTAGCCTGCGTAGCCACCACGATGAGAACACTCAGCAGGTCAGGGGTGAGACCTGGCCACGGGGCATCGTCGATAGTCATAAACGAGCCGTCAAGGAAGGTCTCTATCTGATAGTGCTCCTGCTCAGGCACCCGGATATAGTTGGGGCCATACTCCAGGCTGATGCCTAGCCGCTGGAATGACTTGGGTATGATGCCGAGTTCTTTGATATTGACATCGTGTATGGTGAGTCCGCCACCAAGCATTACCGACATTCCTATGAAACTGCCTACCTCAATCATGTCGGCATGCACCTTATGAGTGGTGGCATGTAGCGAGGAGACGCCCTCGATGGTGAGCAGGTTGGAAGAGATGCCGCTAATCTTGGCGCCCATATTGCAGAGCATCTTACATAGCTGCTGCAAATAAGGCTCACAGGCAGCATTGTAAATAGTGGTGGTGCCTTTGGCCAGCACAGCTGCCATGATGATATTGGCGGTGCCGGTTACAGAGGCTTCATCGAGTATCATGTCAGTTCCGCGCAGAGACAATGCCTTGAGCGTGTAGCGAGAGTTATCATTATCGCTACTCAGGTCGGCCCCCAGCTGCTGCATACCATAGAGGTGAGTATCAACGCGGCGACGTCCAATCTTGTCACCGCCGGGCTTGGCCAGCACAGCAGTGCCAAAGCGGGCCAGCAGTGGGCCGACCAGCATCACGCTGCCTCGGAGGGTGGCGCACTGTTGCATGAATTCTTCGCTGCTGGCATAGTCGGGATTGATGTTGGCTGCCTTGAAAACAAAGTCGCCCTTGCCGATACGCGTAACTTCCACGCCGAGGTTGCGTAGCAGCTCGATCAGATGTAGCACATCGAGTATCTCGGGCACATTGCTGATGCGCACCTCCTCACTGGTTAGCAGTGTTGCGCATATCACTTCAAGAGCTTCATTCTTAGCGCCCTGGGGAGTGATGTCGCCTTGCAGCTTGTGGCCGCCTTCTATTATGAATGATGCCATAGTCGGGAGTTATTTCTTCTTTTTCTTGTTATTGATGGGCTTGGTCAGTGCGCGTGCCGACGCAATGATTTTCTCCAGACGCTGCGGACTGATGGTCATCTCCACTTGTCCGCCGGTCAGCTCGTGCAGGTCATTGGCAAGCTTGTCGGGCGAAAGAACGGTGTTATTCCATGTGGCGAGACTCTTGGCCATCTGTGCCACGACCAGTTCTACAGCTTGCTGCCTATCATCGTCGTCGGGCAGCGTGGGCAGCGACTTAATCATCTGCTCGAGGGTGTGACCGTAGTGGCGATAATCAATCTGCTGCTTGGGGTAATCAAGGCGTGGGTGCTCACCCTCTTCTTTACTGATGACGGTGACAGGAAAGGGAAAGTCAACGTCGAGTTTATAGTCAGAGATGAGAGCCAGGTGGTCCCACAGCATACGCTCGAAATCGGTGGCGCCTTTCTGCTGCGGAAAGATGCTGCCCATAACCTTAACGATGGCCTCGGCGCACTGCTGCCTCTCTTCACGATCGGCAATAGTCAGGGCATAGTCCACCATCTTCTGTACATTGCGTCCATATTCGGGCAGAGTGAGTCGTGGTCTTGTTGTGTTGTAATCCATATATCTATTCTCTGTTCTCTATTACTTTATTAATCTTTGTTGATGTGCCTGCGATGAACTCCTTTAGGTAGAAAGGCTCAAAGTAGGCCACATCTTCTGTCTTGCCTTGCATGAGGGCTTTGTCGGCCAGTGGTAGCATATAGCGTGCCTGCGGGACAATCTCCTCGATGAAATGGGCATTTTTGTGCCGTATGACATCCTTACATTTGGTTGCTCCGTTACCGAAAAAGACCACGGGCCGTTGGCTTAGCACGTCTTGGAAACTGCTTTCGTCGATTATCTTGGCTTCAACGTCGCATTGCTGGTTGAGGGCGCGATCATAGAGTGCGGTATATACCTCCATCCTGCGGGCATCGAGCATAGGGCAGAAGAGGAAACTGTCGTCAAAGTCTTCCACATCTTGTGTCTTGCAGTCTCCCAGCAATACAGGAACACACAGTAGCTCCAGAGTCTTTACCCCAACAAGCTTGAGATTGCGTCCGTAGCAGAGTCCTTTTGCAGTGCTCACTCCTATGCGCAGACCAGTATAAGAGCCAGGACCAGCACTCACAGCCACAGCGTCGGGCGACAGGCCGCGGCTGTCAGCCATGTCTAAGGCTTCTTCAACCATAGGAGCCAGCGTGCGGGCGTGGTTGGGACCCTCGCGGTTCTCCTTGTTGAAGAGACAAAGACCGTCATGACTTAGCGCCACGCTACATATGTCAGTGGAGGTCTCTATGTGAATAATGGAGGACATGGCTTAGTGGCTTATTCTTTAACGCGAAGAAATTTCTTGCCTTTCCAGCGAAAGGAGATGACGTTGGAGGAAGTGTTGGTGGAAAAGGTCAGCGTGGCACCACCCCGCTCGTTGGTCTGTAAGTCGGCTTGCATAAACTCGACGGGCAGTATGCCCTCGGGGAGTTTTTCTTCGTCGCGCAGGAACTCTGTTAATGATGGTAGCTTGATAAAATGCTCAACGTTTTGTTCTTGCCATTGTGAATTGAAGAACTGCAACTCGCTCGTTGGTTGTGGAGTGCTTAGCGTGCGCACCACGCAGATTACCGTGTCTCTGCCATGGGTTATCAGAGCCATGCGTGTGGTAACGAGACCTTCGCTGTCCTCGCGCAGCTGCAGAAAAGTGTCGGTCAGTTTCTGCATCATGCTTGTGCCGTCCCATTCGTTGGGCAGTGCGGTGCTCATGCCGCTCATGCATATATCTACGAGGTCCTTGCGGGCATTGGCGTCGAGCATTGGCATCAGTGAGTCGGGCATGGCGATGAAGAAATCTTTCATCACTCGCGCCTCGCCGTCTTGCAGTCCCAAGGATGCCAGGAGGACAAATACAATAGTTCGTACATAGTTTCTCATGAAGCGCAAAATTACGCAATAAATCTCAAATATCCTATCATAAGAGTCATAAAATAGTCAAACATGTGCAAAACGAGGTAAAAAAAGAGAGCAGGAGTAAGAAAAAAGTGCAGATTCTTTTTGTGTTAGAAAAAAAATATCTACCTTTGCACTCCGATTTTTTGGAAATAACGAAGCAACAAACAATAAAAGACATGAAAAAAGACATCCATCCTACCGACTATCGTCCGGTGGTATTCAAGGACATGAGCAACGGTGACATGTTTCTCACCCGCTCCACATGCAAGACAAAAGAGACTATCGAGTTTGAAGGCGAGACCTATCCGCTGATTAAGGTGGAAATCTCCAACACTTCTCACCCCTTCTACACTGGCAAGGCTACCCTGGTGGACACCGCCGGCCGTGTTGATAAGTTCTTGAGCCGCTACGCTGCCACTCGTAAGAAGTAAAAGCGAGGCTAAAAAGAATGAAAGTATGCCAATCTTTCGCGGATTGGCATACTTTTTCGTATATTTGCACCCGAAAAGTATTTTTCTATGAATAAATCCCGTCGCTATTTGCTTGAGTATGCAGTCAAGCCGATACCTATTGTACATATTGGTATAGTGGGTCTTGGCCACCGCGGCATGAAGGCTGTGGAGCGCTATGCCTTGGTGGAAGGGGCGGAGATAGTGGCACTGGCCGACCGCGACTCTGAACGGGTGGAGGCTGCCAATGTGCTGATAGAGAGCAGTGGCCGTTCACGAGGCCGTGTTTATAGCGGAGCAGATGCTGCAAAGCGCTTGATAAATGACAAGGATGTTGACCTTGTTTATATCTGCACCGAGTGGCGCACACATGCGACGTTTGCCGTGCAGGCCATGCAGCATGGTAAACATGTGGCTGTGGAGGTGCCTGCAGCAATGACGGTGGCTGACTGTGAGGAGTTAATCGAGACTTCGCTGCAAACACAGCGCCATTGTATGATGCTTGAGAACTGTTGCTATGACACCTTTGCCTCGGCCACACGCGTGATGGTAAAGGAAGGCCTGCTGGGTGACATCACTCACTGCGAGGGAGCCTACATACATGACCTTACAGATTATATTGATAGCAACGGAGGCCCCGACCACAACTGGATGGCGCAGGATACTCTGGCTCAGGCAGGCAATGCTTATCCTACGCATAGCATGGGCTCCATAGGACTGCATATGAACCTGCACCGTGGGGATAGGATGGATTATCTTATTGCAATGACAAGTAGCGGTGAAGGGCTTCATGGGCGTGTGAACAATACCCTTATCCACACGTGCATGGGGCGCACCATACTCCTACAGCACGATATTGGTACGCCTCGACCTTATAACCGATTGCAGCAGATATGCGGTACTGAGGGCTTTGTGCAGAAGTATCCTCTGCCTTCCGTGCGACTGAAAGGAATGGACACCACTGTGGAAGGTGATGAAGCCTTGAAGCTGGCGGCAACTTTCCGCGAGCCAGGCGTCAGCGAGTGGATAGACGATGGGGTGCGCAAGGGCTCGCCCAACACTATGAATCATGTTATGGACAGTCGCCTGGTCTATTGCCTGCGCAATGGACTGCCTTTAGACATGGATGTCTTTGATGCTGCAGAGTGGTCGGCGATAGTGGAATTATCTTCACTCTCTGCCAACAATGGCGGGCACCCCGTGGAGATTCCTGACTTTACCTGCGGCAACTGGCAGGTGCTCAGCGAACATAAGTTTTATATCTAGGAAAAGTTTCAAGAAAGGGATAGTGGGATAGCTAAATCATAATTAACTTATTGCAATGACCGACAGCACGCCGATAGCGAGGCAGAACAGTCCGGGGAGGGCAGTGGCCAGGATGTTCATCGACTCACCTGTTTTCTCCTCGTAGAGTCCACTGATGATCAGGTTGGGTGGGGTGCCGATGAGGGTGCACACGCCGCCCATGCCCGAGGCATAGCTCAGAGGGATGAGCAGTTTAGAGGGCGACACGTGGAGCTTCTTGGCCCACATCTTGACGACGTTCACGAAGAGCG
>JAGCTG010000020.1 GCA_017963785.1 Bacteroidaceae bacterium | reverse complement strand
CAGTGGCTTTCTTTTGTTTTGTTTTCATATTGGAGCAAAGGTAGTGAATTGTCTGCACACTACCAAATATTCAAATATCAATAATGTTTTTCGGTTCTATTTGAGCAGTGCGAGGGCTTGGCGTATGCGGCGCATAGCCTCAACAATATTGTCGTCACTGGTGGCATAACTCATGCGTATGCAATCGGGGTCGCCAAATGCCTGTCCGCCAACAGTGGCTACATGACCTACATTGAGCAGATACATGGCGAGATCCATGTTATTTGAAATTTGATATTTGATGTTTGAAAATTCTGCGCTCTTGCTGTAGTAGCTGCTCACCTTGGGGAACACGTAGAAAGCTCCGTCCGGCTCGCTGACCTCAAAGCCTGGTGTCTCGCGGCAGAGTTGCACGATGAGTTTCTTGCGACGCTCAAAGGCGAGGCGCATGTCTTCCACACAGTGCTGGTCGCCGCTGAAGGCTGCAGCAGCAGCTATCTGACTTACGGAACAGGGGCCAGAAGTGTACTGCCCCTGCAGCTTGTTGCAGGCCTTAACTATCCACTCAGGGGCGGCGATGAAGCCGATGCGCCAGCCTGTCATGGCATAGGCTTTGCTTACACCATTGATGATGACGGTGCGGTCTTTCATTCCTTCTATTTGCGCTATGCTGGCATGGGTGCCCACATAGTTGATATGCTCATAAATCTCGTCGGAGAGGATTATGATATCAGGGTGCTTCTTAAACACTTCAGCCAGGGCCTCGAGCTCTGCCTTGCTGTAAACGGCTCCTGTAGGATTGGACGGCGAGCAGAGGATAAAGGCACGTGTCTTGGGCGTGATGGCAGCCTCGAGCTGGGCAGGTGTTATTTTGAAGTGCTGGTCGATGCCTGCCGGCACAATTACAGGAGTGCCGTCTGCAAGCTTGACCATCTGTGTGTAGCTTACCCAATATGGTGCGGGGATGATTACCTCGTCGCCTTCGCCTACTATGGCCATGATAACATTGCACACGCTCTGTTTGGCGCCGTTAGAGCACAGTATCTGGGCAGGCGAATAGTCAAGGTCGTTCTCACGCTTTAGTTTGTCTACGATGGCCTGGCGCAGCACGGGGTAACCGGGCACTGGCGAGTAGCGCGAATAGTTGTCGTCGATGGCTTTGTGGGCTGCAGCCTTGATGGCGTCAGGAGTGTTGAAGTCAGGCTCACCTACGGAGAGGTTGATGATGTCGATGCCTTGAGCTTTTAGCTCACTACTCTTTTGAGACATGGCCAGCGTGGCCGATGGCTCTAATCTGTTTAATCTTGCGGAAAGGGTATTCATATCTTATTTTTAATTATTAACTTTCGAATTATGTGGTTTTCTACAGGTGTAACTCATGCCCCATGCGATGGGCTTTGGTGCAGAGATATGCCTCGTTATACTCGTTGGGTGCAATCTCTATAGGCACATTCTCCACTATCTCAAGGCCAAAGCCATCGAGGCCTGCGCGTTTGGTGGGGTTGTTGGTAATGAGTCGCATTTTCCTTACGCCTATTTCGCGCAGTATTTGTGCTCCCATACCGTAGTCACGTTCGTCTGCTCCGTAGCCAAGATGGATATTGGCATCCACAGTGTCGAGACCTTGCTCCTGCAGCTTGTAGGCGGCTATCTTGGCCATGAGACCTATTCCGCGCCCTTCTTGGTTGAGGTAGAGCACTACGCCTTTGCCTTCTTTTTCTATCATCTGCATGGCGCGATGTAGCTGTTCACCACAGTCACAGCGCTTGCTACCGAAGATGTCGCCGGTCATGCACGAGGAGTGTACGCGTACGAGGATTGGCTCGTCCTCTTCCCACTCGCCCTTGATGAGGGCCACATGCTCCAGACCATTGCTTTTTTGGCGGAAGGGGATGAGGTGGAAATGTCCATAGGCTGTGGGCAGGTCTACGCGCTCGCCTTTTTCTACTATAGTCTCTTCTTTCAGCCGATAGGCGATTAGGTCGCGTATGGATATAATCTTTAGATGATGTTCTTTAGCCACCTCAATGAGCTGCGGCATCCGCGCCATGGTGCCGTCTTCGTTCATTATCTCTATGAGTGCGGCTGCAGGCTGCAGCCCTGCCATGCGTGCAAGGTCAACGGCTGCTTCAGTGTGTCCGGCGCGACGCAGCACGCCCTTGTTTTGTGCATAGAGTGGGTTGATGTGTCCGGGCCTACCAAATGTCTCGGGCACCGATGCGGGATCGGCAAGAGCCTTGATGGTGGCGGCTCGGTCGGCGGCGCTCACTCCGGTGGTGCATCCGTCAAGCTTGTCAACGGTCACGGTGAAAGGTGTGCCGAGCATTGATGTGTTGTCTTCTACCTGATGGGGTAGTTTCAGTTCGCGACAACGCTCAAGGGTGATGGGCGCGCAGAGCACTCCGCGACCGTAGTGGAGCATAAAGTTAACCTTTTCTGGAGTGATTAGCTCGGCAGCAGTGATGAAGTCGCCTTCATTCTCGCGGTCTTCATCGTCCACCACTATTACAAATTTACCCTCGCGGATGTCTTCTACCGCCTCTTCTATGGTGCTGAAAATCATGATGTAATTTACTGTTTTTTATATTTGCAATTTAGGATTTATTTCTTGGTCGTTAACTCTTTAACGACTCTCTTGAGCCGTTGCATCTTTGTTTCCCCGGGCAGGTATTTGAATTTGGCCTTGAAGATAAGGAATCGCTGCCACAGGTTGTCAAAGTTAAATTCTATCGAGTCGCGGTTTGCTTTGTATGTAAGGAAGATGCCAAGTGGCGTCATCACCACGGTGCTTATCCACATGCCGTAGGTGATGTCCCATGCTCCGTCGCGTGCCATTTTCATTCCAGAGATACCTATTATATAGTATATAATAAATATCAGCACCGACACGATGGTAGATACGCCTAGGCCGCCCTTGCGTATTATGGCGCCCAGTGGTGCTCCGATAAAGAAGAAAAACAGACACGCCAAAGCGTTGGTGAATTTCTCATGCCATTTAATATGATGTTTGCGCACCATGCGATAACCATCTTGGCTGACAGGAGTGCGCCATTCCATCTCCGTGTTGATATTGTCAACTGTGCCAGTGGCTTTGCGCAGCATCTCTACCTTATTTGCGGAGCTGCCCTCCAGCAATGAGTCAATACTGAGCGTCTTGGCCATCCTGACGGCCAAAGCAGAGTCTTGCTTGCTAATGAAACCTGTCTGCATGTAGCGTGCCTTCATCTCGGTGTAGTTCACGCGCCCCAGACTGTCGTATTTCATTGTCATTGAGTCAGCATCGGCTTCCAGCTGGGCCAGCGATTTTGTTTCCGCCATCCCTCGCAGGTCTTCTGCGTTCATGAGGTCAAAGTCAGAGTTGTATTCTATCAGCAGTATTTTTAACTGAAATGTCTCTCTGTCGTAGGGCACCTGTGTCTGGGTAAGCAGTCCAGAGGCATTGGCTTGCAGGTTCTCAAACTGCTCGCCATTGTAGATGGTCAGTTTAAGGTGTTGTTTTTCTGCCGTTGTTTCTATCTTGGCGGAGTCGGCTACCACTATCTGTGCGTTGTCGATGCCTTGGTCCATCTTATAGATGATGACGTTGTAGAGCATGCCTGTTTCTGCTGTCTTGCGCTCTACATAGATATTGACGCCCGGTATGCCGTTGTAGAAGACGCCTTCGGGTATCTCTAGTGCCGGCGATGTGTCCTTCATCGAGATGAGCAGTCGTGCCAACTGCATCTGCGCCTTGGGACTGATATCGTTTTGGAAGTAGAAAGACACGCACATCAGTAGTCCGCAACTCACCATCACGCTACGCATAATCCTCAGAAGAGGGATGCCCGCAGCTTTCATGGCTGTCAGCTCCAGTTGCTCGCCCATGTTGCCAAACGAGATAAGCGACGTCAGCAGCACCGCCATAGGCAGAGCCATAGGCACCAGCGACAGAGCCATGTACCAGAAGAACTCCATCAGTACGTCAATGCCCAGTCCCTTGCCTACCAGCGAGTCGATGTGCTTCCACACGAACTGCATCATGAACACAAACAGGCAGATGCAGAAGCAACCCAAGAAAAGCAGGAAGAATTTCTTGAGCACAAAGACGTCTATCTTCTTTATAAACTTCAAGTTTCAGGTTAGGTGGCTTAGGTAGCTTAGGTGGCTTAATGGATTACTGGTGCTGCTCTCTGAGCAAGTCATTTACTGTCTTTACAGGATTGAATGTGCCCAACGGTACTTCAACGAAGACGGTGTTCCAATCGCTCATGGCTCCATTCCAGAGTCCCGGTAACTCAAGGGCTTTGAGTTCCTTGCCGCCCTTTGACTTTGATGAGATGAAGCCTGTGTTGCGGTCTACAAAGTCGGGCAGGTTAAACGGGCGTCCCTTGTAGTCCTTTACAGCGCATACAAGGTCAACGGGATTGAAGTGAGTGCCTTGGGTAAACATCTTCATATATTGTTCGTTGTTGGTATCTATCTGCGAGCTTTCCAAAATCTGCAGACTCACTGTGCCGTCGGGATTATATGTAAGGAACGGTCCACCGCCCGGCTCGCCTACATTCTTTACTACACCACAGACGCGCATGGGGCGGTTGAGCTTGCGGCGCAGGTAGTTGGCATCGACGGTGTTGCCTTTCGGCTGGCAGCAGAGTTCGTTCTCTACAAATTCGGCAATCTCCTTCAGTTCAGCCTCAGTGGCGTCCTTATCGAGTAATTCCAGATAACCGAAGGCTTTCTTCTGCAACGTTACGAGTAGTCCGGCTATCACTTGTTTCCATTCCACTGTCTCGGGCTTGAGGCGGTCGGGTACCACGTTGTCTATATTCTTGATAAAGATAACATCGGCCTCTATCTCGTTGAGATTCTCTATGAGAGCTCCGTGTCCTCCGGGGCGGAAGAGCAGACTGCCGTCTGTCTCGCGGAACGGGGTGTTATCGGGATTGGCGGCAATGGTATCCGTTGAAGGTTTCTGTTCGGAGAAGGTGATGTCGTACTTCACTCCATACTTCTGGGCGAAGCCGTCGGCCTTCTCTGCCACCTTCTGCTTGAAGAAGTCCATGTGTTCATGGCTCACTGTGAAGTGCACATGAGCCTCACCGTTACTGGCAGCGTAGAGCGCTCCCTCCACCAGATGCTCCTCCATCGGGGTGCGGGCACCCTCTGCATATTTGTGGAACAGGAGCATGCCCTTTGGCAGCTGACCGTAGTTCAGTCCTTCGGCCTTGAGCATATTGGCAGCCACAGTCTTGTATTGGCCTGCGGCGATGAGTTCCTTGACGCCTTTGCCATTGAGCATCGAGCATTGAGCATTAAGAGCATCGTAGAAGGCAAATTTTTCTATGTCGCGGAAAAATGTCTTCTCAAAATCGGTGGTGGGGGTGTCGTAGTCGGCATCAACAAATGCAAACATATTTTTGAACATACGACTGGCGGCTCCACTGGCAGGCACGAACTTCACCACGCGGTGACCTGTTTGTTTGTATTGTTCCCATTTAGCTACATAGCCTTTGCGCTCGTCGGAGCTGGGAGCTACGATACCGCGGTCTACGGCTGCTGCTGCCTCAAGGCGCAGGAAAGGAAAACCGGTCTTGAACTGATTGAGCTGTGTCTGGATCTGCTCCTCGCTGATGCCGCGCTGTGCAATCTGTGCGAGGTCTTGTTGTGAGAGAGTCATAAGAGTTAAGGATTACAATTTATAGTATTAGGAGTGCAAAAGTACCAAATTATTCTCATATAACAAAAAATACGCGCGTACATTATATAATTTTAGCTCAACCGTGATCTATGCCGTAGCCGAAGAGGGCGAAGTCGCCGAGTGTGGGGTCGTCGGGGAAGACTTCGCGCAGTCGGTCGGTGATTTCGCGTGCAGTGCGAATATCGGCGGTGCACCGGGTGGTGAGTCCCATCGTGCGAGCCATATTATAAACGTGTGTATCAAGTGGGATGATGAGGTCGGCAGGGTTTATGGTGCGCCAGATACCGAAATCGACTATGCCGTCGCGCCTTACCATCCATCGCAGGAAGAACCACAACCGCTTGCAGGGCGAGCCCTTGGTGGCATCGGCGATGCCGTTGATGCCACGGAATAAAATGCTTAAGGCGTGATGAATTTGAAGTTTGGAATTTGATATATGAAGATTGACTGCAGCTTCAAGGTCGGGATGCTGGGTGTAGATGGCATGCATGCGTTCCATGAGTTGGAAGAAGTCAGAATAGCGCACGGTGCGGTATAAGCAGCGTGTGTCGTCGCGGTAATGGCGCCATCCGCAGCTCATGAGAAACTTGAACGGTTGCGATTTAAAGATTTGTGTGTCAATATGCTCTGCTGTCTTTATTATCTGCTTGCGGTTGCCCCAGCTTATCCATGAGGTGACGAACGCGGATATCTCTATGTCGCGCTTGTCGGTGTAACGATGGGGAAACTGTACAGGGTCGGTAAGGATGAACTCCGGCGTGTTGTAGCGATGGGCGAGAGTGACAAGTAATTGTGTGTTGAACATTTGGTATTGAACTTTTTCAGTGCAAATTTAATGAAAAACAACGATTATTTTGGCTCTTTACGACAAGTTTATTATTTTTGCAGACTATAATGATAAAATATTTAAATGGTATATGAAAAGAATATGTATTGTATTTTTTGCGGCAGTAGTTGCTGCACTGACCATGGCCCAAGCACAGAATGCCAAGCCGCAGGTTATTCCCGAGATAAAGGAGTGGAAAGGTGCCACGGGCACTTTTACTGTATCTAACTCCACCCGTATTGTAGAGACGTCGGACGGAGTGGCTGCTGTGGCTGCGGCTCTCAAGGATGACTGGCAGACTCTGATAGGCCAGCGGTTGAGCACTGTCAGGGGTAAGGTACAGACTGGCGACATAGTGCTGAAAATTGTGGCGGATAAGAAGCAGAAACGCTCGAAGACTAATGCTGCGCGCCATTTGTCCGGCACCGAAGGCTACACCATCGTGATTGGCGACAAGGTGGAGATTACTGCTTGCAATGCCACTGGTCTATACTGGGCAACGCGCACACTATTACAGATGGCAGACAAAGGCCAATGGTCAATGTCCCATAGTCAATCGGTCTCTCTCCCTTGTGGTACCATCAATGACTGCCCCGATTTTGAGGTGCGTGGCTTTATGATCGACTGCGGTCGCAAGTTCATACCTATGAGCTACTTGGAGAATTTGGTGCGCATCATGGGCTACTATAAGATGAACACGCTGCAGATTCACCTCAACGACAATGGCTTGCGGGTGACGTTCGATAACGACTGGGACAGGACCTACGCTGCGTTCCGCATGGAGTGTGACACCTATCCCGGACTGGCAGCGCGCGACGGCTACTACACGAAGGAGGAGTTTCGCGCCCTGCAGCGACTGGGCATGCGGTGCGGTGTAGAGATAATCCCTGAGATTGACGCGCCTGCGCACAGCCTGGCGTTTACCCGCTACAGGCCGGAGCTGGGGAGCGAGCGCTTCGGCAAAGACCATCTGGACATCACCAATCCCGAGACAGTGCCCTTCCTCGACGCGCTATGGAAGGAGTATCTGGAGGGTGACGACCCCGTGTTCATAGGCCCCAGGGTGCATATCGGTACTGATGAGTATAACAACTCCGACCAGGCTGTGGTGGAGAAGTTTCGCGAGCTTACTGACCACCTTATCAGATATGTGGAGAGCTACGGCAAGCAGGCGTGCCTGTGGGGCTCGCTCACTCACTGCAACGGCAAGACGCCCGTGAAGGTGGATAATGTGATTATGTCGTTGTGGTACAACGGCTATGCGAAGCCCGACTCGATGCTCAACCTTGGCTATAAGGGCATCAGTGTGCCCGACGGCCTTATCTACATAGTGCCTAAGGCCGGATACTACTACGACTACCTGAACATAGAGAAGCTGTACAAAGAGTGGACTCCCAACATCGTGCGCCAGAAGGTGTTCGACTACGACGACCAGCGCATCATGGGTGGTATGTTTGCCGTGTGGAACGATATATGCGGCAACGGTGTAAGTGTGAAGGATATCCACCATCGCTTATATCCCGCCATGCAGACGCTGAGTACCAAGTTTTGGACAGGAAAAAACACCACGCTGTCGTTCACAGAGTTTGATGCCCTGCGCCACAAACTAAGCGAGGCTCCTGGCGTGAATGAGATGGGCCGACTGCCTGATACCCCCATTAGTGTGGACAAGGTGTTGCCTAGACAACAGGACTTCGGAGCCAAATTCGGTGTCGTTGAGGCGGGCTACAACTATAGCGTGAGTTTCCACCTCAAGGCAGCCAAGGAGGAGAAGGGTACCATTCTATTCAGTTCGCCTAACGCCGTGTTCTACCTTGCCGACCCCATCACGGGATGTTTCGGCTATGAGCGTGACGGCTATCTTTACACCTTCGTGTTCGCACCTTTTGACGGCGAGGAGATGGATGTTACCGTGGAGGGCGACAATAAAGAGACACGTCTGAAAATCAATGGCAAGACCTTAGAGCGCAAGTATGGCCGCACTTATGCCAAGGATAAAATGACTAGCGAGACGCTATTCTTCCCGCTGCAAAGCACGGGAGACTTCCGCTCCATTGTTACGAACCTGAGTGTAAAAAGTTTACCATGACCACAATCTGCAGTGAATGTGCATGTCCGTATGAGGGTAATTTGATAGCATGCCCTGAATGCGGCTGCCCCAATGAGCGGCTCGACAGCGAGAAGCGGTCGGCCCTGCGCCGCCAGGCGATGGATGAACTAAACGACCTGAGTGAGACGAAAGAGCAATTGGCCGAGTTGGAGTCCGAGGCGGCTATGGCGCAAGATAATCACGACACAGCGCGAAGTCTGTTGCGTTCGCTGAAGCGTGTGTTTATACGCTGTGACAATTTCAAGGGACGCTCGCGCCGTTCTGAGTTCTGGACATTTATTGCCTTCAATGTGTTGGTGTGCACGGTGCTCTATGCTGTGCTTTTTTCCAGTATAGGTCGCGACTATATTACTATCTCCGATGCTCCCACGGAGGAGGAGTATTGGCATCGCCTCATCCACTCCTGTCTGTCGAGCCATCTTGTGGTGACACTCGTGATACTGGGTTATCTGCTACTTATTTTGCTACCGCTGCTCAGTGTCACTGTGCGCCGACTGCATGACACCAACCGTTGCGGGTGGTGGATATTGCTGGGCATACTGCCGTTTTTCTTTGCTTCGGAGATAGGTATCTCGCCTTATATCGGGCTGCTGGCGCTCAGCATAATGCTACTGCTTGACAGTGCCCCCTCCAACAAATATGGCAAACTGCTGAGAGTTAAGGAATGAGGGGTATGGAGACAATCGGCCAGTGGGCAACGACGATGCTAGAAACCGTGTATGGCTGGGTGTGGAGCCCGGCATTGGTGGTGCTGTGTCTGGCTGCAGGTCTGTATTTTTCGTTTCGCACACGTTTTGTGCAGGTTCGCTTCTTCCGTGAGATGGCTCGTTTGCTGTTCAGAGGCGACAAGGCAGCGGATAAGGGCAGGGACTCAAAGGTAGGCATTTCGTCGTTTCAGGCTTTCGCCATGGCGCTGTCGGGGCGTGTAGGTACAGGCAACATCGTTGGTGTGGCTACTGCAATAGGCTTCGGTGGTCCCGGGGCTATTGTCTGGATGTGGCTAATCGCTTTCTTCGGTGCCGGCAGTGCTTTTGTAGAGGCTACGCTGGCGCAGATATATAAGGAGAACCACAATGGTCAGTTTCGCGGTGGGCCAGCCTATTATATCGAGCATGGCTTGCGGAGTCCCTGGATGGGTTGCCTGTTTGCCGTGTTGGCAGCGCTGGCATGTGGTATATTCCTGCCTCCTGTGCAGTGTAATGGCATAGCGTTGACATGCAGTCGTACGTTTGGCGTGGAGGTATGGGTGATGGGCTTGATAGTGGCCACGCTTATCGCGCTCGTCATTGTTGGCGGTGTGAAGCGCATAGCCAGTGTGGCACAGATAGTGGCTCCCGTGATGGCTGTGATATATATCGTTCTCTCAATTGTGGTGCTGGTTGTGCACTGGCAAATAGTGCCCGACATGTTTATGCAGATGCTTCGTGGAGCTGTAGGCGTGAATGAGGTTGGCGGTGCCTTGCTGGGTACTACCATCGCCTGGGGTGTGAAGCGAGGCATCTATAGCAACGAGGCAGGACAGGGTACAGGGCCAATAGCCGCTGCTGCCGCCAAGGTGAGTCATCCTGTGAAGCAGGGATTGGTGCAGGCCTTCTCGGTGTATATTGACACACTGCTTGTTTGCACTGCTACGGCGATGATGATTCTGGCGTGTAAGACCTACAATATCGTGGATTCTGTGCAGCAGACTCCTCAAGGCGCGGTGGTTACCTATCTGCAGCAGAATCCCAATGCACCGGAGGGTGAGCCGGGAGTATTTTATACCTCAGAGGCTCTTGGTACATTGATGGGAGGCAATGTGGGTGACATGATTGTGGCGATAGCTCTATTCTTCTTTGCCTTCACCACTATCATGGCGTATTATTATTACGCCGAGACCAACATAGTGTATCTCTTCAATCGCTATCGGCGCCGTGTGTATAAGAAACATCCGGAGCGACTTGACGAGCTGGAACGCCAGGATATGGTGCTCGATGGCACGGTGGGCGAGGCGATAGTGGTGTGGACACTGCGTGTGTTTACTATCACCACAGTGTTTATGGGGTCGCTCGTGGGTAGCGGCATAGTGTGGACTGTGGGTGACATCGGTGTAGGGGTGATGGCATGGATAAATATTGTAAGTATCTTGCTGCTTGCGCCGAAGGCATTGCGCTCACTGCGCGACTATGAGAAACAGCGTAAACTGGGGCTCGAACCACGCTTCGACCCAGATGCGCTGAACATAAAGAATGTAGAATTTTGGAAAGAAGAACTGTAGCTCAATAACTGTAGCTCAATAACTATTAATCAATAACCATTAATCAATAATCATTAACCATTAACATTTTAAGTTATGAAGAAACTGATTATTGCCGTATGTGTCGGCATTATGTTTGCAGCCTGTGGCAGCAAGCAGGAGACAAAGACCGTGGAAGAACAGGCTCAGGCTTACGCTGAGCAGTTGGAGCAAGCTGTGCAGGCCGGTGACACCGTTACTGCCAAGAGCCTGGCCCAGGAGATTAAGGCATGGCACGATGGCCTCACTGCCGAGGACCAGCTGAAGGTGCTGACCGTTACCGATATTGACGAGGTAATCTCCAAGGCTGAGAAGGATCTCAACGTAAGCCTCGTGGATGTAGTGAAGGACGCTGCCGAGGAGGTAGCTACCGAAGCACAGGAAGCGGCAGAAGGTGTGGCCGACCAAGCTAAGGAAGCAGGTAAGGCTGCTGTTGATGCAACCAAGGAGGCTGGCAAGGCTGTTGTGAACAGTGCCAATGAGGCTGCCAAGTCTGCAATCAACGATGCTGCCAAGAAGAGCACCGATGCTATCAATGAGGGCGCAAAGAAAAGCTCCGACGCCATCAAAGAGGCAGTTGATAAGAGTGTAAAGCAGCTTGGTCTCTAAGGCTACACCTTATTTATATATAAATAGAGCCGGGGGTTAGTTCCTCCGGCTCTATTTGTTGTTGGGTGCAGGGCTATTCGCCTTTCGTTATCTCGTCTATCTGGTCGATGATGGCTTGTGCCTGACGCTGCTGGCGGATGTAGACATAGGCTCCTACTGCAAGTCCTATGACAAGACCGATGGCTCCGCCGTAAAGAGCTCCTTCGAGGTTGTCTCTGGTTATGAGACTGTCGGTTGTGCACATGAGATATGTCATTGTTGCAATCCAGACAATGGTGAATGGTATGCTGAACCACAACCAGCGGGCATTCATTTTCTTCATCCTTGCCACGCGGCGACTGGTGTCGAGCATCTGCTCTCTTGATAGGTCGCCATTGCTGATGCCCTTCATGTAGTAGAAGTCATAGAATGCGGCATAGGCAAAAAATAGCAAAGAAACAATACAGAACCATACAGGCAGATTCAGCAGCCAGTAGAGCATGGCGGGCACATAGAGCATGGCAAAGAGGATGAAGATGAGTTTGGTCCAT
>JAGCTG010000148.1 GCA_017963785.1 Bacteroidaceae bacterium | reverse complement strand
TGCTCAGTGTTTGTGCTGAGTGACTTCGTGGGCGGCAGCGACTTCAAGAAACCGCTGATGGTTGCCAGCCGAAAGCATGAGGTGGCTGCCATACAGGTGTATGACCGCTTCATGGCCGAGCTGCCCAATGTGGGCATGATTAAGGTGACGGACAGCGAGAGTGGCGAGGACCAGTATGTGGACTCTGCCTCAAAGAGAGTTAGGCAGGCGCATGCCCACCACTGGGTGGAGCACGAGCGGAAGCTTAAGGAGCTGTTCAGTGCGCAGAAGGTGGACTTTGTGAGTTTGACGACTGAGGACGACTATGTTGCGGCGCTGAAGGAACTGTTTGAGAAGAGGAAGTAAGATGAAGAGAAAGACGATATTGCTGCTGAGCCTGTTAATCACTACAATGGTGATGGGACAGGTGAATGTGACGATGAAGATGGACACTAACCAGATATTCATCGGAGAGCAGGTGCTGCTCAAGCTCAAGGTGAGCGCGGGGAGCAACGATATTGTCATAGTGCCCCAATACCCCGACAGTGTGCTGGTGGAGGGCGTTGAGGTGCTGAGCCATTACCGCGAGAGCACTGCCAGCCTTGATGCCGGTCGTCGCCAAACGATAGTGGAAGCTTACCGCATCACTTCGTTTGACTCGGCGCTGTACTACATACCGCCGATGGAGGTGCAGGTGGGCGACAGCGTATACAAGAGCAAGAGCGGCATGGCGCTGAAGGTGGTGAGTCCGGAGGTGGATACCACTAAGGTTGATAAGTTCTTCGGTCCCAAGGAGAACGCAGAGGTCTATTATGACTGGAGCGACCTGCGACGTCCGTTCCTACTGTGGCTGCTGGGTGTGCTGCTGCTACTGGTGGCAGCCTATATGGCCGTGCAGATAAAGAACAACCATCGCATATTACCCAAGTTGAAGTTGCACCTTGAAGGACCGCCGCATAAGTGGGCGATGCGCCAGATAGCCAAGCTACAGGTGAATCGTCCTGAGGCTCCCGAGGAGGCTCACCGCTACTATGCCGACCTTACCGACATTGTGCGTACTTACATCGCGCGCCGATATGGCTTTAAGGCTACGGCGATGACCTCGGCGCAGATCATAGAGCGATTGCAGGGTGCCAATGACACCAAGCTGTTGGCAGAGCTTCAGGAAATGTTTGAGGCTGCTGACTTGGTGAAGTATGCGGGTCTGAATACCGCGATAGATGAAAACGACCGCAACCTGCTCATAGCCATTGAGTATGTGAACGCAACCAAGGAAACGGAGGCTGACAAGAAGCGTGCTCCCAAGCCTAAGGAGGAACCGAAAGTCAGGCGCAGTCGCCGACAGAGGGCTCTGCTGGTGGCAGCCAATGTGGTTGTGGCAGCAGCGGGAGTTGCCCTGTTTGTGTGGGCGGTAGTGATAATGTATAATATGTACTATTAAAGCGTATAGTTGATAGTTTATAGGTGATATTGAGATGGAGTTTGTTAATCCTGCATGTTTGTTGCTGCTGTTGCTGCTGATTCCCTACGGCATTTGGTTTTTCCTGCTTAGGGGACGTAAGGAGCCTTCGATGAAGATTCCTTCTACACAGGCATATCAGAACGCAGCGAAGTCGATGCGGCAGCGCCTGATGTGGGTGCCGTTTGCATTGAGAGCGCTCAGCTTTGCCATGGTAGTGGTGGTGCTGGCGCGGCCACAAAGCAGCAATAGCTGGAACGACTCTGAGGTGGAGGGTATTGACATCATGCTGGCGATGGATGTGTCGACAAGTATGATGGCAATGGACTTCAAGCCTAACCGTGTGGAGGCAGCACGTATGGTGGCGACAGACTTTGTGTCGCGCCAGCGTAATGACAATATCGGACTGACCATCTTTGCCGGCGAGGCATTCACTCAATGTCCGCTCACTACCGACCACGATGCGCTACTGCAGATGTTTACCAATATCAGTTGCGACCTGCCCGCCACCGGCATGATTGACGATGGCACTGCGATAGGCATGGGCATTGCCAATGCAGCGAGTCGCCTGCAGGAAAGTAAGGCCAAGAGCAAGGTTATCATTCTGCTCACCGACGGCTCCAACAATATGGGCGAGATATCTCCGCTCACTGCTGCTGAGATGGCCAAAGCGCTGGGAATCCGCGTATATACTATCGGCGTGGGCACCAATGGCACTGCCACATTTCCGTATCCGCTGCCTGGCGGCGGTGTGAGCTACACACGTATGCCGGTAGAGATAGACACTAATATGCTAAAGGAGATTGCCTCCACAACCGGTGGCAAGTTCTATCGTGCCACAAACAACAATGAACTGGAGAAGATATACGAGGACATCTCCAAACTGGAGAAGTCGCGTATTATGGTCACCAACTATACCAAGCGCCACGAGGCCTACTACCCGTTTGCGCTCATAGCCCTGATAGCGTTGCTGCTGGAGCTGTTGCTCAGCAACACGTTGTTGAAGAAAATTCCGTAGGAAGCTGCAAAGTCACAAAGCCTATGTTTAGATTTGCCAATCCCGAATACTTGTATCTGCTGACAGCGCTGCCACTGTTGGTGTTGCTGTTTTGGCTCAACCGCAAGGCGGGGCGTAAGCGTCTGTTGCGCCTTGGCAAGGCTGAGTATGTGAAGCGGCTGATGGCTGAGGTGTCAGAGACGAGAGTATGGATAAAGTTCGGACTGCTGATAGGCGCCCTTGCTATTGTGGTGCTTATCCTGGCGCGTCCTCAGATGGGTATGCGCATGAAGACCGATAATGTATCGGGCATAGAGGTGGTGGTGGCCATGGATGTGAGCAACTCTATGATGGCTGACGATGTGGAGCCAAACCGTCTGGCCAAAGCCAAGCAGGTCGTCAACTCACTCTGCAGTCGACTGAAGAACGATAAAGTTGCATTAGTAGTATTTGCCGGCAACGCTTTCCTGCAGATGCCTATGTCGGCCGACAATGTGTCGGTGAAGATGTTTCTGGACGCT
>JAGCTG010000019.1 GCA_017963785.1 Bacteroidaceae bacterium | reverse complement strand
TTTAAACAACAAACAACATGAAAAACATTTTGAAAATTGCACTGCTCGCAGTGCTTGCGCTAGGCTTTACCGCCTGCAGCGATGATGACAATGACAGCCCAAAGCCAGTGATCGATCCCAACTGGGTGGGCGGCGTGTATGTAGTAAGCGAAGGTAGCTACTTCAACAAGATTGACGGCGACCTCACCACCTATGACCCTGTGGCACACGATGTTGCCAACGGAGTGTTCAAGGCTATCAACGGTCGTGCCCTGTCAGGTACTGCCAACGACGGCCTGGTTTACGGCACCAAACTCTACATCGCCAACACCGACGAGAACGTGGTGGAGGTGTGTGAGGCTAAGACAGCCAAGAGCGTTAAGCAGATTGAGCTGAACGGCGCACGCTGCATCAAGGCCGACGGCGGCTACATCTACGTGACAATGTTCTATGAGAACAAGGTCGCCAAAATCGACACCACCGACTATGAGGTAGTGACCACCGTGGAGACCGGCGCTTATCCCGAGGGTCTCGCCGTGCTCGACGGCAAACTCTATGTTGCCAACTCTGGCTACGGCAGCGGCAACACCGTGAGCGTAGTGGACCTCGCTACCTTCACCGCCACCAGCACGCTGACCGTGCCCACCAATCCCGTGGACGTGCTGACCGACGGCAAGAGCCTCTTCCTGGCTTGCAGCGGTGAGTATGCTGAGGACTGGACCTACGCTGTCAACCCCGCCATCTACACCCTCGCCACCAACGGCACCACCACCAAGCTGGCTGACGCCACCATCGCCGCTATCGGTCCCGGTCGTCTGTACTTCATCGACAACAACTATTACAAGACCGAGATTGCCTATGGCTACATCGACCTCAACGACAACACCGTGCAGAAGTTCGTGCCCAGCAATGGAGGCTTCGTTTCGCCCTTCAGCATTGGTGTGAACCCAACCAACGGAGATGTGTATATCGGCGCTTACTCCACCAAGGACACAGAGTGGGGACCTGTAGCTGACTACGAGGCTCCAGGCTTCTGCACCCGCTTCGACAAGACCGGTCTGCAGATTGACCAGTTTAAGGTTGGCCTCAACCCCGGAACTATAATCTTCTATTAAAAATTCACACTAATTATGAGACACAGCCTCCGTCAGTCAACTTTTTTTCTTTTTGTTGTTGTTAGCTTTTCTTTGCTGACGGGCTGCCATAGCAATGTCGGCAAGCCTGAGGGGACTCCTGTGAAAATGGAGTACTCTCGCTTGCTGGACATTGTGGACTGTGGCAGTTATAGGCTTGTGACTATTAACGATCCCTGGAAAACTGACCGTGTGCTTCACCGCTACGCGTTGGTAGAGAGGAACTCGTCGAAACAAGAGTCTATCTCCAGCCCCTCCCAAAAGGATGGGAGCCATGAGGAAGTCTCAGATAAACTCCCCGACGGAATACCGCCCGAGGTAACCGTTGTGAAGGTTCCTCTCGAAAGGATCTGCGTAAGCACTTCTGTTCACACCGCTCTTATGCAGAAGCTGGGCGCCCTCGGGCGGGTGGCCAGCATCTGCGAGAGCAAATACATGCTCAACCCCGCCGTGCAGGCGGAGATAAAGAAGGGACGCATCAAGGATGTGGGCAGCGGTCTCAACCCGAGCGTGGAGATGATAGCGCAGTTGCGCACCGACGCCTTGTTGATGTCGCCCTTTGAGGGCGCAAGCTACGGACTGCTGGAGAAGACAGGTATACCCATTATTGAGTGCGCCGACTATATGGAAACCTCCGCGCTGGGGCGTGCCGAGTGGATGAAGTTCTACGGCATGCTGGTGGGCTGCGAGGCTGAGGCCAACGCTCTCTTTGAGGAGGTGCGCGACAACTACAACAGTCTGAAGGCACTTGTGGCTAAGGAGAAAAAGCATCCCAAGCTACTCGCTGATTTGCTCAGCGGCAACACATGGTACATGCCTGGCGGCGGCAGCTGCTATGGTGCGCTCTACAAAGACGCGGGCGCCGACTACAACATCGCTTCAGATAAGGCCAGCGGCAGTCAGCCCCTCTCGTTAGAGAGTGTACTGCTCGGAGGCCGTGATGCCGATGTGTGGATAATAAAGTATAGCCGTCCGGAGAATTTCACCTACGCTTCGCTGTTGCAGGAGAACACTATTTACAGCGAGTTCGTCCCCTTCCGCGAGCACCATATCTATGGGTGCAACGCACTACTCACCCCCTTCTATGAGGAGGTGCCGTTTCGCCCTGATATCCTGCTGAAGGATATCATCAGCATCTTATATCCAAATCTTTTGCCAGACTATAAGGCAGTATATTATAGTCCGTTACTTGTTTAGTTTCCAAGTGGCACCGTCCTTGGTGTCCTTCACCTCAAAGCCGAGCTGAGCGAGGCGGTCGCGTATAAGGTCGCTGGTAGCCCAGTCTTTGGCTGCCTTAGCCTTGGCGCGTGTCTCCAACAGCAGGTCGATGGCTGCGCTGAAGGCTTCCTCGCGCTTGCTGCCACCATCGGTCTCGGGCTTGAGTCCGAGGATGTCGAAGGTAAAGGTGTGGAACACCTCGCGCAGTGCCTCCACAGCATCGGAAGTGATAGTCTGCTGATGGTCTGCCACCTGATTGATGACACGGCATGCGTCGAAGAGGTGAGAGATGACGATGGGCGAGTTGAGGTCGTCGTCCATAGCATCGTAGCAACGCTGCTTCAGCTGGTCGGCGAAGTCCTTGGTGATAGCACCGTCAGCCACAGGCTGCAGACGCTCAATTTGGGCGATTCCATCGAAGAGTCTTTCCATTCCCTTGCGGCTTGCCTGAAGCGCCTCGTTGGAGAAATCGACGGTGGAGCGATAGTGCGCCTGGAGAATAAAGAAGCGTATGGTCATCGGGCTGTAGGCCTCCTGCAGTTTCTCGTGGCTGCCATCGAAGAACTGCTGGAGGGTGATGAAGTTATTGTAGCTCTTGCCCATCTTCTTGCCTTCGATGGTAATCATATTGTTGTGCATCCAGTACTTCACCATATCATCGCCCTGCGAAGCGACTGCCTGTGCTATCTCACACTCGTGATGAGGGAAGACGAGGTCCATGCCGCCACCGTGGATGTCGAAGTGGTTGCCGAGATACTTGCGGCCCATGGCCGTACACTCACAGTGCCAACCGGGAAAACCATCGCTCCACGGGCTGGGCCAGCGCATGATATGCTGGGGCTGGGCTTTCTTCCAGAGAGCGAAATCCACCTGATTGTGTTTCTCGTCCTGTCCGTCGAGGGTGCGGCTGTGATTGATGACATCGGTGAGGTTGCGATTGGAGAGCTTTCCGTAGCGATGCTGCTCGTTGTATTTCTCTACATCAAAATAGACACTGCCCTCGCTTAC
>JAGCTG010000147.1 GCA_017963785.1 Bacteroidaceae bacterium | reverse complement strand
CTCCAGCTTGAGGTCGTAGAGGAACGGGTGATCGGGATTCCAGAGGTCGGGATTGGTAATGCTGAGCACAATGTCTTCGCCCGGCTGTCCCTCACCCTCGGCTACCTTCTGAGTTCCGTGGTAGGCAGTGGCCTTGATCTTGGATACCTTGTCGGTGTCGCCGCCAGCAGTGGCGTTGATGGTGAGAGTCTCGGCATCAATATCGGGCGTGAGGTGGAAGTCTTGGATGTAGGTGGGGTTCACGGCCTCCATCCACACCGTCTGCCAGATGCCGGAGCAAGCTGTGTAGAAGATACCGCCCGGGCTGCGCACCTGCTTGCCGCGAGGGACTGACCAACGGTCAGTGGGGTCAAACACCTTAAGGGCTACCTCGTTTTGTTGCCCGAACTGGATATAGTCGGTAATGTCAAACGTGAAAGGGTCATAGCCACCGTCGTGGCTGCCCACCTTGGTGCCATTGACATAGACGGAGCACCGCCAGTCAACAGCCTCGAAGTTAAGCAGAACGCGCTTGCCAGTCCAGCTGGCGGGCACTGTGAAGTCGCGCCTGTAGGCCATGCTCTCGTAGTGGGTCTTCAGTCCGCTGAGCGCACTCTCCACGCAGTAGGGCACGAGAATCTCATACCATCCTGAAGTGGGGATGTTGTCGTTGTAGGAGGCCATAGAACTGAAATCCCAGAGACCATTGAGGTTCATCCACTCGGAGCGTACCATCTGTGGACGCGGATACTCAGGCAAGGCATTGGTAGGACTCACGGTAGCGGCAAACGGAGTCTGAATGCTGACCTTGGCCATCTTCCATTCTGCCTTAAGGCTGCCGGGGCACATCATCATCGTGACCATAGCCACCAGCAGCAAACGGAAACACTTAGTTCTTTTCATTTTTATAAAGTTATTTAGAGAGTTGCGCATTATGCTACCGCAAAATTACAAAAAACTCCTTATTCTTAATTGCTATATCCCTACTTTTTACTATTTTTTGCCGCTTTTCGGGGCTGAGCTAAAAAAAATTCGTAATTTAGCAACGGCAAAATATGAACATTAACTAATAACCTTTATCAATATGATTAGAGTTAGAATCCTTTCCGTGTTAGCTGGCCTCTTTGCAGTAGGCCTTCTCAGCGCAGCTACCCCTGACATCAAGTATTACCAGCCGCGCGAGCTTATACAGGTTAGCACCGACGATGTGCAAATTTCTTTTGACCAGTCTGAGGCATCGGTATTTGTTACGGCCAAGTCGCCCTACGAGCTTTACTGCCGCAGCAAGTGGCTCACTGCGAGCGAGAAGGATGGCTTGATTCTCATCACTGCACAGAAGAACGACAGCTTCGTGCCGCGCACCGCACGCATCATACTCACCACCAAGAAGGAGAATGTGTCGCGCGTGGTAACCGTGACTCAGAAGCCGGAGCCTGGCCATGACCAGTTTTTTGCGCTGCCTACCTCTGGCAACTTTGTGAAGTTGGCAGACTTAGACCTCAGTCACGCCACTCACGATAAGTATATCAAGGAGATACTCATCGACAAGTCAGTGGATGGCCATAAAATCAAGATTAAGAACAATACCTACGAGTCGGCCATTGCCACTCACGCACCGTCAGTATTCAAGGTTAAGCTCAATGGTGCGATGCGCTTTGTATGCGATCTCGGCATCGACGATGAGATTCTCAATCGCACCGTCAACAACCACGGCAACGCCCTCTACAAGGTGTTGCTCGACGGCAAGGAGGTGGCTGCAGGCCGTATCACCATCCTCGACAAGCAGGCTGTGCATCTTGACATCAATACCCACGGTGCCAAGATGATGCAGATAGAGTTTGACCCCGATGGTTCCAATTGGGGCGACCATATCGACCTCGGCAATCCATATTTCGAACTCACCGCCGACAAGCCCGAGGTAGTGGAATAGGAACATGACTTCCCTGAAACACCAGATCACCACCTCGATGGCCATGCTGCCCGTCAGTATAGCCATCGCGGTGGTGTTATGGTTGTGGCAAGCACCGCTTACACTGGAGAGTGTGGCGGGACTAGCATGTGTGCTGATACTCACGCTGGCGCTGCGCTGGTTGAGCAATTTGCTGCAACTTATCAGGGTGCGCAGTTGGGCTGTGTCATCCATCTTCGTTTTGTTGATGGCTGCATGCGCTCTACTTCATGGCTGGAGTGTGGAGGCGATGGGCATCACGACGTTATATATGATGCATGTGGGCGGACTATTGTTCTCTACCTATGTAGTTCGGCCGCAGTTGCCGGTGTTTATCAGCTTTGTGGCTCTGGGTTGCCTGACGATGGTGTTGCCTCAGACGGTGTGGCTGCTGCCTTTCAGTCTGATGGCGATGATGATACCCTTGCGCATTTGGTCGGCACGCGTGCTAGCGGCATTGTTTCTGGGACTATTGCTTCCCTATGAGGTGTGGGCGGCATGGCATCTTTTGCAGGGCACACTGATGGAGGCCTCTACCAATTTAGCGAACGGAGTAATCCCCTCCTTTTCCTCGCTCCTCACTCCTCACTCTTCGCTCCTCACTTCATATTCCATACTCCTTACTCCAATTCTCCTATTTTCCCTTTTCAGTCTAGTCCATTTCATGCGCACCAGTCTTGATGACAAGATAGCCACTCGCATGCGCTATATTGTACTACTGCTGCAATGGCCGGTGCTTCTGGTGCTGGTAGCTATTTCAAGTCAGGAGTCAGGAGTCGAGAACCAAGATTTAATGAGTCTTGCGTCCGCGTGGCTGCTATGCTGTTCGCCGTTGTTGGCGCGCTATTTTGTGTTTTCGCGCGGATGGCAGGCGGGTTTGGCCTTCTGGCTGTTTGTATTGTCATTAATAGCAATGAGCTTATATCCATTCATATTGAACCTTTTAAGTCTTTAACCCCTTGTTATACCTGAGCATCACCACGTTTCTCGTGCAGTACGGCTACACCGGCATGGGCGTAGCCGCCTTTCTGGCCGGCAGTTTTCTGCCGTTCAGTTCTGAGGTGGTGCTCACGGCACTATTTGTCAGTGGGTTGGATCTTTGGTCGCTCATTTTGGTGGCTACTATTGGCAATGTGCTTGGTGGATACTTCAATTATTGCGTTGGACGCCTCTGCAACGAAGGATGGGTTTATCGCCTCTTCCATGTGAAAGAAGAGAAACTGGCGCAGAGCAAACACAAAGTTCGCACTCACGGTGCATGGATGGGCTTGCTGGCCTGGGTGCCCATTCTGGGCAGCGCCATTACCATTGCCCTCGGCATCTTACGTGTCAACTTCGTGAAATCGGCTATTGCTATCGCCATTGGCAAGTTTTTGCGCTATCTCGCTCTTGGTTACATCCTTTCGCTCACGCAATAGAGCTATATTCCTAAGAGTTATCTGAAAGTAATCCCTTCTCGTGCGTGTACCATATATATATTATTTATGTGCGCGAAAAGTTAAGGGATGTAAAATCGTTGGCCAGATGGAGTTTATGTGGTAAATTTGCGCCGCAAAACATAAAATCACAAAATAATAGGGCTCTCGATGAAACAAAAAGAGAGTTTCTTTGTTTATATAATGGTGCAACATCCAAAAGGCCTGAATTCCAAATCCAGTTTTAATTTTCAATTTATATGAATCGCATACTGCTGATAATATTAATAATCGTCAATTGTCAATTGTCAATCTTCAATGCTTTTGCCGCTGCCGACCGCAAAGACTCTATTGATGTGTGGGGAAAAGTGATTGACCTCTTCACTGGCGAGGAGATAGAGCGGGGCAGTCTGACTATCTATGATGAACTGGATTCGATAGTGGTGATTGACACCATTCATCCCTCGAAAGATGCCTATTGGGGCACGTGGAAATATAAGGAGCAGTCGGGCTATAGTCTCAAGCTTCCCAAGGGTGGTAACTACAAGGTGCGCTTCGATGTGGAAGGATACTCTACCGACCCCTTCGACCTGCATATCCCCGATAAGCAAT
>JAGCTG010000146.1 GCA_017963785.1 Bacteroidaceae bacterium | reverse complement strand
GAATGGGTATTGCAAGGCGATACAGTTGTATATGGTCGTGCAGCAGACATTCATGAAGCATTAAAATATGACATACAGACTGAACGAGATTTCAGTTATAAAGGCTTGACTACAGATGAGATTATCTCACATGTTGTGGACTTTGTGACTTTATTATGGCAGAACCATCCGTTCCGTGAAGGAAACACGCGAACAACGGCTGTTTTCGTTATCAAATATCTCCGTTCTTGTGGTTTCAATGTAAATAACGAATTGTTCGCTGATAATTCCTGGTACTTCCGTAATGCCCTTGTACGTGCCAATTATAGTAATCCCCAGAAAGGCATACAACCAGACAAGTCTTTCCTCGTAAAGTTCTTCCGTAATTTGCTGCTCGGTGAAAACAACGAATTGAAGAATCGATATATGCTGATTAGGTATAAGGATGACGAGAACGACACCCACGCAAGTACCCATACAAGTACCCATACAAGTTCAATCGACATACAATCGTCTTCTGAGAATGTAACGCGATTGGCATTGGCAATCGGTAAAGAAGAAATGAGTGTGAAGAGCATGATGGAGGCTGTAGGTTTGAAGAACCGTCCGAACTTTATGGATTATTCTCTCACACCAGCAATAAGAGAAGGATTTGTGTGTATGAAGTATCCTGCCAATCCCCATCATCCCCGTCAACGTTATTTGCTGACGATAAAAGGATTGATGTTGTTGGACGATAATAATAGTTAAAAATCATTGTCTCTGCTTTTGGTAAGAGTTCCCTATGTGCAATTCAAAGTGCAAAAAATGCACTTTGAAAGAATTGGCCACAAGAAAGCGAAATACCATTTGGCCGACACTATCCAAAAAATTTGGTGAGACTCGGAAAAATGGTATTAATAACAGTATTCATCGACTCAAATAATTTGATGAGAAAGACGTAAAGTACACCTTTTGTCCGACACAATTAGAAGAATTCAAATACCCTCGGACAAATGGTCAAACAAAAGCAGGCATCTCCAATTTGGGAAACACCTGCTCTTTAGCATAATACGTATGCGCGCGAGGACTATTTGCTCAGAGACCGTTTGAACCTATTGCTTGGATAATGTTTGGCATGGGCATAGCGCATGGCAAAAAGGCCGAATAAGCACATAGAAAACATGAGCCTATAAAAAGCAAATGGCGTGTAACTCTTTTGAGCTACACGCCATTTGATAGTGTTTTGTTGTGTCTTTGCTTATGCGTATTACTTTACCTCCTCGAAGTCGGCATCCTGGATGTCGTCCTTGCCCTGGTTGGGCTGTGCGCCGCCTTGGTCGGCACCGGG
The DNA here is from genome assembly GCA_017963785.1 of Bacteroidaceae bacterium. Taxonomy (GTDB): domain Bacteria; phylum Bacteroidota; class Bacteroidia; order Bacteroidales; family Bacteroidaceae; genus UBA6382. The sequence goes on along the minus strand of JAGCTG010000146.1, from coordinate 6,709 downwards.
CTGCGGGCCTGCCTGCTGGCCTTGCTGATACATCTGGGCGCTGGCGGCCTGCCATGCTGCGTTAAGCTCAGCGATGGCTGCGTCGATGGCAGGGATGTCGCCGCTCTTGTGAGCGTCTTTCAGTTTCTGGAGGGCAGCCTCGATGGCTGGCTTCTTGTCGGCGGGCAGTTTGTCGCCCAGTTCCTGGAGCTGATTCTCGGTCTGGAAGATCATGGAGTCAGCCTGATTCTTCTTATCGATGGCCTCGCGCTCCTTCTTGTCAGCCTCGGCGTTGGCCTGTGCCTCTGCCTTCATGCGCTCTATCTCGTCCTTGGAGAGTCCGCTGCTGGCCTCGATGCGGATGGCCTGCTCCTTGCCGGTGGCTTTGTCCTTAGCACTGACGGAGAGGATACCGTTGGCGTCGATGTCGAAGGTGACGTCGATCTGCGGTATGCCGCGGCGTGCAGGGGCAATGCCGGTGAGGTTGAACTGTCCGATGCTCTTGTTCTGGGCTGCCATTGGGCGCTCGCCCTGGAGCACATGGATTGTAACCTCTGTCTGGTTGTCGGCTGCGGTGGAGAAAGTCTCGGTCTTCTTGTAAGGAATGGTGGTGTTGGCCTCAATGAGCTTAGTCATCACTCCGCCGAGGGTCTCAATACCCATTGACAGCGGGGTAACATCTACCAGCACTACGTCGCCCACTCCCTCCTCGCGGTTGAGGATGGCACCCTGAATGGCTGCGCCTACGGCTACCACCTCGTCGGGGTTGACACCCTTAGAGGGAGCCTTGCCGAAGTACTGCTCTACGAGTTGCTGCACGGCGGGAATACGGCTGGAACCGCCCACGAGGATTACCTCATCGATATCGGATGTAGATATCTTGGCGTCGCGGATAGCGTTCTGGCAGGGCTCGAGGCAGGCCTGGATGAGGTCGTGAGCGAGCTGCTCAAACTTAGCGCGGGTGAGAGTCTTCACGAGGTGCTTAGGCACACCGCCAGTGGCAGTGATATAAGGCAGATTAATCTCGGTGGAAGTGGTGGAGCTGAGCTCTATCTTAGCCTTCTCTGCAGCCTCCTTGAGTCGCTGCATGGCCATGGGGTCGGCGCTGAGGTCGGCACCCTCGTCTTTCTTAAACTCATCTACGAGCCAGTTGATGATGACCTGGTCGAAGTCGTCGCCACCGAGGTGAGTGTTACCATTGGTGGAAAGCACCTCAAACATGCCACTACCAAACTCGAGGATAGAGATATCAAATGTACCGCCGCCGAGGTCGAACACAGCGATCTTTATATCCTTGTCGCTCTTGTCGAGACCGTAGGCCAGCGCTGCTGCCGTAGGCTCGTTGACGATACGCTTAACCTCCAGACCGGCTATCTGACCCGCCTCCTTGGTGGCCTGGCGCTGTGAGTCGCTGAAATAAGCAGGCACGGTGATGACAGCCTCCTTGACCTCCTGGCCGAGGTAGTCCTCAGCGGTCTTCTTCATCTTCTGCAGGATGATGGCAGAGATTTCCTGTGCGGTGTACTGGCGTCCATCGATATCGACGCGCGGCATGCCGCCCACATTAACTACTTTATAAGGTACACGCGAAACCTCCTGCTGCACCTGGTCGAATTTCTCGCCCATGAAGCGCTTGATGGAGTACACGGTACGTGTGGGGTTAGTGATGGCCTGACGCTTGGCGGGGTCACCCACCTTGCGCTCGCCACCCTCTACAAAGCCTACTACCGAAGGGGTAGTGCGCTTTCCTTCGCTGTTAGCGATTACAACTGGCTCGCTGCCCTCAAATACTGATACGCAGGAGTTAGTAGTTCCTAAGTCAATTCCAATAATTTTTCCCATAACTTTTTTATTTTACAATTTTATTATTCAACAATTTTTCTGTTGCAGTCCACAACGTCTGCATCTACTCTCTATGCATAAAGTGTGCCAAAGTGGGTAGTCGATAGCTGATAATTGAAATTAGAGAAGCCTGAGCGCGACCATGTGGATGAAAAGAATGATAACAACAACAAAACAACAATGTTTTTATATGATTTCCTCGAAGAGTTATGTCGAAAATAAAAGCGTTATTTGGCAGTATGGGAAAAAATGCGTACATTTGCAGCGTGATGAAGAAACCAACTTCTTAACATTCTAACTCTTTAACTTTTTAGCCCTTTATGAAACGAGTACTTATTATCGGTGCGGGCGGTGTAGCCACCGTGGCCGCGCACAAGGTTGCCAAGAACACGGATGTGTTTGGTGAGATAATGATTGCCAGTCGCACAAAGAGCAAATGCGATGCAATTGTAAAGGCTATCGGCCGCCCTGACATCAAGACGGCACGGGTGGATGCCGACAATGTCGACGAGCTGGTGGCACTGTTGAGCGACTTTAAGCCCGACATAGTGATGAACCTCGCCCTGCCCTATCAGGACCTCACAATTATGGAGGCCTGCCTGCAGACGGGATGCAACTACCTCGACACGGCCAACTACGAGCCCAAGGACGAAGCACATTTTGAGTACTCATGGCAGTGGGCATACCGTGAGCGCTTTGAGAAAGCGGGCCTCTGCGCCATACTGGGCTGCGGCTTCGACCCCGGAGTGACCAGCATCTTCACCGCCTATGCTGCTAAGCATCACTTCAAGGAGATTCACTACCTCGACATCGTGGACTGCAACGCCGGCAACCACCACAAGGCATTCGCCACCAATTTCAACCCCGAGATAAACATCCGCGAGATAACGCAGAAGGGCCTCTACTACGAGAACGGCAAATACATCGAGACTGAGCCGATGGAGATACACCAGCCCCTCACCTACCCCAACATCGGGCCCAAGGAGAGCTACCTGCTGCACCACGAGGAGATAGAGAGCCTGGTCATCAACTTCCCCACCATCAAGAGGGCACGCTTCTGGATGACCTTCGGACAGCAGTATCTCACCTACCTCGACGTAATACAAAACATCGGCATGAGCCGCATCGACGAGGTGGAGTATCAGGCACCCCTTGCCGACGGCAACGGTATGGCAACGGTGAAGATTGTGCCCCTGCAGTTCCTGAAGGCCGTGCTGCCCAATCCGCAGGAGCTGGGCGAAAACTACGACGGCGAAACAAGCATAGGCTGCCGCATACGCGGCATAGGCCTCGACGGCAAGGAGCACACCTACTATGTATATAACAACTGCTCGCACCAGGCTGCCTATCAGGAGACGGGCATGCAGGGAGTGAGCTACACCACCGGCGTGCCTGCCTGCATCGGCGCAAGGATGTTTGCACTCGGACTGTGGAACAAACCAGGTGTGCACAACGTCGAGGAATTCGACCCTGATCCATTCATGGACGAGCTAAACAAACAGGGCCTGCCGTGGCACGAGATACATGACGGCGACCTGGAGCTTTAGCGGTTTAGGTAGCTTAATTAGAGAAAATGCAATTATGGCACAACCATGTTGCATTTTTCTTTTTATATATGCAGATTGGAATGATTTTTTGTTTTTGGTCGCATATGATGGGTAGTGTTTGGGCAATTTTTGCTATTTTTGCATGATTTTAATTATAAATAAGGTGTAGTATGCTTGTTACGGCTCTCCAATGCGATGTCTCCTCTCTCGGTGAAGCACACCAAATGATTGATGCCCACAAAGGTAGCGATCTGTATGTGTTGCCGGAAATGTGGAACACAGGATTCACCGTTCACCCGCAAGCTGATGCCATACCCGAGTCAGAGGCTGTTGAGATAATGAGTACTCTGGCAAAGGAGCATGGCGCCGCCGTAGCAGGAAGCATAGCCGTGAAAAGTCGCAAAGTTGAGAGCGAAGAGTTTCGCAACCGATTCTACTTTGCTGAGCCCGACGGGCGAATCAGTCATTACGACAAGCACCACCTCTTCACCGTGGCAAAAGAAGACAAAGCCTTTGAGGCCGGGCAGCAGCGCACCATAGTGGAATACAAGGGCGTGAGGATTATGCTGCTAGTATGCTACGATTTGCGTTTCCCCGTGTGGAGCCGCAGTCAGGAGGACTACGACTGCATCCTTTATGTAGCCAACTGGCCCACACTGCGCATAGAACCCATGCGCACCCTGCTCAAGGCGAGGGCGATAGAGAACCAGTGCTACGTAGTAGGAGTAAACAGAGTGGGCGGCCTGTTTGGAGGGCGTAGTGCCATCATAGCCCCTGACGGCACGGTGATAGAAGAGGGCTCGGCCGACAAGCAGGAAGCTGTCAGTGCGGAGATAGACATGCAAGCGCTGGAGAAGCTACGCAAGAAATTTCCTGTGCTAAAGGACAGAGACGATGTGGAGATTAAAAGATTAAAAAGTTAAAAGATTAAAATATAGCATAAGACAAATGACAAAGAAACTTTTACTCGGAGATGAGGCAATTGCGCTGGGCGCTATCCATGCGGGATTGAGCGGCGTGTACGCCTATCCGGGTACCCCAAGTACTGAGATTACAGAGTTTATTCAAGGCAATGCACTGGCTAAGGAGCGTGGCATCCACAGCCATTGGTCCACCAACGAGAAGACAGCCATGGAAGCCGCACTGGGCATGAGCTATGCCGGCAAGCGGGCGTTGGTATGTATGAAACACGTAGGCATGAATGTGTGTGCCGACGCTTTTATCAACAGTGCCATCACAGGCGTCAACGGCGGACTGATAGTGCTGGCTGCCGACGACCCCTCTATGCACTCCAGCCAGAATGAGCAGGACAGCCGCTTCTACGGCAAGTTTGCCATGATTCCGGTGTTTGAGCCCAGCAACCAGCAGGAGGCTTACGATATGATGAGCACAGCTTTTGACTTGAGCGAGAAGCTGAAGGAGCCGGTGCTGATGCGCATAGTAACTCGTCTGGCTCATAGCCGTGCCGCAGTTGAGGTGAAAGAGCCCAAGAAAGAGAATAACTTCTGCCCCGCCACCGACAATGCCCATTGGGTGCTGCTGCCTGGCAATGCCAAGCGCAACTACAACGACCTTATTGGCAAGCAGGGCGCTATGCAAGAAGCCAGCGAGCAGTCTGCATACAACAAATTAGAGTCAAGAGTCGATGGCAAGAAGCTCGGCGTCATAGCCTGCGGCATTGGCTACAATTATGTGCGCGAGGCCATTGGCGATAGCATGAATGTACTCAAGGTGAGCCAGTATCCGCTGCCCGCCAAGGCAATAGAGCAACTGGCCACGATGAGCGACGCACTGCTGGTAGTGGAAGACGGCCAGCCCGTAGTGGAAGAAGATGTCAAGGCATTGCTGGGCAAAGGCTACACCGTGAAGGGACGCCTCACCGGCGACCTACCCCGCACTGGTGAGCTCACTCCCGATAGTGTAGGAGCTGCCCTCGGCAAAGAGAGCAGCATAGCCTACTCCACCGCCAAGAACCTCGCCGGTCGTCCGCCACAGCTATGCCAAGGCTGCGGCCACAGAGATGTGTATGGTGCTCTGCGTGAGATAATAGACGAATATCCCGATGCCCGCGTGTTTGGCGACATCGGCTGCTACACACTGGGAGCGCTGCCACCGTTCAAGGCACTGGCCAGCTGCGTAGATATGGGTGCCTCCATAACCATGGCCAAGGGTGCCGCCGATGCCGGACTGCGGCCTGCCATTGCCGTGATTGGTGACTCCACCTTTACACATAGTGGCATGACAGGACTGCTGGATGCCATCAACGAAAACAGCAGCATCACCGTCATCATCAGCGACAATCTGACTACAGGCATGACTGGCGGTCAGGACTCTGCCGGCACCAACAAGTATGAGGCTATCTGCCTCGGTCTAGGCATGAACCCCGACCATCTGCATGTGGTGACTCCGCTGCCTAAGAATATCCCGGCTATTGCGCAACTCATACGCGATGAGATAGCCTACGAGGGTGTGAGTGTAATCATCCCGCGCCGCGAATGCATTCAGACTGCCGCCCGCCATGCAAGAGAGCGCAAGTCAGCTGCCAAATAAATCTCAACTTTCAAATATCAAATCTCAAATGAAGAAAGATATCATCCTTTGCGGTGTGGGCGGACAAGGCATCCTCTCCATCGCTACCATCATAGGCGAGGCCAGCACTGAGGCCGGTCTCTACCTCAAACAAGCCGAAGTGCACGGCATGAGTCAGCGCGGCGGTGATGTGCAGAGCAACCTGCGCCTGTCCACCGACCCCATCTGGAGCGACCTTATCCCTCTGGGCGAGACCAACGTCATCATCTCTATGGAGCCGATGGAGGCACTGCGCTATCTGCCCTACCTCAGCAAGCAGGGCACTATCGTGACAAGCAGCAAGCCCTTCGTCAACATTCCCAATTATCCCGAGGAGAGTGAGCTGATGGCCGAACTGGACAGTATGCCCAGCGTGGTGAAACTGGACATTGAGAGCGTGGCCAAGGACGCTGGCAATGCCCGTGGTGCCAACATGGTGCTTCTGGGCATGGCAGCCCCCTACATCGAAATACTTAGCGTAGAGCAACTGCGCAAGGCTATCAGCGTCATCTTCGCCCGCAAGGGAGAGGCCGTGGTGGAGGCCAATCTCAAGGCTTTCGACTGCGGAGTAGCAGCAAGCCAAGCATAAGCAAGACAACATCTGAAAAGAAAAAGATAACTACCAAACACAAAAAAAACAATGATTTACAATCCCAAGATGGAGTGCATGAGCCGCGATGATATGCGTGCTCTGCAAAGCGAGAGGCTGCGCAAGACAGTCAAGACTTGCTACGAGAAGGTCCCCTTCTATAAGAGGAAGATGGATGAACTGG
>JAGCTG010000145.1 GCA_017963785.1 Bacteroidaceae bacterium | reverse complement strand
GGGCAATACCGACAATGTGCCTATCAACCGCACGAATATCCGCAACAACTGGGACCTCAGTGCCCTGCGTGCTTCGTCAGTGGTACAGGCCTTGCAGAACAAGTATGGCGTAGATCCCAAGCGCCTCAGCGCCGCTGGTCGTGGCGAGTATAATCCTATTGCCACCAACGACACCGAGCTGGGACGTCAGCGCAACCGTCGCACACAGATTATTATCACTCCTAAGCTCGACCAGTTTATGGAGCTAATCGACAAGGCTCCGGAAACGAAGGATAACTAGCTTAATGGCTTAATAGCTTAGGTGGCTTAAAAGATTATAACGATAACGAAAACTGACACACCCCTCCGTCGCAAGCGACACCTCCCCTAGCTTAGGGGAGGAACCGGGGGAGATAACGATAACGATAACGAAAACTATTTTTTAACGAAAACGATAACGAAAACGAAAACCTTGATTGGCGACTGCTCAGGCGGTCGCCAATATTTTTTTGAAAAATATTTACCCTGCAGGTTGTATAAGCCAAAACTTTTTTGTAACTTCGCAAGCGAAAACACGCTTAATGGCTTAAACAAAAACCTCTTAAACTTTTAATACTATGTACGACACACAACACGGCCTCTACATCGCCCATTGCGAAAGAGGGGCGCTGAGTATCCTCGGCAATATGGCTAACCGCCATGGATTGATAGCCGGCGCCACCGGCACAGGTAAGACGGTGAGCCTGCAAGTGATTGCGGAGAGTTTCTGCCAGGTAGGCGTGCCCTGCTTTATGGCTGATATGAAGGGCGACCTCAGCGGCATTAGCCAGGCAGGCCGTCTTTCGGGTTTTATAGAGAAGAGGATGCCTGAGTTTGGCATCGAGAATCCCCAGTTTGCAGGATGCCCTGTGAGGTTCTACGACGTGTTTGGCGAGCAGGGCCACCCGATGCGTGCCACTGTGTCGCAGATGGGGCCTCAGCTGCTCAGCCGTATGCTCGGCCTAAACGAGACGCAAGAGGGTGTGCTCAACATCGTCTTTCGCATTGCTGACGAGCGCGGTCTGCTGCTGCTCGACATCAAGGATCTGCGCTCCATGCTTGAGTATGTGCTCAAGAATGCCAAGCAATTTACTTCCTACGGCAATATCGCCACCCCGACGGTGGGCGCCATACAGAGGGCTATCCTCGTGCTGGAGAATCAGGGCGGCAACCAGTTCCTCGGTGAGCCCGCGTTTGACATCCTGGATCTGCTGCAGAGTGAGGGCGGCAAGGGTGTGATGAGTGTGCTGGCTGCCGACAAACTGATGATGCAGCCCAAGCTCTACAGCTCCTTCCTGCTGTGGCTGCTGAGCGACCTCTACAGCCGTCTGCCTGAGGTGGGCGACCTGGAGTATCCGAAGCTGATATTCTTCTTCGACGAGGCGCACATGCTCTTTGAAGACACTACCAAGGCCCTGACCGACAAGATAGAGCAGGTGATCCGCCTTATCCGCTCCAAGGGCGTGGGCATCTATTTCATCACGCAGAGCCCGTCGGACATCCCCGAGAATATACTCGGCCAGCTCGGCAACCGTGTGCAGCATGCCCTGCGCGCTTATACCCCCAAAGACCAGCGCGCCGTAAAGACTGCCGCCGACACCTTCCGTCCCAACCCTGCGTTTAAGACCGACGAGGCTATCATGAACCTCGAGACGGGTGAGGCGCTGGTCAGCTTCCTCGACGAGAAGGGTGCCCCCACCGTGGTGGAGAGAGCCAAGGTGCTCTTCCCGCTCAGTCAGATAGGGGCCATCAGCGAGGGACAGCGTGCCGACATTATCAGGCAGAGTCGTGTGTATGGCAAATATGATACGCCTGTTGACCGCGAGAGTGCCTTTGAGGTGCTGCTGGCGCAGAGCGAGCAGGAGGCTGCCGCTCAGGAGCAGGCTGCCGAAGAGGGCAAGAAAGACGAAAAGGCGGGCAAGAAAAAGAATATCTTCTCCAAAGTGCTCAAGGCAATCATCACTGCCATCACGGGTGTGTTTGCCACCATTGCCGGCACCTTCGTGTCAGACGCCATCACGGGCAAGAAGACCAAGTCGCGCACCTCTGTGGGAGGCCGCGTAGCCAAGAATGCTACTTCGGCAGCCACCCGTACAGTCACCAGAGAGTTGACTCGCGACATACTGGGCAATCTGATAAAGTAAGTGAAACGTAAAACACCCACAGTAAACATTCACGTTAATCTTCCACATTCTATAAATGCTAACTGTTACTTTTAAGCTGCTCGGCTCGCTGGCTCTGCTGATGTTTGGCATGAAGTCTATGAGTGAAGCCTTGCAAAAGATGGCCGGTCCGCAGTTACGTCATGTGCTTGGCGCTATGACTACCAATCGGTTTACCGGTGCCCTGACGGGTATGTCGGTTACGGCAGCTGTGCAGTCGTCCACGGCTACCACGGTGATGACTGTCTCGTTTGTTAATGCAGGACTCCTTACTCTGGCGCAGGCAATATCGGTGATAATGGGTGCCAACATCGGTACCACGCTCACTGCGTGGATTATGTCGGCAGGTATGTCCTTCAATGTAAGCAATCTGTCGTTTGTCGCTTTCTTTGTGGGTATCATCCTGATATACCAAAAGAGATTACGTTACATAGGCGACTTCCTCTTTGGCCTTGCATTCTTGATTTTTGCCTTGGCTATACTGAGAGCAACAGGGCAGGACATGAGGCTGGGGGAGAACCAGGCGGTGCTCGACTTCTTTGCGTCCTTTGACCCCAACTCCTTCTGGACCACGCTGATATTCCTGTTGCTGGGCGGAGTGCTCACCTTCTGTGTGCAGTCGTCGGCAGCGGTGATGGCCATCACGATGATACTCTGCTCGAGCGGTGCGCTGCCTATCTATCAAGGTATCGCGCTGGTGATGGGTGAGAATATCGGTACGACCATTACCTCTAACCTGGCAGCCTTGTCGGCCAACACCCAAGCGCGTAGGGCAGCATTGTCTCACATGTTGTTTAACGTGTTTGGAGTGATATGGATTCTCTTTGTGTTCCGTCCGTTCATAGATATGGTGTGCGGATGGGTAGGCTATGATGTCACCCTCACCAAAGAAGCTACCGACTCAGCCACCTTCTTGGCCAACGCAGGCAAACTGAGCTTTGTGCTCGCAGCCTTCCACACATGCTTCAATCTGGCCAACACGATGATACTGATATGGTTCATCCCTCAGATAGAGCGTCTGGTGTGCTGGGTAATCAAGCCCAAGAGCGTGGATGAAGAGGATGAGTTCCGTCTGCACTTCATCACTGCCGGACTGATGAAGACTCCTGAGTTGTCGGTGCTGGAGGCGCAGAAAGAGATAGAGTCTTTTGCCGAGCGTATGCAGCGTATGTTTAATATGGTGAGAGACCTGCTGCAGCTATCGTCGAGCTCGTCAAACACGAAGGGCAACAATGGCGCCACGTTCAACAAACTCTTTACGCGCATAGAGAAGTATGAAGGCATCAGCGACAAGATGGAACTGGAGATAGCCAACTACCTCGACTCAGTGAGCGATGCCCACCTTAGCGACGAGACCAAGGCCAAGATACGCGCCATGCTGCGCGAGATAAGCGAGTTGGAGAGCATAGGCGATGCCTGCTTCAATATGGCGCGCACCATATCCAGAAAGTATAATGGCAAGCAAGACCACTTCAACACTAAGCAGTATGAGCATATCCACCAGATGATGGAGCTGACCGACCAGTCGCTTACGCAGATGAACAGGCTCATCAGCGGACGGAAGGATGCCTATGACGTCAATCGCACCTACAACATAGAAAACGAGATCAACAACTATCGCAATCAGTTGAAGTCGCAGAACATCAACGACATCAACAACCACGAATACACCTATGCCGTTGGCACCATATACATGGACCTGATAAATGAGTGCGAGAAGCTCGGCGACTATGTCATCAATGTGGTTGAGGCTCGCACGGGCACAAAGAAAAAGAGTGTAGTTTAACCTCCGCAGATGAAGCACCTTTTCGCTATCATAATGGTGGCATCCCTCGTGGCAATCCCCGCCATGAGTCAGCAGGTGCGCGACAGCCAAGGCCGCCGCGTGGCAGGCGCCAATCCTAACAAGGACAAACAGTCGGAGGAAGAGGCGCGTGCCAAGGCCAAGACAGGCATCCGTGTGTGGACAGTGGATGAGCACACCGGTCTGCACGACTCGGCGGTCATCGACACCGTGCACCACGCTTTCCCAAACACGGCGTTTACTGACGGTTCAAAGGGTTTATACGCCAACCTCGGCAATCTAGGCTCGCCGCGTCAAGCCAAGGTGTTCACCCTGCGCCCTGAGATGGACTACTTTATCTTTGCCCAGCCCTACGACTTCTTCCTCAAGCCGTTGGACGGCTGGCACTTCACCAACACCTACCAGCCCATCACCAATATCACCTACCACGAGAGCGGCGACAGCGATAATGGCGAGGACCAACTTACAGCCAAGTTTGCCGTAAATATAAATAAGGATGCGGGCGTGGGCTTCAACATCAACTATATCTACGGGCGAGGCTACCACGACTGCCAGTCCACCGCGCACTTCAACTTCAGCCTCTACGGCTCCGTGGTCAAGCCCCGCTATAAGGCTCATTGGCTCGCTTACGCCAACTACCTCAAGACTCGCGAGAATGGCGGTATCATCAACGATGACTACGTCACTGACCCGCAGAAATTCCCTACCTCTTATACCACTCGCGAGATACCCACCATGCTTGACCGCGTGTGGAACAAGATGCACTATGACGGCGGCCAGCTCACCCACCGCTACAGCCTCGGCTTCAAGCGTGTCATCAAAACAGCCGATAGCACGAAGGCAGACACACTCAAGGCGGACACCGTGATGGCAAAGGCTCGCCCCGCAGGAGCCATCTCCGCCAGTGAGGTGGAGAGAGACACCCTCAACCTCGGTCTGGCAACGGCCGCCAAGACCGACAGCACAGTGTTTGTGCCCGTCACCAGCTTTGTGCACACCCTCAAGCTGGGCATCAACACTAAGAAGTTCCTTGCCAACGAGCCCTTGGGCAACTACTACACCAATATCTATATGCCCAACGACTCAGTGGACGAGGACACCAAGAACCTGCTCATCTCCAACTACTTCGCCGTGGAGCTAAGCGAAGGGCTCAACAAGTATCTTTCTGCGGGTATTCGCCTCTTTGGCGTATATGATTACAACAACTATTCCCTCGTGGGGCTGGAGGGGCGCGACAAGTTCAATGAGCACCGCGTCACCATCGGTGCCCAGATATTCCGCGAGCAGAGTCATCTGCTCAATTATCAGCTCACAGCCCAGACCTCCAGCGACGGCGACAGCTGGGGTGAGTATGAACTGCGGGCCCAGGGACGCCTCACCGTGCCCTTGCTGGGCGACAGCGTGAGCCTTGCCCTGCGTGCCTCCAGTGTCAATCGCAAGCCCACATTCTTCTACCGCCACTTTCAGTCCAAATACCTATGGTGGGACAACGGCAACCTCGACAAGCAGCTCACCAACCGCATCGGAGCCACCCTTCAGAGTCGCAAGCTGGATCTCAGCCTAAGCGCTGATATTTACAATATCACCAACTATACCTACTTCGCCACTCAGTATGCTGCGCCCGACACGCCGACCATCAACACCAGTGTGGCACAATCTGACAAGGGCATCAACCTGCTCGTGCTCAGCCTCGACAAAAACTTCCATTGGGGAATATTCAACTGGGAGAACACCCTCATCTATCAGACCACCAACGACAAGAAAGTCCTGCCGTTGCCAGCGTTCACAGCCTACAGCAATCTATACATAAAATTCCGCATCGCCCGCGTGCTCAACACCGAGTTTGGCATCGACATGCGTTACTTCACCAAATACTATGCGCCG
>JAGCTG010000144.1 GCA_017963785.1 Bacteroidaceae bacterium | reverse complement strand
TCCACGGCGTGCATGTAGGAGTAGTGCCCCCGCATCTCCAGCGTGTGACGCATAGCCATGCGCAGGGTGAGGCCGAGGTTGAGGTCCAGTCCCTTCACGCGTGTCTTGGCGGCATTGACATTGCGCCATACAAACAGGTTGAAGGGTATGCTGATTATCTTGTCCTTTACCTTATTAATATATATATCGCTGCTCATCGTGGCGCTGAGCGTGGGCAGCAACTTGCCCTCCCATGTCAGGCCCGCGTTCCACTGGCTTGTGCGCTCTGGTTTGAGGTCCTGTGTGCCGAGGTGGTAGTAGTATAGCTCCGTAAACGACGGCATGCGGAAGATGTCCTTCCACATTAGTCGGGCTGTCCATCCCCTGCCGAGCTTTGCCGAGGCGGATGCCGACGGACTCCAGTGACGGTAGTCCTGCCCTGAGGCTCCGGTGCGCGTATGCTCCAGGTGTGCGGAGTGGAGTACACGGGCAGAGAGCGACAAAAAACCACGGTTCCATCGTGCAGAAAGGGTGTTGAGCAGGCTCAGGCGTGAGGGGTGCTGGTCGATGGCCATGTAGCGGTGGCTGTTGAGGGCGTTGTGCACTATGTCGCTGGCATAGCTGAAGCTGAGGCTCTCGAGGGGGCGGTAGAGTACTGCGCCGCTGAGGTATCCCTCGCGTTGCCAGTAGCTGCCGTCCATCACTCCGTCTTGGTAGAGGTGGTCCCTGTAGTCGGAACTGGCGAAGTTCCATTTGGCGGCAGCCTTGAGCGACCATTGGTTGCTGAGGAGGCCGCGGTATTGCAGTTGGCCGAAGGCTGTGCGTTCGCGCAGTTGCTGCTGACTCTCGTTGGTGTAGTAGCGCACCACGCCTGGCAGATCGCGGTCGTTGTCGTAGTAGTAAGCCTTGGCCCTGAGCACATGGAAGAGATTGAAGGCGTAGGTCGCGTTTATCTCTGCGTGGCCCTGGTTCATTTTCGAGTGTACGCGCCTTTTGTGTATGCGCTCTGTGATGTTATATATCGTAAACGGGTAGTCGTTCTCCGCGTAGATATAGTCAGCCATCGCGCTAAGCGACAGCTTGCCCCAGTGTCCCTCGCCGTGAATCATCGGGTTGGTGTAGCCCCAGGAGCCGAGGACCATTGAAAGACCGCCTCTCCACTTCCCCTGGGGGAGCAATCCCCATCCATAGAGAAGGGGGGCAAGGGTCTCTGTTTCTATCCTTAGCATGCTGGGCATGGAGGCTTCGCGTGCGGAGATGAAGATATCGCTACCCTCGCCCACGAGGAGGTTTACCTGCTGAATGCCATTGAGCGTGTAGCGCTGCAGGTCTATCTGGCCTGTCTGCACATCGCTCAGAACCACGCCGTCGTAGTTCACGCCGGTGAAGCGCGCACCCAGTCCGCGGATGCTCACCGTCTTCAGACCGCCTGCGCCGCCATAGTCGTGCAGCGTCACACCGCTCAGGTGCTTCACCGCGTCGCTCAGCTGCTGCACACCCATCTTTTCCATGTCGCGCGCCGTCAGTGTCTGACTCGGCGCTGCATTCTGCATATCCTTCTGCTTCGCCGACGCACTCACCGTTACCTCTCCGAGATGACGATGGCGGAGGGTGTCTTGGGCGTATAACAATGCCCCACCGCTGGTGGTCACCAGCAGCGCAGCCACAATAAGGGCTCTCGCCTGTATGTGAGATAAATGTATCATTGTTAACGTCGGCCTTTCCTCGAGGCTTAGTCATTTAAGCTTTCCCTCTTTCCTTTCCCTTCGGGAGGGGTCAGGGGTAGGCTTTGCAAGGCAGGTCTTCTGACTCGCTCCAACCTTCCGCGCCTTCCCGACAAAGTCAGTGGCTGTGTTGCGGATGGTGAAAAAGGAGCTCACAGCAGCGGGACTGTCGGGGATTCTCACCCCGTTCCCTTTTAATCGTGGGCCGCTCGCGCGGCTTCACGAACCATTGCGACTGCAAAATTACTAATTTTTCCAATAGCGCAGCAAATTTCTCTACAGTTTTTATAAAAAAAAGAAGGTTCCTCTTCTAAGCCAGAGGGGGTAGCCCGTAGGGCTGGGGGCGTGTTTTTCTTTTCTAAGATGGAATGTTTTTTGCCTACTCTCGCGCAAAAAAACTGCGACATCGTGAAATCTTAGCCCGCTCTCGTAAAAATGTTTCCGCCGAAACACGTTTGTGTCTTCGCCGAGACAAAGTTGTGTCTTCGCCGAAACACGATTGTGTCTTCGCCGAGTCACTGTTATATCTTGGCCGAGACATTGCAGCAAGAACGGCTTTAATTTCTGCGAAGTCGCGCTAAGATTCTGCAAGAGTGCGCTAAGTTTCTGGCAAGTCGCGCTAAGTTTTGGCAAAGTCAGCATAAAAAAATCTCCCATCGCTGTTTGGCGATGGGAGATTGGTGATGTACTCTGTGGAGGGGCGGTTTCCTCTGTAGAGAGAGGGTGGATTTACTCCTCGTAGTCGGAGTCGTCCCAGGCGAAGCCGGAGAAGGCGTTGCTGCGTCCGGATCCGGTGCCGGGGCCTCCGATGACGAGATGGTCGCCGTCGCCGAGGTTGTCAGTGCTACTGGTTACTTTGCTGGGGCTAAGCATCAACATTTTGTTGACTGTCACCGTTTCAGCAGTTGGGGTTGAATAGGTCTTTTTCATATGTTTGAATTTTATATTGTTTACCATTTAACGAATTGTTTATTATTTAAGGATTTCTTTCTTGCCGTTGTGGATGTAGATGCCTGGGCGTGTGGGCTTGTTGGTGAGACGGCGACCGTTGAGGTCGTACCAGACATCATTGACCATTGACGATTGACCATTGACCATTTCTGCGATGGCGGTGGGATCTTCGTCATCGTCGGTGGAGCCGAAGTTGAGGACGAAGGAGCGGACCTGGCTGTTCGGGTCAGTGAGCTTGAAGTATGCGCGGAAGGCATTGACGTATGCTCCGCTGGCGGGATAGTAGAGTGTGTTGTCTGCGCCCATGAAGAGTATGCTCTCGTCGCCAGGCGTGAAGTTGATGGGGGCGTAGGTGCCCTTGAACTGCACTGTGCCGTCGGTGCTAGTGAAGTCGTAGGTATCTTTCTCGACTGACGCAAACGGGAAGAAGGGATCGACGAGGTTGTCGCCGCTTGCCCATTTAATTATATAAGGTGTGCCGGCATCGAGATACTCAGATTGAGGTATGGGGTCGCTGAAGTTGAGCTCGAGCACTCCAGTGTCACTGAGGTTGGCGCTGCTGAGACTGCGTATCTCGGCTCCTGCCAGAGGAGAATTTGGGATGTCGAATATATAGAAGGGGAGGCAGAGGGTGTTCCAGTAGCCGTCCTTATAGAGCGTGCGGCCCTGCAGGGTGACAGCACAATCAAGACCATCGTAGGTTTCAATAGTGGTGGCGTTGTTGGCATTGTCAGTGAGGACAATGGTCTTTATGAGTAGCGCGTCGCTGCCTTGTTTTGTGACTACATAGTTGGGGTTGAGGCTGCCGAAGACTTCTTCGATGGGGATTGTCTTATATTGATTGGCGTGTCCTTTGGGATACTCGATTTTATTGCAGCCAGTGGCAAAGGTGTAAGAAGTACTATGGTCTGCGTCTAAGACCTTATCGACGTAAGCGGAGTTATCCCCTTCTACAGCCTTGACGGTGATGGGAGTGGCAGGAACGTCGTAGAAAAATACAAAATTGAAGTCTATGGTTCCACCATTGGCAGAAACGATGTCGCATCCGTTGGCATCGGAGCCGGTACCGAAGTTGGGCAGATTTTTGAAGTTGACATTGCAATCGTTTATTAGGATGCCTGCAAAGGCACAGCCCTTGATGGTGTTGCCGATGAAGGACTGAGAGTTTTCGTTATTAACCATGTAAACAATGCCTACATTTCCAGTGATGGTGCAGTCGGTGAGGGAAAGACGAGAGTTAGTGTCTTGACGTATTCCGTAACTTGTACCGGTGATGGTGCAGTTAGTGAGGGTGATACTAGCGCCAGCTGCTGTATGAAGAGCGGTATTGCCGGTGATGGTGCAGTCGGTGAGGGTTAACGTGCCACCGTTATAGACAACGCCTGTACCGGTGCTGATGTTGCTGCTGATGGTGCAGCCTGTGCAGTTGAGAGTACCGGCATTCATCACAATAGCCTCGCTGCTGCCGGTGTCGGTGATGCTGCCCGTCTTGGCGGAGCTGCCGTCAATGAGGGTAATTTTTGCATCTCCTAACACAAGCACGCCATCGGAACCTGTGATGCTGTGGCCGTTCAGGTCAAGGGTGTAGGTGCCGTCATCGCATTCAATGTAGTCAGTGGTGAGGGTAACATCCCGGAAAAGGGTGACTGTGACTGTAGAGCCGCTGGCATTGGCTGCACCGTCAAGGGCGGCGCGCAGCGCTGCCTCTGCGGTGGTGTAGGTTGCGTCGATGTAGTAGGAAGTGGCAGTGGAGCCGTCATTGAGTATGGCGACGGGAGTATTGGGGTCTTCGCTGAGGATAGCGCTGACGGTAGCATCGGCGGCGGGCATGGTGAAGGTCCAACTGCCGTCGCCATTGTCGGTGGCAGCAGTGCCGTTGACAGTTACGTTAGTGAGAATGTAACCGACAGCGGGGCTGAGAGTAACAGTGGAATTGGAGGCGTAGTACGTCACG
>JAGCTG010000143.1 GCA_017963785.1 Bacteroidaceae bacterium | reverse complement strand
TCGCCACTGAGGTTGAAGTAGCAGTGGTTGGTGAGGTTGAGGACGGTAGCCTTGTCGGTGGTTGCCTCATACTTGATTTGCAATGCGTTATCTTCGGTGAGGGTGTAGGTTACCTTCACCTCGATATTGCCGGGGTAGCCGTCCTCGCCATCAGGGCTCTTGGTGGTGAACTCTATGTTCTGCTCGTCGAGCTTGTTGGCCTGCCAGATACGGTTGTGGAAAGCGATGGGGCCACCGCCGTGCAGACTGTTGGGGCCATTGTTGATGGGGAGCTGGTAGTTCTCGCCATCGAGGGTGAACTGCCCCTTGGCGATACGGTTGCCATAGCGACCGATGAGGGCACCGAAGTTGCAGCCCTCTGCGCCGTACTTCTCATAGTCGGCGATGTTGTCATGGCCTAGGCATACATCGCGCAGGGTGTCCTGCTTGTCGGGCACCATGATGCTGACGATGCGTCCGCCGAAGTTGGTGAAGCACACCTCCATACCGTTCTGATTGGTAAGGACATAGAGCGCTGTGCTGTCGGTCTGGAAGTTGGCGGGATCAAGGCCTGACTTGGTGAGCTGCGATGCGGGCTCCTTGGAGCAGGAGGCGAGGAGAAGGAGGAGCAGCAGCAGGCCCCCTCCTATCCCCCTGAAGGGGGAAGACATAATGTGATTTAGTTTCATAATAGTATTGTTTTTTTGAAAATTATAAGGTCGTTAGGGTTTTTAAGGTCCTTAGGGTCCTTAAGGTCGTTAAGGACTTTAAGGTCGTGGGGACTATTTAATAGAAGTCGTGCGGGGTTACCTTGACGCGCTGCTCCTGTCCTTGGTTAGAGGCGTTCTGGTCGGCCTGCTGCTGGATGAGGGGCGAATACTTGATTGCCATGCGACGCATCACCTCTACGGGGGTGCCACTGACGGGTGCCTCGGTGAGGTCGGCGTCTGCGAGCTTCTGGGTGAAGTTCCACTCAAACTGGAAGATGTCGTCGCGGAGATTGTTGGCATCAACATCTACACCCTTGCGGGCAGCGTTGAGCGAGTGGTTGATGAATATCTCCCAGCGATGCTTGTAGAAGTGAGCCACGAGGCCGTGCCATGTGCGGCGGGCATAGTCGCGCAAGGTGTGGCCCTTGAAGCCCCATGTGGTGAGCAGGGTGCGGGCGTTGACCTCGAAATACTCCTTCTCTTCGGGTGTCTGGCCCCATGAGCGGGCATCATCCACCCACTTGTTGAAGGAGAAGTCTTTGTGGAGACCGAGCAGGAGGTCGAGGTCGTCGAGAGTCTGCAGCATCTCCTTGGCTTTCTGCTCTGCCTTGTTGATGTCGCGGGCATAGCAGGCCTGCGAGAAGTCGTTGCGGAGGCAGTAGAAGTATGTGCCGAGCACCTCACGGCCCTGATTGACTGCGTCATAGACGAAGAGGGCGTTGGTGTTGTTCTTAGTGGAGAGGAGCTGCTGCCACACATTGAAGGCCAGCACATTGTCGTTGGCTATCTTGGAAGAGGTGACGTATGGCTTATTGTCCTTGTTGAGGCGAGGATACTCGGTAGCGGTGTTGGGGCTGCCAGCATAGTTGCTACCGTTGATGATATCGTTGTAGAGGGTCTTCCATGCCTCGCGGAAGGTCTCGTCCTCGGCACCGCAGTGACGGTCGGCGAGAGCCTGGAGGAACTGCTCGTCGGAGGGATAGTTGGTCCACGCTTTCTCATAGAAGTATTCGTGCATCTCGGGATTGATGTCAAAGCCTTCGAGGGTGCCGCCCAGTCCACTGAAATTGCTGCCGCCGTCCTTGAAGGTTCCCTCTACGCGCGTGCGAACCTTATTAAATTCCGCGTTATAGTGGGTGTTGCCTCCAAAGTTGCCGAGATAGCACCAGAGGTAGGGCTGTCCGTGATATTTCTCGTGGAGTCGCCATATCTCCTGGTACTCGCCCCAGTAGTCGAGCAGGATGAGCTTGTCTTGTGGCACAGCGGTGAGGAAGGCCTTGACGCGCTCGGGAGTCCAAGTGGCTTTGTCGAAGTAGAACATCCAGGTCATCTGCAACCACGTGGCCTGCGGGTCGATGTCGGTGAGAGTGCCATAGATGCCCTTAGCCACTGCGGCAAGGTAGGCGGGGTCTTCCGACGGCAGCTTCATCTCGTTGAAGGGGTCGATGCCGTAGATATGGTCGGTGCCGAACTCCTTAATCACCTCGCGGATGTAGCGATGCTGTATCTCAGCGAAGAGGCTGTCCTGCGGGTCGAGGAAGTAGCAGCTTGTCTCGTCACGGAAGCCTGCCCAGTTTTGCAGCTTGGATATCTTGGCATTGGGAAACAGCTCACGCAGCGCACCGGGCACATGGCCGGAGAATCCGGGCAGAATAGGCTTCATGCCCAGCTCGCGCTCGCGGGCCACAATCTTCTTCTGCAGGGCAAGCTGTCCCTTGAGCCAGCTCTGCGGCAGGGGGCCTTGCCACTTGTCGATGTTGCTCATGCGGTGCCACGGCAGATGGGCAGGACCGGTGAAGAAGGAGCGAGTGTCCTCATCGCTCATGCCGAGGCTGGTATAGACACGGTAGGCTATCTCTTCTGCACCCGTGTTGGCCAGCGGCATATTGATGCCGTTGAGAGCCATCCAGTCGATGAGGCGCTCCCAGTCGGCCCACGTAAACCACGGCATGGTGTAGCCGTAGGTGCAGTAGTTGAGGAAGAAGCGGTCAGCACAGCGCGCTGTCTGGGTGAGGCGCTTGGTGGCGGGCAGCTTGTCGGGCATCACCACTGGGCTGGACACAAGCCATGACACGGTTGTGTGACACACGTACTTGAGATAGTAGTTGAGACCCACGGCCATAGCCTGGGCATTGCTGCCGGTGATAACGACCTTGCCGCCCTTTGACTCGACGGTGTAGGTCTCGGCCTTCTGCTTCTTTTGCTTGAAGATAAAGTTGCTCTGATGCTGCGGAGCGATACGGCCCACAAGGTTGTAGAGGGCCTGCTCGTCGTTGGTGGCTGCCGACAGGGCGGTGCCCACTGCCAGCGCTGCAATAATTAGTTTAAGTCTTTTCATTATAATAAGGTCTTTAGTGTCATTAAGGTCTTTAAGGTCCTTGGAGGAACGTTAAGGACTGTGCGAAATTACAAATTTTTCGTGGATTAGCGATAATATTACGGTATAAATTCGTAACTTCGCACACCAAACAACACTCACTATCATGAAAGGCATAGTATTAGCAGGGGGTAGCGGCACACGACTCTACCCCATCACCAAAGGCTTAAGCAAGCAGCTCATTCCCATCTACGACAAACCGATGGTGTATTATCCCATCTCGGTGTTGATGCATGCTGGCATAAAGGATATACTCATCATCTCCACTCCCACCGACCTGCCATCGTTCAAGCGACTGCTGGGCGACGGCTCCGACTACGGAGTGAACTTCTCATACGCCGAGCAGCCCTCGCCCGACGGACTGGCGCAGGCCTTCATCATCGGCGAGGAGTTTGTGGGCGACGACTCGGTGTGCCTGGTGCTGGGCGACAACATATTCCATGGCAGCGGACTGGAGGAGCTGTTGCAAAAGGCCGTTGACATAGTGGAGCAAGAGCAGTGTGCCTGCGTGTTTGGCTACCGCGTCAACGACCCCGAGCGCTACGGCGTGGTGGAGTTTGATGCCAACAAGCAGTGCGTGTCGATTGAAGAGAAGCCTGCGCAGCCCAAGAGCAACTACGCTGTAGTAGGACTATATTTCTATCCCAACAACGTGGTGCAGATAGCCAAGACCATCAAGCCCAGCGCCCGCGGCGAACTGGAGATAACCACTGTAAACCAAGAGTATCTGAAGCAGAAACGACTGAGAGTGCAGACCATGGGACGCGGATTTGCGTGGCTGGACACCGGCACCCATGAGAGCCTGAGCGAGGCCTCAACATTTATCGAGGTAATAGAGAAGCGTACCGGCCAGAAGGTCTCCTGCCTTGAGGAGATTGCCTTTGAGCAGGGCTGGATAAGCAAAGAGAAACTCCTGGAGGTGGCTAAGCCTATGGAGAAGAACGAATATGGACAATACCTTATGAAGTTAGTTAAACATTAAACATCTTTGAAATATTATGAAAAAGACATTATTACTTATGACCACGGCTCTCATCATCAGCCTCAGCAGCTGCGCCAAGCAGCCGCAGCCGGCCAATGAGAACGCCATCCCGACTGAAAAGACAGAGAAAGACTCTGTAATCGTGAAGACCCTGCCTGCAGGCATCCCCGTTGACAACATACTCAAGACCATCATCAATGAGTTTAAGGGCGAGGTGGTCGTTATTGACTTCTGGGCCACATGGTGCGGCCCCTGTATGTATGCCATGGAGCAAATCGACCCCATCAAGGACAGCTACCTCAAGGCAGAGAAGCCTGTGGCCTTCGTGTATATCACAGGCGAGACATCGCCGCTGGCAAAATGGCAGCAGACCATCCCCGGCATTAAAGGCTACCACTACCGCCTGACCGACAAGGAGTTTAACGGACTGATGCGCGGCCTTGGCATCCGCGGCATACCAACCTATTATATCGCTGACAAGAAAGGACAGCATGTTTACGACAACATTGCCGAAGGCGGCTATCCCGGCGACGAAATAATAACCGCGCAGATCGAAAATGCGCTAAACAAGAAGTAATACAATATGAAAAACATTAGGATATTTCTGATTCTGCTCCTTACCCCCCTGATGGCGCTGGCCGACAAGGTGATGGAGCAGAAGCTGGCAGCCCTCAGCAATGTGGTAGAAGTGAAAGAGGTGGCCGACGAGGCAGGCTTTGACAGCCGCTACATACTGAAGGTTAAGCAACCGCTCGACCACAAGAATCCCGACAAAGGCAGCTTTACCCAGCGAGTGATAGTGATGCATCGCGGACTCGACCGCCCCACCCTCGTCATTACCGAGGGCTACGGCGCCGGCTATGCCGCAGGACCGCGCTACAACAACGAGCTCTCTACCTATTTTAATACTAATATAGTGTTTGTGGAGCACCGCTTCTTCCAGGAGTCCAAGCCCGAGCCCTGCGACTGGCAGTTTCTGAAGGACGTGGACGCCATGGCCGACCTGCACGAGGTGGTCACCGCCATGAAGGCTGTCTATCCCGGCAAGTGGATCAGCACCGGCATCAGCAAGGGCGGCGAAACCTGCATGGAGTATCGCTCCTACTACCCCGAGGACGTTGACGTGTCCGTTCCCTATGTAGGCCCCGTGTGCTACGGTGTGATCGATGGCCGCCACGAGCCGTTTCTGCGCAAAATGGGAACCGCCGACGAGCGCAAAGCCATACAAGATTTCCAACTCGCAGTGATGAAGAAGAAGAGCGAGTTTATGCCCCGCTTTAAGAAATACTGCGACGAGAAGAACCTCAAGTTCTACATCCCGCTGGAGGATGTGTACGACTACTGCGTGCTGGAGTACAGCTTCTCCATGTGGCAGTGGGGCACCCCCATCAGCAGCATCCCAGGGAGCACCGCATCCGATGATGAGCTCTTGGATCACCTCATCAAGATTGTAGGCCCCGACTACTTCGCCACCACCGGCAACACAGAGTTCTTCGCCCAGGCCTACCGCGAGCTCGGCTACTACGGCTATGACATCAAACCATTCAAGAAGTACATGTCCATCAAGTCCGCCAAGCACTACCTGCGCGACGTGATGCTGCCGCCAGAGCTGCGCAACGTCAAGTTCGACAAGACCGTGTCGAAGCATATCACCCAGTACCTCAAGAAAAACGACCCGGAGATGATATGCATCTACGGCGAAATAGACCCCTGGACCGCTGCCGGTGTGACATGGCTGCAGAAGTATCCGAAGAACAACCTCAAGGTCTATGTCAAGCCCAGAGGCTCCCACTCCACCCGCATCAACAACATGCCCCCGGAGCAAAGAGACGAGATACTGTCCACTCTCTCCCGCTGGCTCGGAGAACCAGTAAACAAGCAGCAATAAGGAATTCAAGAAGTTTAAGAAGTTTAATGAATACATTCCTCTATCCCTCGCACCTCGGCGACCTGAAGAAAGCACTCGAAGAAGCCGCTGAGATAAAGAACGACCGATACAAATATCAGTCGCTGGGCAAAAACAAGACTTGCCTGCTCATATTCTTCAACAACAGTCTGCGCACACGCCTCTCCACACAGAAGGCAGCCATGAACCTCGGCATGAACGTCATAGTGCTCGACATCAACCAGGGCGCATGGAAGCTCGAGACCGAGCGCGGCGTGGTGATGGACGGCGATAAGAGCGAACACCTGCTCGAAGCCATCCCCGTGATGAGCAGCTACTGCGACATCATCGGTGTGCGCACCTTCGCACGCTTCGAAAGCCGCGAGGCAGACTATAGCGAGAGCATCATCAACCAGTTTATCAAGTACAGCGGCAAGCCCGTCTTCTCCATGGAGAGCGCCACGGTGCATCCGCTCCAGGCTTTCGCCGACCTTATCACTATCGAGGAATACAAAAAGACTGTGCGCCCCAAGGTCGTGATGACCTGGGCTCCCCACCCCAAAGCCCTGCCGCAGGCTGTGCCCAACAGCTTTGCGCAGTGGATGCTGGCTGCCGATGTAGATTTCGTCTACACCTGCCCCGAGGGCTACGAGCTCGACCCGCAGTTTGTGGGCGACCTGCAGCCTGAATACGACCAGCGCAAGGCACTGGAGGGAGCCGACTTCGTGTATGCAAAGAACTGGAGTTGTCCGGGGGTGACGCGCCCCGCCGACTACGGCAAGGTGCTCAGCAAAGACATGGACTGGATGGTAGACAGCGCACACATGGCCCTCACCAACAATGCCTACTTCATGCACTGTCTGCCAGTGCGCCGCAACATGATTGTGAGCGATGATGTAATCGAGGCTCCCACCTCGCTCGTCATCCCCGAGGCTGCCAACCGCGAGATCTCCGCCACCGTCGTCATCAAGCGGATGCTGGAGAGCCTCTAGTCTATCGGCCAGGCTTCCAGGCTTCGCGTTGCAGCACCTGCGTCATGCAATGGGCAGCACCATAGCCGTCAATCAAGCTCTCAAGTGGTATCCACTCCACGATGACGCCTGCATCACGGAACCGCTGTTTCAGTGTCTCCGACTGTCCGCCTACTGCCATGATGTGGCGCGGGGCAATGGTTAGGAAGTTATTGGCATAGTGCAACTCGTCGTCAATATCAATGGGAATAATCTGGAAGCCCCTACCCCTGACATACTCCACAAAGGACAGGTTCTGCTTCCAAAGTTTGTATTCTAAAGTTCCAGGTTTGCGAGCCCAGATGTCACAGGTATTGAACTCTGGATCTCCAGGCTTTGCATTCAGACGACTGCCCACCATCGTACAGAGATCTTTGTCGATAATATTAAAGTAGGTGTCAAGATGCATCTGCATCTGCCACAGCTTATGGTCGCGCACCACCACAATGGTATCATGCCCGAAGGCATCTGCCTCCATCAACTGACGGATTCCCTCGTCATTGGTGCGCATGCCGCAGCCGATGAGTGAGATATTGCCTGCAGGAATATAGTCGCCACCCTCCAGACGGCCGTTGCCACTGATTTCGAGGATAGGCTTCAGACCTAGGTGATTGTAGCACAGACGGATAATCTCCGTTTCAGGCGCACGTTGGCTGGAGTTCATCCGGCAAATGACGTGACCGCGAGGGGTAGTGATGCTCTGGTCGCGCGTGAAATAGAGGTTCATCAGCGGGTTCTGTATGTATTGTGCCTCGTAACCCGTGTTATTGTCTGTCCTAAAGAGCATCACCGTTGGTCGCAGCAAGATGCAGCGGATGAGATCGTTACGGCTCATTTTTTGAAGGACAGACTGGCGGTAGCTCTCCGTTTCTATGGCATCCTCATCAGGAATGTTGCTGATGTCATATCTCAGCAAATTCGAAGCAAGCGTCCTCAGGCTGTCAATTCCAACCTCGTTGAGGATGCCTGTTACCGTGTGTACGCGAACGCCATTCGCCTCCAGCATGCTGATGTAACCCTGATGCTCTTCCGATGCCTTATCCACATCAAAGTAATCCTCAAACAATCCTGCAGAGGGGTGGATGACACCGTTGAACAGTTCCTGTCCCGGTGTATGCATCAGAATGTCGCCCGCCTTCGACCATTCGGCCTGCGGATAAAACATTTCCACCTTTTCTTGTGCCTGTGACCCCATGGCGCAAAACGCCATCACAGCTACCATCCATCGTTTCGTCCTTTTCATACCTCAATAAGCTCTTCTAAAGAAATTTCGGATAAAATATATTGTTTGATGTTGCAAAGGTAACATTTTTTTCTCAATGGGGAACTATTTATTTAAATAGGCAACATTTTTGGAAATGATTTAGGTAGTTTAAACAGTAAACGGTAAACAGACTGTTGAGGACTATCTGCCCAGGTATCTGGTGTTGAGATATGCCTGGAAGGCTTCCTTGTAGAGGTCACCGATGGGGATGGCTGTCTGGGAGTCCAAAAAGACACAGTTTTTGCTGACCTCCTTAATTTTGTTGAGATTGATAATATATGAGCGATGTATGCGCATGAAATAGTTGGGCAGTCGCTCCTCCATTTTTTTCATTGACAGCAGAGTAACAATAGGCTTGGACTGGGTGTCTAACCACACTTTCAGATATTCGCTCATGGCCTCGACATAACGTATGTCAGAAAGGCTGACATTGATGACGCGGTGTTCGGTCTTGAGAAAGAGAGTGTCCGTTTGCGGCACAGCGCTGTCCTCCGCAGTACGCCCTGCGTCTATCCTTTCTTTCACTCTCTGTGCCGCTCTCTGAAATTCTTGCAGGCCGAAGGGTTTAAGCAGATAATCGACGGCATTCACCTTGAATCCCTCGATGGCATATTCGGAATAGGCTGTGGTGAAAACTACGAGGGGCGGCACAGCAAGCGACTTAACAAAATCCATGCCGTTGAGGTCGGGCATATTGATATCGCAGAAGATGGCATCTACAGTATCGTGCTCCAAGAATGTGCGCGCCTCCACTGCGCTCTGGCACTGGGCTGCAAGTTGGAGAAATGGTACCTTGTCGATATAGCCGACTAGTTGCAAGAGAGCCAAAGGCTCATCGTCGATGGCGAGACAGCGTATCATAATAATGGTATATTTAGTTCTACGGAATATATCTCAGCATCATTATGGATGCTGAGGGCGTAACGGTTGCCATAAAGCAGATTGAGGCGCTTACGGACATTGTCGAGACCCAAGCCGCCTTTTTCTTCGTTGG
>JAGCTG010000142.1 GCA_017963785.1 Bacteroidaceae bacterium | reverse complement strand
TTATTTATTCAGATATGCCCATAAAATTCATCGCAACTGAATAAATACGCGGCTTTATTCAGCGAAAAGCATTTTTTTGGCACAAAAAACTTGGAGGGAAAAAGAAAATATGTATTTTTGCCTATCAATACTAATTACGAAATTAGCATAACATTTTTATTAACCTTTTTAATTTTTAAGCGTATGAAAAAGATTTATTCTTTAATCGCACTGATTGCAATGTTTGTTGCAGCAGTGAGCGTTAGTGCGCAGAAGTATCACCTCGTTCAGAAGGCTGATGCGCCCGTAATGGGTACTACTTATGCGCTCTATAACGCAAGCTCGGTCCCCCAGCCTTTTGCCAACGCCACCAATGGTACTGGCATCTCTTTGCTTGACGACACTTACCTCTGGCAGTTTGAGGCCACCGGTGAGAAGTCCGACGATGGCTATGACCTCTATGTTCTCAAGAATGTAGGCAAGGATGGCTATTGGCAGGAGTGTCCTTTTGAGGAGAACTTCTTTGCGGACAGCGGTAACCCCTACGATGGTTACGACTACTTCAGCTATGCCGGTATCAATGCCGAGTTCGGTGATAAGGCTACTGCTTGCCGCTTCACCTTGATGCAGGCTGGCTCTGAGGATAGCTGGCGTGCTCAGGTAAGAGAAGGTGACTCTGCTGATGGCTTTGTGCTTGCCCGTAACAAGACTGTAGAGGGTCGAGAAGGAACCAGCAGTAGTGCCGCAGGAACAACCTTCCAGTACAAGCTTGGCTATCAGGGCGAGAACCTCGCTTTCGAGCCTTGGAACGAATACGTTTCCTGGCAGCTGTGGACTGTTGAGTTGAACGGCCCAAAGGACAAACTGCAGGAGCTCGTTGACCTCATCGCTGAGGCCGACATCACTTACTTGAAGGGTGATGACCCAGGTATGTATAACGCTGCACTGGTAGATGCTTTCAATGAAGCTTACGAAGCTGGTGTTGAGGCCCTCGTTGAGCCCGGCACTACCGACGATCAGTTCAATGAATTGTATGAGACTCTCTTGGCAGCCCGTGAGGCTCTTAACGGTGACAGTGCCATCAATCCTGTAAAGGAAGGTTACTACTTCATCGTTAGTGGTTACAGTGCATTCTTCGACCAGCAGGGTGTGGAGAAGGGTGTTTATGTAAAGGACGTATCAAGTCCTGTAAGATGGATGGACTTCAATCAGGAGACTGTCTATGACAACAAGGGCTATGAGTTCCTCTGGCACCTCACCAAGTATGGTGACGGCGACGACACCCATTGGAGACTGACCAATGCCAAGTTCGGCTACGACTATAATGGTCCTAACGAGGATGGTTATTCCAAGAAGTGCTATGTTGTTGAGAGCTCCACCCGCCCAATTACCTTCAAATCTCTTGGCCAGAGCCAGTGGCTGATTGCCAACACCTACAACACTCACGGTATGCACACCGAGAGCCACAGTGGTGGTGGCGGTAAGAGCGGTGACATCGTTACCTGGGACACCGGCGCCGACAATGGCTCCGCATGGTATCTCCGCACTGTTACCGACCAGGAGTTTATCGAGGCAGCTGAGTCTTATGCTGCACAGCAGGCTCTCGTGGCAGAGCTCGCTCCTCTGGCATCTAAGGCTACCACTCTCTACGACAAGCTCTTTGAGGTTGCTCCCAACTTCAGTGCTCCGCTCATTACCGAGGCCGACGACACCAAGGCTCCGGGCGAGGAGGGTTGCCAGTTCTTCTCCAACTGTAAGGAGTCTGTCGAGGGTCGCTACGCTGCCCTTATCGACGGCATTGTAAGCGCAACATGGAAGCAGAATGATGATGGCGACTGGTACGACTCCGGCACAGCCACCAACTTCGGCCCCGACCATCTCCACGCATTCTTCCACTCTCACTATAGCGGATATGCATGGCCCGATGCACACCAGGATAAGACTCCTTACCTTGCTGTTGATATCAGCAAGACTCCTGTAAGTGAGTTCGTGCTCCGCACCGCTCGTCGTTTCAACGCAGGCACCACCGATACCACTCGCACCGACGTGCTCAGCCAGCCCATCCAGATTGCTATCTATGCTAGCAACGATACTACAGGCTACACCGTTGGCACCGACCAGTGGGAGAAGATTACCACCATCAATCCTTACGGCGTTGCAGGTGGAAAATACTATGTATCTAACATCATCCAGCTCGGCAAGGCCTACAAGTATCTCCGCTTCGACATGGAGGAGATGACCGGCGGTACCGCTTACTTCACCTACGCTGAGTTCAACCTCTATCCCGCTACCATTAGCGAGGAGGTTTCGCAGTACTACTATATTGACGGCATGAAGGATGCAGCCGACGCTCTCAAGGCTGAGATCACCGCTGCCCGCAAGGCTATCGACGATGGCACCGTTACTGAGCAGACCATCGCCGACCTCCAAGCTGCCATGGATGCCGTTCAGGCTCTCTACGTTGACGCCAACGGAATGCTCGCTGACATCGCACAGGCTGAGAAGGAAATCGCCGGCGCTTTAGTTGGTGACAACTTCGGTAACATCAAGAGCGATGCCACCGTTGCTGCTTATCAGACTGCTGTTGACGTTGCTAAGCGTATTGATGTTTCTGGTGCTCTCGACAAGACAGCTATCGATGCCGCTATTCAGGGACTCAAGGAGGCTCGCAAAGCTATGCTCGACGATATGGTTGTGCCCGAGCCCGGTAAGTGGTACTACATAGTTAACGCTAACGATGAGGACAGCTACTCTGAGGAAGGCACCATGTATGCTGGCGTTGCTAACAACACCGCTAATGTAAACTGGCTCCAGAACCTCGACGGCACTCTCGACGATAACGGTACTGCTATGTGGCAGTTCATCCCCGTTGAGGGCGACACCCCCAATGTATTCTACATCCAGAATATGGGTACCGGCCTCTACATGGGTAATGAGAGCGCCAACGCATATTCCAAGACTACCACTATGTCCAACGAGCCTATACCGTTTGAGGTTGCCATCAACCTTGACAATGGTAACACCGTTTACATAATCAGCCAGAAGGACAACTCCGCTCGCGTAGGTCTCCACTGTGCTGCTGCCGGCAAGGCTATCGTTGGTTGGTATGCTAACTCCACAGCTCACGCTTCTTACTGGACATTCCGTGAGGTTGATAGCGACATCGAGGGCGTTGTAATTCCTGTTATCGCAGGTGGCACTCGCGTTCAGACTCTCCCGTTCCCTGTTGAGGGACTCTCCGAGTTCAACGACGGCATCCAGTTCTATGCTGTAAGAAATATGACCAAGGAAGGCGATGTTACTACCGTAGAGCTCTACGAGAAGGACAGCTTCGAAGCTGGCGAGCCTTTCGTAGTAGTTGTTGATGAGGAGACAAACGACCTGCTCGTTCCCGCTCCTACCACCGATGTCATCGTTGACAAGCCCGGCACAGCCAATGGTCTTGTGGGTGCACTCAATATCACCCCGATACCCGTAGGCAAGGCTTACTTCGCCAATACCCCGGCTTCTGAGGAGGCAGACGCTTCTGTAGAGCTCAGAGTTATCGAAGAGGCTGTTAGCATCGCTCCTCTTAAGGGCTATGTTGATCCCGCATTCTTCACCGGTGAGGTTGAGGGCGAAACAGCTCTTACCTTCGAGGCTGTTGGTCTCGACTGGGCAGCTTCTGGCACTGAGCCCGCCGACGTTAACGGCGACGGCAACAAGAACACCGCTGACGTAGTGGCTGTTTACACCTTCATCGAGAAGGGCAGCGAGAGCGGCTTCACCCGTGAGGCAGCTGACGTTAACCGCGACGGTAGCGTCAACACCGCTGACGTAGTGGCTATCTACACCGCCATCATCGGTGGCAGCGGCAGCAAGGGCTTCGCTAAGGCTGGTGCATTCTATCCCGGCGCAGAGACCATCGACGGCAGCGACAACGTGCTGACCATCCTTGTGGAGAGCACCGACGATCTGTCCAAGATCCCCGTAACCCTGTATCTTACCAACCCGACCAACGAGATTACCGCTGTTGAGGCAACCCTCGTTGCTCCTGTTGACGTAAAGAAGTTCCTCTATGACGATGAGGAAGATGACTTCGTTTATGACGCAGGTGATCGTTGGGCAAAGC
>JAGCTG010000141.1 GCA_017963785.1 Bacteroidaceae bacterium | reverse complement strand
TTGAGGGCGTCAAGGTCATAGTCGCCCTTGAACACAATATTGTGGAGCTGAATGTAGTTGCCGTTGACATGGTCGTAGAATACGAGCCTTATGTTTTTTGTTTTTACGGTGTGAGGCAGAGTTACCTCGCAGTTGTTGTGATTGTGCATATAGATGCTGTCAGCGGCGAGTTCCCAATTTGTTCCGTCGTCGGAGGTGTATACATCTACGAGGCGGCACCTGTTAGCTGCAGAGGTGGCGATGAATGAGCTCACGACATGGTCTTGCTGTGCGTGGAAGTCAATGGTGTGGGTTTCGCCGGTAGCATACCAATGGCTGTTTTTGTCGTTGTCAAGAGCGTGGGAGGGGTTGACACCATCGGAGGAGGTAGCAGTCCAGTCGGTCTTGGGGTATTCTGGACAACTCTTATTGATGCCTTGGTTGATGTAATAGCGGTTGGAGAGCTTGAGGGCGGAGTCAATGCGGGTGTTGAGTCGGTCGAGATTGATGGTATCCACGCAGGTCTTGTCGGTGACTAGCGAGGTGTAGTGCGCGCTGTCGTAGTGTACGTTGTAGCCTCCGTATTCCAGGAAGAAGGTGTTGTCCATGGTGCCCGAAGCGCCATGACTGGCCTCCGATTTGGGGCGCTCGGCGGTGTAGCAGGGAAAGAAGTTGACATAGTTGCGGTTGTACCATTCGCCGCTGGCAGCGGAGCGCATGAAAGCATGGCGATAGTTGACGCGGTGTTTGCCCCAGCCCTCGTTGCCGCCGAAGTTTTCGATGAAGCTGTACCATCCGCCGATGAGCTGGTTGATAAACGCAGCGCGAATGGATGCCATATACTGCCACTCGGGCCAGTTGTCCATCTTGTACCATGCGGTCATGATGGTATTTTCGGCCTCAGCGATGGAGTCGTTGCCGAATTTGTCTTTCATGGTAATCCTTACGTTCTCAGGGCGCACATTGAGCAGGAACTGTACCCAGTGGTCGGGCTGCCAGTACCATGCCTTGTCCTTAAACATTACCGAGCCGGTGGAGCCTTCGCCACCGCCGTGGCCTGACACTCCCTCGTGGTTGTAGTCAAACACTTCGGCCTGCATGTATTCGGGCAAGTCGGGGTCTTCGTCGGTATTACCGTTGTCCCACACAGAGAAGAGCACACGGCGATTGAAGTCGGTGCCGTCGTTGATGCGTCCGTTGGTCTGGAATCCCATATAGCTGTTGAGTGCGCCGATGGTCATGAAGTAGTCGCATGGATGCTGATGCTCGCTGAGCACCATGCCCTCTACGTATGCCCAGTCGTAGGCGTTGCCGGCGGGAGCCAGGGGGTCAGTGGTGCCGAAGTCAAAGAGATGGCTGCCTGTGCCGCCCATATTGGACATAGTGGTGACGGGTAGGGCATTTTCTCTTTGTATGAGGAAATAGTTAATGTTGCTGACATTTGATGGCTTGTCAACGGTAAACTCCACGCGGTAGTATTCGTCGGCGGGAATGTTGATGGGGCCGAAAGCTTCGATGGTTGTCTTCTCTTTCTTGTAAACAGTGGTAGTAATAGTGTTTTTGTAAATAATGTCACCGGTATTGACACGAATAATCTTTATGCCGAAGACGGGCGGACGCATATAAGCTGGCGTATAGACAAGGTCAGCACGGATACGCCCTGGGGCAATGCGCCAATAATATACGACGGTGGCGCCGTTAGACGACCACCCGTTGAGAATCCTGTAGTCGGAATTGCTGACGGTGTATTTGTCGCCCAGTTGCTCGTAGCGGTGGCTCGCCCACATGGTGTCGATTTTCGCTTGCCATGTCTGTGCGAAAAGTTCATTGAACACAGAACATTGAACACAGAACATCAGTAATATAAGAAGCGATTTTTTCATAAGTTGACGACTTTATGAGTTGACGAGGTATTACTTTATTTTATCAATCTTGTGTAAGCATTGTTTCCATTTCGTCGGGCGTTACCTTAAGTTGGAACTTGCCGTTGTGTGCTATGGAGATATTGCCTGTTTCTTCCGACACGATGATGGCGAGTGCATCGCTTTTCTCCACAATGCCGAGGGCCGCGCGGTGGCGCAGTCCCAGGCTCTTGGGTATCTCGCTATCGTGGCTTACGGGCAGAATGCAGCCGGCGGCTACGATGCGGCCGTCGCGTATAATCATCGCGCCATCGTGAAGAGGTGAGTTTTTGAAGAAGATATTCTGGATTAGGCTGTTGTTTATCTTGGCGTCGATTTCCTCGCCCGAGCTGATGTATTCGCCCAAGCCCACGGCGCGCTCCATCACTATGAGGGCGCCCACCTTATCATCGCTCATCTTCTTGCATGCAAGCACTATCGGCATGATGTCTTGGTGGCTGGCCTGCTGGCGGTGTCTTCTGCCGAAGATGCGGAAGATGCCCACGCGGCGTGTGCCGATGGAGGAGAAGAAACGACGTATCTCTTCCTGAAACACTACCACCAATGCGAGGAGTCCCATGCTGACCACCTTGTCGAAGATGGTGCCGAGCAGACGCATGTTGAATACCTGCGACACAACTATCCATGCTATGATGAAGATTATGATGCCGGTGAAGATGTTGGCGGCGTAGGAGCGCTTCATCAGCTTGTAGATGTAGAATAGCAGGAGCGCAACGAGGATAATGTCAATGACGTCCTTAATGCCTATCGTTATCATATTGCTTATATTTGTTATATATTTTTATTGTTTCTACGCAGGGCTTCACATCATGCACGCGAAGGATGTCGGCTCCGTGCATCAGCGCCAGCATGTGGAGGGCGGTGGTGCCACAGAGCGCCTCTTGGGGAGTGGTGTCAAGCAGACGGTAGATCATGCTCTTGCGAGATACGCCTACCAGCAGGGGGCACTGCAGCTCGCGCAGTTCGTCCAGGTGCGCCATCAGTTCGTAGTTATGGTCGAGTGTCTTGGCAAAGCCGAAGCCCGGGTCGACGATTATATCGCACACTCCCATGTCGTGCAGACGGTTGATGCGCTCGCTGAAGTAGAGCATTAGTGTCTCCATCAGGTCGTCGTAGTGTGGCGCGACTTGCATGGTCTGCGGAGTGCCCTGCATGTGCATCATGATATAGGGCACGTGAAGCGCTGCCACGGTGCGAAACATGTCGGCGTCGAGCATTCCGCCGGAGATGTCGTTGATAATGGCTACGCCATATTCCTCCACACACATCTTCGCTACGTCGGCGCGGAAGGTGTCAACGGAAATGACCGCTTCGGGCGCAGCCTTGCGTATTGCTTGCAGCCCTATGCGCAGTCGCTTCATCTCTTGTGCGCAACTCACGTCGTCAGCTCCGGGGCGCGAGGAGTAGGCTCCCACATCAATGATGTCGGCGCCATCGCTGAGCATCTGGCGTACGCGCTCTACCACGTCGTCGGCGCCGCTCACGCGGCTCTCGGCGTAGAACGAGTCGGGCGTCACATTGACTATGCCCATCACTCTCGCGGTAGAGAGGTCGAGAAGTTTTCCGTTGATATTAATGGTCATTGCAATCTAAGTTAAAGGTCTTAATTCCAATCCGGCAGGTTGACGCCAGCGCGGGCAAACTGCACCAGCTCCACGTCGAAGATGAGGGTAGAGTAGGCGGGCACATTTGTGCGCTTGGCATCCTTGTATCCCAGTTCCTGGGGCACATAGATGCGCCACTTGTCGCCGATATGCATGTGCTGCACTGCGGTGGCAAAACCACGGGTAAGCTCCGACACGGGGAATGCGGCGGGAGTGGCGGTAGCGTGGTCAAAAATCTTTTCCATCAGCGCTGACTGTCCGCTGTGGTCAAACATCTTGCCGTTGGGGTGCTGCGTGGTGGGTATGAGGCGCCCTGCGTAGTACACGCGCACTTTGTCGGTGGCGAGCGGGCAACCGCTGCCCGTGCCGCGCTCCAGCACCTCCACGAAGATAGAGTCGTGGGATGTGTTGTTGGTGGCGGTGGCACTACGGCTAAAGCTCAGGAATGCAAGCCAGTTGCTTTGGCTCTGCCATTCGTCGCCGTTTGCGCGCTTGGCGTTGGCAATCTGCTTGAGGGCATTGCTGCGCACTGTGGCAAAGTATTGGTCGTTGCGCTCCTGCCAGTTGGAAAACTCATCGGTGGAGCCGTTGTCATCGCTCTCGCTGCACGATGTGAACAGCGGTGCGGCACACAGCAATAGGCCGATAATTATAATAAGGTGGCGTTTCATTTTTGAAATATGAGATTTGAAATTTGAAAGTTATCTCTAATTGATAACCAATAACCTATAATCTTTTAAGCAACGAGGTGAGGCTTACCTGCTCCTCGATAATGGCGCGCAGTTCGTTGATATTCACTCGGCGCTGCTCCATGGTGTCGCGGTCGCGCAGGGTGACGGTGTTGTCATTGAGTGTGTCGTGGTCCACGGTGATGCAGTAGGGTGTGCCTATGGCATCCTGTCGGCGATAGCGCTTGCCGATAGTGTCCTTCTCCTCATACTTGCAGTTGAAGTGGAACTTCAGCTCCTGCATAATCTCCTGCGCCTTCTCAGGCAGGCCGTCTTTCTTCACCAGCGGCAGCACGGCAAGTTTTACGGGCGCCAGGGCTGCTGGCAGGTGGAGCACGGTGCGCATATCGCCGCCCTCGAGCTGCTCCTCTTCGTAGGAGTGGCACATGATGCTGAGGAACATGCGGTCAACACCGATGGAGGTCTCGATTACGTAGGGAGT
>JAGCTG010000140.1 GCA_017963785.1 Bacteroidaceae bacterium | reverse complement strand
GACCGGAATATGCTGACGCACAGTTTGAACTGGAGAACGGCAACTATATCTGCGGTTGGGCTGTGGAGAAGATGTCGAAGAGTATGTTCAACGTGGTGAACCCCGATTACATCGTGGAGCGTTATGGCGCCGACACACTCAGGCTTTATGAAATGTTTCTCGGCCCCATCAGTCAGTCGAAGCCTTGGGACAGCAATGGCATTGACGGATGTTTCCGCTTCCTGCGCAAGGTGTGGGGACTCTTCTACAGCCGTGACGGCCAACTGCTGCCCACCGACAGCGAGCCCTCCAAGGAAAACCTGAAGAGCATCCACAAACTGATACAGAAGGTGAGCCAAGATATCGAGAGCTTCTCCTATAACACCGCCATCAGCGCATTCATGATTTGCGTTGGCGAGCTGGCGCAGCAGAAGTGTAGTGCCAAGTCGGTGCTCGAGTCGCTCGTAGAACTGCTTGCACCATTTGCACCCCATCTGTGTGAGGAGTTGTGGGAAGTGCTCGGCCATACCGACAGCGTTTGCGACTCCCCGTGGCCAGAGGTTAACGAAGAATATTTGAAGGAAGACACCGAGACGCTCAGCGTCTCATTCAACGGCAAGACCCGCTTTACCATGGACTTTGCACCTGATGCCTCCAAAGAAGACATCGAGCAAGCCGTGATGCAGGCCGAGTCCACAGCCCGCTACACCGACGGCAAGCAGATAGTCAAGATTATAGTTGTGCCTCACCGCATTATAAACATTGTACTGAAATAACTTTTCCTATTCCCTATCATTATGGAATTAATGAAACCCAAATTTCGTCACATAGCGCACGATGTCAGCCTGATGTCGCTGGGTATAATAATGTATGCCATCGGATTTACGCTCTTCCAGCTGCCGTATCACATCACTCCTGGTGCCACCACCGGTTTGGCCGCCATCGTATTCTATGTCACAGGGTTGCCAGTAACAGTTACCTACTTCCTTATCAATATTGTGCTGCTGGTTGTTGCCCTCAAGATACTGGGCTTCAAGTTTATGACCAACACCATCTATGGTATCGCCTTCATGACCTTTGTGCTGTGGGCTATTCCCGCATGGTTTGGTGATGAACACGGCATGCTGCCGCAGGTGCTGGGCGAGCACGACATGTTTATGGCGTGCATAATAGGTGCCATCATCGAGGGCATCGGACTTGGTTTGGTCTTTCTGGGCAATGGTAGCACTGGCGGCACCGATATCGTGGGAGCAGTTGTCAATCACTACCGCGACATCAGCATTGGACAGGGCATCATGATAGCCGACCTGCTTATCATCTCGAGCAGCTTCCTGGTATTCCACGAAGTAAGGCTGCTAATCTACGGCTACTGCACGCTGTTCATAGAAGTTATGATGATTGATTACGTCATGAACCGCGACCGCCAATCAGTGCAATTCTTTATCTTCTCAGAAAAATACGACGAGATAGCAGCCGAAATAGCCAAGACAGGTCGCGGTGTTACCGTGCTTGACGGTCAGGGTTGGTACACTAAGCAACATCACAAGGTGCTGGTGGTGCTGGCCCGACGCAGGGAGAGTCCGTTTATCTTCCGCGTCATCAAGACTATCGATCCCAAGGCTTTCGTTTCGCAGAGTAAAGTGGTCGGTGTCTTCGGCAATGGCTTCGACCGCATCAAGGGCAAGTAAAATAAATAAGTACTTCGCGCGTTATATATAAGTAGAAAGCAAAAAATGAACAAGATAGTCTTCGCCACCAACAATGAGCATAAGCTGCGCGAGATTCGTGCTATTCTTCACGATGAAACAGAAGTCTTAAGTCTCGCAGACATTGGCTGCCATGCAGATATTCCCGAAACAGCCGACACTCTGGAAGGCAACGCTCTGATAAAGGCACACTATGTCTATGACAACTACGGTTTCGACTGTTTTGCCGATGACACAGGGTTGGAGGTAGAAGCACTCGGTGGTGCACCAGGAGTGCACACAGCGCGCTATGCCGGCGATGATCAAGACTCACAAGCCAACATGCGCAAACTGCTCCATGAGATGAAGGGCATTAGCAATCGCAACGCCCGATTCCGCACCGCCATTGCCCTCATCCAGGGGGGCGAGGAGCATCTGTTCAGTGGCGAGGTGCGCGGCACTATCACCACCAGAGCTCTCGGTCGCAAAGGCTTCGGCTACGACCCCGTGTTCATACCCGAAGATACAGGCAAGACCTTTGCACAGTTGGGTGAAGACATAAAAAATCAAATCAGTCACCGTGCCCGCGCTGTTGCAAAACTAATAGAATATCTTAACAACTGAACATTGAGTATTAAACTATGAAACAGCTTCTAATCATTCTTACCCTGGCCTTCTCTCTCCCGCTCATCGGCAAGGCCGGTGATTGGAAATCGTATATCTCCTACCACGATGTTACCCAATGTCTGCCTGTGTATGACAAAGTCTATGCTGTGGCATCCGGTGGTTTGTTCAGCTACACCTTCGGCAGCGACAAAGCACAGACCTATAGCAAGTCCTCCGGACTGAGTAGCACCGACATCACCCACATCGCCTATTGTGAAGATCTCGACTTGTTGTTGCTCATCTACCAAGATTATAACATCGACATCCTCGACGTGCAAGACAGTATCATCAATATCCCCCAATATAAAAACTCTGCTTACACCGACAAGACAATTAACGACGTCACCATAAAAGGACAGACAGCCTATCTGGCTACCAACTTCGGCGTAGTGGAAATCAACTTGCACAAAGCCGAATACACCAACGCCTACGAAACAGGTTTCGTCGTGCGCTGCGCTATTGGCGACGAAGACAATATATATGCCCTGGGCCCTGACGGAATCTATGTTGGCAGTAAGCATACCAATCTCTTAGACCGTACAAACTGGAAAAGAAAGACCAACTCCTACATGCACAAACTCATTGCCTTCGGCGACGAGATTTATACCTTTAACAATAAAACAGGCCTCTACTCTTTTGATACTGCCACAGCCCAGACTGAACGTCTGTATGAAGGCACGTTTACCCGCTGCTCCAGCTATGGCGACGACTTGGTGCTCTGCAATCCTACCACCATCGTCACCATGAATAACAAACTCCACTTCAACACCTATAGTCTTGACAATGATTTCCGTGACCTGAGCAGCGACGGTACCCACCTATGGGCTGCGTGCGGCACCCTTGGCCTGCAAGCCTACATAGTCAGCGGCGACAGTCTGGGCAATAAGACTCTCGTTGCCGATGGAGGTAGCATCGTGCCCAACAGTCCTGTGCGCAACTACTTCCACAATATGCAGCTCACTGACAAAAACCGCTTGCTGGTGGCTGGCGGTGCGCTCAATTATAGTGGCCAGACGCTATTTAATGGCACTCTCATGATGTTCGAAAACGGCAAATGGTTTAACTTCCCCGAAGACAGCATAGCCATTTGGACCGACGCGCAGTACTCTAACATGACCTCGCTCGTGCAAGATCCCAAAGACGCCAACCACCACTTTGCCTCATCAGCCACTGCCGGCCTCTACGAATACCGCAACGGCAACTTCATAAAACTTTACAACAACGACAATAGTCCCATCTCCAGCATTTATCCCAAAAGAGCAAACTACAAAGTGTATAACCGTCTCTGCGGTGCCAAATACGACAGCAACGGCAACCTGTGGATGTTCAACAATCAGGTGGACACCATCATCCGAGTGATGAAGCCCGATATGACATGGGAGAGTTTCTACTACCCCGAAATAAAGGCTTATCCTACATT
Organism: Bacteroidaceae bacterium; assembly: GCA_017963785.1. Taxonomy (GTDB): domain Bacteria; phylum Bacteroidota; class Bacteroidia; order Bacteroidales; family Bacteroidaceae; genus UBA6382. The sequence continues at coordinate 7,378 of JAGCTG010000140.1, read as the reverse complement.
TGACCACTACATCTTTGATAGTCGCGGGTGGGTATGGATGACTCACAGGCGCTGGGCAGGAACTAATCTGGCCGGCATAGCGTGTCTTAACTATAGTAATACTCTTTCCAACAAAAGCGATGATAAATTTGCTTTCTGCACCACATTCACCGACCAGAACGGCACCACCACGCAGATAAGCCAGCTATATCACGCTGCCTTCGACCGCAACGATCAGCTGTGGATAGGCACTGACCAAGGAGTCTTTGTGCTTGAGAATCCCACCACTATCTTTGATAACAAACAGACATTCCGCCGCCCACTCATTCCACGCAATGACGGTACCAACTATGCCGACTACCTGCTTGACGGAGTGCCAGTGAAATGCGTTGCCGTAGATGGCGCCAACCGCAAGTGGCTCGGCACAACTAACAATGGTCTTTACCTCGTAAGCGAAGACGGACTGGTGATTGTCGAACATTTCACTGCCGACAACTCACCACTGTTATCCGACTGCATCCTCTCGCTCGCACTGCGTCCCGATAACGGATTGCTGTTCATAGGTACTGACAAAGGGCTTGTTACCTATCGCGGCAATGCTACTGAGCCCGCAGAAAGCCTCAGCAAAAAAAACGTAAAGGTCTTCCCCAATCCTGTAAGACCTACTTATAACGGACAAATTCGCATCACCGGCCTCACTGCCGACAGCGATGTCAAGATTACCACCACCAGTGGTTTGCTTGTGGCGCAAGGTACTTCACTAGGCGGCACCTTTGTATGGAACGGTCGCGACAAAGCCGGTGATCGCGTGTCCACTGGCATTTATCACGTGATTGCCTCCGACGCCGAGGGCAAAAATGGCGTAGTCGCCAAGATTCTAGTCGTAAAATAGTAACTCGTTATATAGCATATTAAATATGAATTTCGTAGAAGAATTAAAATGGAGAGGCATGCTCCATCAAATCATGCCTGGTACCGAAGAACAACTTGCCAAGGAACCCACTACCGCATACGTAGGCATAGACCCTACAGCTGACAGCCTACATATCGGTCATCTCTGCGGCGTGATGATGCTACGCCACCTGCAGCGCTGCGGCCATAAGCCCCTCGCCCTCATTGGCGGAGCTACGGGCATGATTGGTGACCCCTCTGGCAAGAGCCAGGAGCGCAACCTACTCGACGAAGAGACTCTGCGCCACAACGTGGAGTGCATCAAGAAGCAATTGGCTCGCTTTCTTGACTTTGATAGCGACATGCCCAACCGCGCAGAGTTGGTCAACAACTACGATTGGATGAAAGACTACACTTTCCTCGACTTTGCACGCGAGGTGGGCAAGCATATTACGGTGAACTACATGATGGCAAAAGACTCCGTGCAACGCCGACTCAACGGCGAGGCCAGTGACGGACTCAGCTTCACAGAATTCACTTATCAACTGCTGCAGGGCTACGACTTTTTATATCTCAACACCCACCGCAACTGTAAACTGCAAATGGGTGGCTCTGATCAATGGGGCAATATCACCACTGGCACCGAGCTCATACGCCGCACCACCGGTGGAGAGGCATACGCCCTCACGTGCCCGCTCATCACCAAGAGCGACGGTCGCAAATTCGGCAAGACAGAGAGCGGCAATGTGTGGCTCGATGCTAACCGCACCACGCCATACAAGTTCTATCAGTTCTGGCTCAATGTCACTGACGAGGATGCCGAGCGCTACATAAAGATTTTCACTTCACTCAGCAAAGAGGAAATAGAAACGCTTATTGCTGAGCACCGCGCTGACCCTGGTCGTCGCATACTGCAGAAGCGACTGGGCGAAGAAGTAACAGTGCTTGTGCACGGTCGCGCAGCCTACGAGACTGCTGTGGAAGCCAGCAACCTACTCTTTGGCAAAGCCACCAAAGAGAGCTTGCTCCATCTGGATGAGGCTACGCTGCTCAGCGTATTTGAGGGCGTGCCGCAGTATGAACTGCCTACTGCCACCATCGTGGGTGCCAAAGCTGTAGATCTGCTTGCAGAGACGACCGATTGCTTCCCCTCGAAAGGCGAGTTCCGCAAGATGGTGAAGGGCGGCGGCGTGAGCATCAATAAAGAGAAGATCGCCGACACAGAATATACATTCTCTGACAGCGACCTTATCGGTAATAAATATCTGCTCGTGCAAAAAGGCAAAAAGAATTACTTCCTCTTTATTGCGAAATAGTTTTTACGAGATTCCCAGCTCCTCGCTGATACGCAGCATTGCATCGATAGGCTTGCGAGCCTGCTTTATCACACTCTGTGCTACCTTTACCTCTGGCCACTCGTAGCGCAGAGTGTTGTATAGTTTCTCCAGTGTGTTGAGGCGCATGTATGCACATTCGTTGCAGCTGCAGGTGACTCCCTGCTGTGCGTCTGCCTCAGGATGACTGGGGGGCACAGGGATGAATGTCTTGTCGGGTGCCTGACGCTGCATCTCAAAAAGGATGCCGCTCTCGGTTGCCACAATAAACTGGCGGTACTCACTATTTACCGCATAATTGAGCAGCCTTGCTGTAGAACCGACAACATCGGCAAGTTTTACCACAGGCCCTTTACACTCTGGATGCGCCAGCACCTTGGCCTCAGGGTACTGCTCCTTCAACTTGAGTATCGCCTCTACGGAGAAACGCTCATGCACATGGCATGCCCCGTTCCACAACAACATATTGCGCCCAGTAATAGAGTTGATATACTCGCCCAGATTGCGGTCGGGACCAAATATCAGCTTCTGATCCTTGGGGAATGACTCAACTATTTGGCGGGCATTGCTGGAGGTGACGACGACATCGGTGACTGTCTTGGTGGCAGCGGTAGTGTTGACGTATGAAATGACCTTATGGTCGGGGTGCGCCTCAGTAAACTTACGAAACTCGTCTGCTGGACAGCTCTCCGCCAGCGAACACGAGGCGTTAAGGTCTGGTATCAGCACTTTCTTTGCAGGGCAGAGTATCTTGCAAGTCTCACCCATGAAGTGCACGCCACACATCACGATGATATCTGCCTGGGTCTTGGCTGCCTCACGCGCCAGAGCCAGACTGTCGCCAATAAAATCGGCTATCTCCTGCAGCGGACGGTCAGTGTAGTAATGTGCCAGGATGACTGCGTTTTTTTCTTTACACATACGGCGTATCTCCGCCCGTATGTCTATCTGTTCGGCTATTGGCTCGTCAATAAAGCCCTGTTCTTTCCAACTTTCTTTTATCATAATAGTGTGTGTTTAACTGTCGTGTTCGCCGTTCTTATTTAATACGATGCGGTTGCTTTGACACCAAGTGCCTCTATGCGTCTCACTATATTATCAAGCTCCTCATGGGTTGCCTTGCGCAAGTCATGGTCAGGTGTTTCGCGGTCGATAGTATAAACCATCACCTGCTGCGGACCGATTTCCCTTACTGCCTCCAGCCACGGAGCTATATACTCTTCCTTGACATTGCCGGCATCCTGCGTGCCGATAGTGCCATGCATAAACATGGTCTGAATGATGACGTGACCGGCAAACTCTTTCATCTTCTCTATCAGCACCCTCACATCATAGTCTCCCGTCGGACGGTTTACTCTATGTATATATTCTAGGTCAACAGTGTCTAACTTCAAAATATTGTTGTCCACAAGTAGCAGTGCTTCAAAAACCTTAGGTCTGGTAATCAAGGTGGCATTACTGAGCACGCTAATCTTGGCTCCCGGACAGTAATGGTCACGAAGAACTATCGTGTCTCTGATAATATTCAGAAAATCAGGATGCGCTGTCGGCTCACCATTTCCCGCGAAAGTAAGCACATCGGGCAATAGCCCTTCCGTATTCATCTTTTTGAGCTTAGTCTCAAGTGCCGTCTGCACCTGTTGGCGCGTAGGCCTTTTGTCACGAGGACGCCTATCAGCGTTATACCCACACTCGCAGTAGATACAGTCAAACGTACACACTTTCCCATCTGCAGGCATCAAGTTGATGCCAAGCGAGATGCCCAATCTGCGGCTGTGAACGGGACCAAATATAGGGGAAGGATATATTACTGTTGCCATAAATCTTTCTTTATATATATAAATATGGTGTCTGCAAAAGTAATCATTTTTTTGAAATTAGAAGCGCAACGCTACCTGAATAAGAATATCTTGTAGTGTTGAACCATTATATTGCCTTAATCCTGAGCCTATGCTGTCGCGATTGGTATAATGCGTCAATGCATATTTCACTGCCATTGACAGGGGCCCCATCGTGTGCTGCACCGATGCCGATAGGCGCCCTCCATGATAATAACATGCCGGATAGCCGCCTGAATACAGCAAAATCGGCTCATACAGCCTTAATGCTTCTGCATAGGAATCAGTATGAAAAACGGCTCCTGCCATACTCAATCGCGTTGCTTTGGTTACAGCCACCGACGCCTTTTGCGACAACATCCATCCACTGGTCTGTTCTTTGTCTGGCTGCGAGAGCAGCGTGAAATCTGCTGTAGAAGTCAACTTCCAGACTTTTCCCGAATAGCGCCATTGGGCTTTTAGGGTATGCTGCACCCTGCTGTCAGGCTGTCCCACGTTATTATCGTCCGGTCGCGAGCGCAACTTATAACGCAGCAGCCACGTTGTTGTATTGTATGGAGTATATTCCATTTGCAACATTGCCGATACGCTGTTTTTGGGATTTTGGCTCGCATACACTGCAAACGGGAAATGTGCTACATCCAAAAAACTCTTGACCACCCATTGCCTGAATGGCTCCAGGCTGATGCCCAGCATCACACCGTGTTCATTCTGGATGCGCGAACCCGTGCGATAACTCTGCGCCGAGGTAGCAAGATAATGTTTGGAATAGTATCGATGCAACAGATTAACTATAATCTTGTGGTGCGGCGCAAATTGCAGACGATGAAGTGCTGCCAATCCACCTTGCTGAGAGATTGCTGTCTCACCCCATAGTTTCAGAGCACCCTGCTGCGTGGAGTAAGTCAAGCTGTAATTACCAAAATTATTACCCTGAAAATAATATTTGCGATACAATGATGTGGGCCTACAATAAGGAGTGTCATAATGAGTAAGCGCAGCATTGACACCCAATTGCAGGATTCCTAGGTCAGCACCCACCGATACTCCGCCTTGTAGGGCAGAGATATTGTGGCGCTTGTTCATCTCCAGCGGCGTGCGATGATAGCCATCAGTAATAATTGTCGAGATGCTATCGCCTTTTAGCGTAGCATCAAGTTTGCGCCATGAGCCAAAGGCTTTTACGTTAATTTTGCCAAAAATAATATCTATTGCGCCGCCTCTAAGAAACAATGCTTCATCAGTTGCCGTATGAGCAGTAAAGCCTGCCTGCCTTGGTCTCGTTGTTGCTAACACACTCATGGGATCGGCGCCCGAAGAGCCTATAGTAAGCCCCAGGCCAAAGTGTGCCGTGAAGTCTCCTACAATCCATTTTTTTACTGGTCCTTCACCTTTGCCCATAACAAAAGCAGAATAAGAGTCATACAATCCGTTGCCATGTGCAGCAAATGGCTCGCCCTCATCTTTCTGTGCGGTCAGTCCCCAAAGTATACGGTTGTTCAGTGAAGAGCGATAGCGCAATGTGGTAGACACATTGTTGCCTAAATACTGACAGTTTGGATCACGTTGCAATTCCTCTTGAGTGTGTGACTTAAATCCTTCGCGCTTATACAGCGGAACTCCCATTGTTACAGACAAGTCCGTACGCAATCCTTTTGCTTCCTCGGCAAAGACTGAGTTGCGCGGACGATTTTTTAAAGAATCAGGGGCATGCTTCTTGCGATAAGGGCCGTTTTCGGACGAACAAAAGAAAAACAATGCAAGATATTTGCGTTCCTTATGATACAGGTTCTTTACAAACATAAGTTCCCCCATCGACAATAACCCGTGTGACTTACTCACCAAACTAAGGATGGAGTCTGCCTGCTCCTCGGTTAAAAACGGCATACGCATTAGGTCTGCCTTCTGCGCCCTGTTTATATCCAACGGGTGACGGTGCATTTCCATCAACTCCTCATAGAGTCCAGTTGTTCCGTCCTCCTCTGTCGTCAATTCCTCTATATACTCCTCCGCAAACTCTGCCCATTCATCTTCCTGGCTAAAAACGACCAAAGAGATGAAACATAACAAAAATGCTATGGCATATTTCTTTACCATTACAATTGTCCACTCTCTACCTTGCGAACTATCTTCTCTATCTCTCTATCTTCCCCTTCAGGATCATAGTGCTTGCGGAGATTGTTGCCAAATAGCGAACTGAGCACATTATACATGTTCGCCCTAACCGGCCCAAGAAATGCTTTTATCATCTCAAAGCTTGTCTGACCACACTCACGGTCAATAAGTTTCACCAACAATTTGCCCTGCGTTTTGGTAATCTTGCGCACCGTTGGCTCATACTGCTTACGTATTCCACGCTCCACAGCTTTGATATGGCGTTTTTTCTCTTTCTTGTCTTCAATCGTTTCTAAATAATCATGTGTTTCAATAAGTATCTGGCGCGTCAACTTGGCATAAGGAAAAACATAACGCACATCACGCACCAACTTATCGTATTTCTGGCGTTCACGCTCACTCTTAAATGTCTTTGGTGCTGTCTTATAAAACTCATGAAGTGTCATATTAGGAATACTGTCACCTTGATACCATGCACGATCCACTTTGACATACATGGCCACTTGAATAGTATCATTGACTTCGTTTTGAGCACATATGCCATTGAGCATTGAGCATTGAACATTGAGCACTATAAATAGTAAAACGCTCCGCCAATGCTTTATTATATAATATATAATGTGTTGCTTCATGGTTTGCGGGTGCAAAATTACTAATTACATCTAATATTTTACATTTTCATTTGCTAATTTATCATAAAATAGTGCTAACTTCGCTTCAAAATCTAAAAGATGCATAAGCTTACTGTTCTTGAAATGAAGCGCCTGAGTGCCGAAGAATTCCGCCAGGCAGAAAAAACTCCGCTTATTATTGTGCTCGATAATGTGAGGAGTATGTATAATGTAGGTTCTATCTTGCGTACCGCTGATGGTTTTCGTATTGAAAGAGTCTGTCTGTGTGGCATCACCGGCACTCCACCTCATCAGGAAATTCACAAAACAGCACTCGGTGCCGAAGATTGTGTTGAATGGACATATTATAAAAACACCATTGACTGCATTAACGATTTACGCAAACAAGGCTTTGTAATTGTTGCTTTAGAGCAGGTGGAAGAAAGTAACAATATGATGACGTGGCAAGATTCGCGTCCCATGGCCATGATCGTTGGTAATGAGGTAAAAGGTGTTTCTCAAGATGTGGTAGATGCTTCTGACTATTGTTTGGAGATTCCTCAAATTGGTTGCAAACATTCTTTTAATGTTGCATGTGCTGCTGCTATGG
>JAGCTG010000139.1 GCA_017963785.1 Bacteroidaceae bacterium | reverse complement strand
TGACGACTTAGCATACCATTTCACTGTGCCAGGCCACAGCACATCCTTCTCTCCGTGGCGCATACGGTCGATGAAACCTTTCAACTCCTCGTAAGTAGTAACAGGCACCCTGCTACGGAAGTCCTCGTAGCTCTTAATGGAAGCGAAGTCATACTGGCAGCCCCATTCGGTACGCTGCGCCTTTCTCACCATCGATTGCAGCAAAGCGCGCTGCTCATCATCGGCACATTGCTCGCTGCGTAACAGACGCTTATATTTCTTACGGAATATCGGACGGACTAAAGAAGTTATACTCATTTATTCTTTTACAATTTTCTCTTTATATAACTATTTAATTAATTTACAATTTCGCACTGTACTGTACCTTTTCCGCTGCGAATTTACAACAAATAAATCAAACAGCCTATACCCTGTAAAGCAAAACTGTCAATTAAAGGTTTTTTAATAAAAATACCCGTATTTACGGCACAGGGTCGTAACCACTGCCACCCCAAGGATGACAACGCAGTATGCGGCGTATGGCAAGATACATCCCTTTCAGTGGTCCATGCTTGCGCAAAGCTTCAACGGCATACTGTGAGCAGGTGGGGGTAAAACGGCAAGATGACGGCAAGAGAGGGGAGATACACTTTTGATAAAAGCGTATAGGCAAAATAAGCAACCATGAAAGCGCTAACGACAATTTTTTCATCTTTTCACCCTTTCACCTATTGTCTCAAGCAAACAGCGCATAGCTTCAAAGACGTGCTCTGTAGGCTCTGGCTCTTCACTCTGCCACACAAAAGCGATATGCAGTTGAAGTCCGCACTCCGCAACGGCCTCGGTAAGTTGCCAGTGATACAAACGATAGGCCTCTCTCATCTGTCGCTTGGCACGATTGCGGTCCACGGCATGGCGCAGTCGCTTCTTCGCCACAGACATCAAAACCTTAATGGCAGGCTCCGCTGTCGGGAGAACCGTATGCTGATAAGAGCATGTTTGCCACACCGCACGTAGCGGCATGCATTGCACGCTGCTGCTACGCCCCCGCTCAAACAGACTCTCTATCTCTTTGAGCGAAGAGATGCGCTCTCTCTTAGAAAAACGAAACATTGGCCGTCAGCCCCTTATTTTGAAGCCAGATAGTTGTCTATCTCGCCGGCCATTGACAATCCCTTTCCTTGCACAGCCTTGATATCTACGCGGAAGCCCAGCTCCTCCAACTTGCTGGCAGTTTTCTCTCCAAAGCAGGCAAAGACAGTTTCTCCCTGATTATAGTCAGGGAAATTGTCCACCAACGACTTCGCTCCACTGGGAGTGAAGAACACTATCATGTCATAGTCAAAGGGCTTGCTCTTGTCTATCTCTGCGCTGATGGTGCGATACATCACGCAGTCGGTATGCTGTATGCCCTTGCTGTCGAGCAATAGCGATATCTCCTTGTTGTGAACATCGCTTTGGGGGATAAGGAATGACTCTTTCTTGTGCTTCTGCATCACATCCACAAGGTCGGGCAGCAAACCGCTCTTGCCGAAGAATATCTTGCGCTTGCGATACTGCACATACTGCTGTACATAGAGCGACACCTGCTGCGAGATGAAGAAATACTTCATCGTGTCAGGCAGCTTGATACGCATATCTTTACACAGAGAAAAGAAATGGTCGATAGCTTGCTTCGAGTTAAACACCACCGCCGTATGGCTGAGGATGTCCACCTTCTGTGCACGTATCTCCTTGGGAGTTAGACGCTCTACTTGGATCAGTGAGTAAAACTCTACGTCAACACTATATTTCTTTGCTATCTCCATGTAAGGAGACTTGGCAGAAGAGGGCTTAGGCTGAGAAACAAGAATTTTCTTTATCATCGCACTGTAGATATGCCAATCAGACTAAATCAATAAAAAATTGTTTGTTTGCAAGAGAATTACCCACAAAAACAGCAGGGGTAGCAATTCCAGTGTGCAAAAGTACAAAATTGCTGGGACTATGCCAACGACAGAACCGAAAAAGATTTGCTTAGTCTTGTACAATACAAGCAATTCAAACACCGCCAGCAGTGCAATAAATATAGAAATGCAAACCGAATTTGGCAAATTTGTATATAAAACCGCCGTCACCAATACAAGAAATGTCACAGCCTTTCCAAAGGAAATCAGGTTGTATCCGCGCATCCACGTCTGGCGCTCCAGACTCCTGAAAAATGTCCAATTAAACAAGCGTATCACCCCATACTTGTATGCGAAGTATGCAAGAATAATGCCCAGGTCAACCAGCATAACCATGTAGGACAATTGAGAATTGAAAATAGAAGGCTTCCCTCCTGTCCCCAATAAGGGGGGTGACTCAAGACAAAGCACCCTAAAGGGAGATGACTCAAAGCAAAGTAATAACAGAGCTAGTACGACGCTTTCCAGCAAAATCACAAAGAACTGGTCCTTTACCTCGCTCTCCGATTTCAACGAGAAGTCTTCATTGCGGTCGCGCAACCGAAAGAAACTCTTGGCCTGCAATACCAACGCATGCATCGAGCGGATCACCACCAAGCAAGCGACAAACAAACACACTAATAACGTGACCGTAACAAAGACATCGTCGCTCAGTCTGTAGGGCACCGGCTCACCGCTAACACCCACCAGTCGCACCACGCTGTCCCGACACGCCCATTCGCTTCCTCTGAAGAAACTCAGTTTGTCGGCCATCGTTGAGTATTGAAGGAGCTCTTCCTGTCCCCCTAAAGGAAAATGAACATTGAGCATTGTCAACTTGTCAACTTGTTAAATATTTCTTCCACAGAGTTGGCGAGAGTCCAAAGGGCGTCGTCGCCCTCGTAGCGCATGAAGTGCTCTTGATGGGAATGAGTCAGCCATGCCACTAACTGGTCGTAGTATCCGTCTTGGTTAAAGATGATGATAGGCTTGCTAAACATACCTAACTGCTTCTGAGTGATAGTTTCAAACATCTCCTCCATCGTGCCTAGTCCACCGGGTAGCACCAACACGGCGTCAGCCCTGTCGCGCATCATTTGCTTGCGTTCAGCCATATCCTTGGCTATCACTTCCTCATCGAGACCTTGGCGCATCCATCCACAACTCACCATAAACTGCGGGATGATGCCCACCACCTTGCCTCCCGCCTCTTGGCAGCCGTCACTGGTGGCACCCATCAGTCCCTCGAAGCCTGCACCATTAACCAAAGTCCAGCCGTGCTCCGCACACAGCCTTCCTATCTCACGAGCAGCGTGCATATACTTCTTGTCAATATGTGCGCTCGATGCGCAAAAAACACACAGATTCATAAAAGCGAAGACGATAACGAAACCCGTTTATTCTTTTGTCCTTATCCCAAACTCTCTACGAATGTCCTCGACACGATCTAGTTTCTCCCATGTGAAGAGTTCCACTTCCACATCCAGGTCCCTGGGGCCGTTGACGGCACCTCCGTTATTGTAGCGGCTACTGAAATGCTTCACCATCTTCTTAGGCTCGCGTCCCATGTGCCCATAGGCAGCAGTCTCTTCATAGATAGGCTTACGCAGTTTCAGATCGCGGATGATGCCACAGGGAGTGAGGCTGAAGAGTTTTTTTACCTTCTCGGCTATCTCGCCGTCGCTCATGCTGACATGACTGCGCCCATAGGTGTTGACATACACGCTCACAGGGTCAGCCTTACCGATGGCATAGCTCAACTGCACAAGCATCTCGTCGGCCACGCCGGCAGCCACCATGTTCTTGGCAATATGGCGAGCTGCGTATGCAGCAGAACGGTCCACCTTGCTAGGGTCTTTGCCGGAAAAGGCACCACCTCCGTGAGCGCCCTTGCCGCCATAAGTATCTACAATAATCTTGCGTCCTGTGAGCCCTGTGTCGCCGGCAGGTCCACCTATTACAAACTTGCCCGTAGGATTGACCAAGTAACTCGGTTCTTTGCTGAAGAGACGCACCACCTCGGGGTCGTTCAACTCCCTGAGCACACGCGGCATCAGCACCGTCACAACATCGTTCTTTATTCTCTGCTGCATCTGGTCGTCAGCTTCCTTCTGACTGCCACCACATTGGTCGGGGGTAATAAACTCATCGTGCTGCGTGCTGACCACGATGGTGGCGACGCGCTGCGGACGGCCCTCGTCACTATACATCACCGTTACCTGGCATTTGGAGTCAGGGCGCAGGTAGGTCATTTCGCGGCCCTCCTTGCGTATGGCAGCCAGAGTCTGCATAATATGCTGCGCCAGGCTCAGCGGCAACGGCATGAAGGTTTTCGTCTCGTTGGTGGCATAGCCAAACATCATGCCTTGGTCACCGGCGCCCTGCGCCTCCTCAGTCTCGCGATTCACACCGCGGTTGATGTCCTGACTCTGCTCATGAATGGCATTGAGCACACCGCAGCTGTCGGCATCGAAGCAATACTCCGACTTGGTATAGCCGATGCGGCGGATGGTTTCACGCGCCACCAGAGGGATGTCGATATAGGCATCAGAGCTCACCTCGCCCGCCACAATCACCTGACCAGTCGTTACCATAGTCTCGCATGCTACGTGCGACAGTTCGTCGTAGGCGAGCAGTTTATCGAGCACAGCATCACTTATTTGATCGGCCACCTTGTCGGGATGGCCTTCACTCACGGATTCAGAAGTAAAAAAATAACTCATCTCTTATACCTTATAAATAATTAAACATAGCGCAGTATAGAAGATAGAGAGAGCCGTGTTTTAGCATTTTTTCCAGTGGTTGCAATCAGCACAAATCTGTCCACCTCTAAACTTTGCGGTGCAAAATTACCACAACTTCCGCAAACGACCAAACCTCTACAGAAAATTTTTTATGGTTGCAGAGATGTAGAGTCTTTCCTGCTTGCAAGAATCTCAGTTATTTTGTTGAGCAGTTGGCAGCGACTACGAATGAAATAACTTTCTACAGGCATCTGTGGCCATGGGGCGAGCAGCAGACAGCGACCTTTGCGCAGAGCGGGCATAAGAACAAGGGGGATCTTGCTCTCATCGCTAATATCAAACTGAGCAAGGAATATGACGGAAATGCCCGATTCCATTGCAGTTTTTAATATGCGCCGCTCGCCAGAACTGACGAAGGGCCCGATGAGCACGGCACCCTTCTCTTTACACTGAGCGAGAAGCAAGGCTTTCAAATGCTCCACGTCCTGCCCAGTCATTGAGCGCGACACCTTGACAGGCAGAAGTTCACTCTCCAGCAACCGCCCTTCACCCTTCGCCGCGAAACGCAGGAATGGCTGACCATCCTTTCCGCGGCG
>JAGCTG010000018.1 GCA_017963785.1 Bacteroidaceae bacterium | reverse complement strand
TCCTTCTCCTTGCCATCGAAGTAAACCTTAAATTTCTTGACATCCTGCATGGTGCCGAAGGATGTCTCGCGGTCGGAGGGCTTGAAGGAGTAGCGATTGTAAGATACATTGCCTATGAAGTCCAGAGTCCAGTGCTTGGTGGGTGACCACGAGGTGTAGTTCTGATAATCTATAAAGTCGGGACGGTATTCAGCCTTGGTGTCACCCGAGCTGATGAGGTGTTTAGTGGTCTTGTAGCGCAGACCGTTCATCATCGAGAACTTCTCATTGCCGAAGCCCACATAGGCGTCACCGCCCATCAGACTGAGGCCCACAGAGCCCTCGAGGTGCTCGGGGCGCTTGTAGGTGATGTCCAGCACCGACGACATCTTGTCGCCGTAGCGGGCGGGGAAGCCTCCGGCGGAGAAGTCGATGTCGGCTACCATGTTGCTGTTGATGATGGACAGGCCCTCCTGCTGACCTGAACGCACGAGCATGGGGCGGAATATTTCTACACCATTGAGATAGACGCAGTTCTCATCAAAGCTGCCGCCCCTCACGTTGTATTGCGAGGAGAGCTCGTTATGAGTGCTCACGCCCATCTGAGTGGCTATTATCTCCTCCACGCCATTTCCAGTGGTGGAGGGCATATTGCGTGTATAGTTGCTTTTGATACGCTGCACGAGGTCGGTCTGGCGGCGCATGGCGGTGATGCCCGCCTCGCCGAGCATATATGACATGGTGGAGATTTTCATGTCGTAGCGCAGCGAGTCGCTCTGTGGTGGGGCGATAAAGAATTTCTTTGTGCGATAGCCCACAGCCATGCAAGTGATGAACAGGGAGTCAGTGCGGGTGCAGCGCAGGCTGTAGCTGCCCTCAAGTCCTGTTACAGCGAAGGCTCCCTGCCGCTCCACGATGATAGAGGCGAACTCTACGGGGTTGTCGTATTCGTCCACCACCTTGCCGTAGAGCTTGAAGCGCTGCTGCGCCATGGAACTGAGGCTTAGCAGCGCGAGCAGTAACACGAGTATAGCTTTAGTCTTGCTCATTATTTAACAAATCAGGTCTTAGTTTTTTTGTACGCTCGAGCATTTGGTTGAGCTCCCACTCCTTGATGTTGGCCTCGTGGCCGGAGAGCAGGATGTCGGGCACACGCCATCCCTTATAATCGGCAGGGCGCGTATAGACGGGGGCCGACAGCATATTGTCTTGAAAGCAGTCGGACAGCGCGCTTTGCTCGTCGCCGATGACGCCTGGTATCACTCTCACCACAGCGTCAGCCATTACTGCGGCAGCCAGCTCGCCGCCTGTCAGCACATAGTCGCCGATGCTTATCTCGCGAGTGATGAGATGTTCGCGGATGCGGTGGTCGATGCCCTTGTAGTGGCCGCAGAGAATGATGATATTCTCCTTGAGCGAGAGTTCGTTGGCAACCGCTTGGGTAAATTGTTCGCCGTCAGGCGAGGTATAGATAACCTCGTCGTAGTCGCGCTCAGCCTTGAGGGCTGCTATGCAGTCGTCGATGGGCTGGCACTGCATCACCATACCGGCAAAACCGCCGAAGGGATAGTCATCTACGCGGCGATGCTTGTCCTTGGTGTAGTCGCGCAGATTATGCACATGTATCTCGGCGAGCCCCTTGCTCTGGGCACGCCCGAGGATAGACTGGTTGGTAAACGGCTCCAGCATTTCGGGGAGCACAGTGATGATATCGATACGCATATCTGAAAAATATAACGCAAAAAAGCACCATTTATTATAAATAAATAGTAATTTTGCAGTGCTTACTCCTTACAAGATATGAACGACCAAGAACAGATACTCGCCCTGCGCAATGAGCTCCATCAGCACAATTATAACTACTATGTCAAAAACGCGCCAACCATTACTGACCGCGAGTTTGACGAGAAGATGCACCTGCTCATGCAGCTTGAGGAGCGTCACCCTGAGTTCTACGATGCCAACTCTCCCTCGCAGCGCGTGGGCAGCGACCTCAACCACGAGTTCACACAGGTGCGCCACCGCTACCCGATGCTCTCGCTGGCAAACACCTACAATCGCGATGACGTGCAGGCTTTCTACGACCGCGTGAGTCAGGGATTGGGCGGAGAGGCGTTTGAGGTGTGCTGCGAGCTGAAGTTCGACGGTCTGTCTATCTCGCTCATCTATGAACACGGCCAGCTGGTGAGAGCTGTCACCCGTGGTGACGGCGAGCAGGGCGATGATGTTACGGCTAATGTGAAGACTATCCGCTCTATCCCCCTTGTGCTGCATGGCGGCGACTGGCCCGACAGCTTTGAGATACGGGGTGAGGTGCTTATGCCGTGGCAGAGTTTTGAGGACCTTAACCGTCAGCGCGAGCAAGCTGAGGAGCCGCTGTTTGCCAACCCTCGCAACGCTGCCAGCGGTACTCTCAAGAGCAAGAACTCTGCAGTGGTAGCGCAGCGCAAGCTCGATGCCTATTTTTACTATCTGCTTGGCACGGAGTTGCCCACCGACAACCACTATGACAACCTGCAGCGCGTTGCTTCGTGGGGCTTTAAGGTGTCGGAAGCTATGCGTACCGTCGGCACCCTTGAGGAGGTGATGAATTACATCGATTATTGGGATCACGAGCGCAGCCATCTGCCTGTGGCCACCGATGGTATTGTGCTAAAAGTCAATTCCGTTGAGCAGCAGCAGCGTCTCGGTTACACTGCCAAGACTCCGCGCTGGGCCATAGCCTATAAGTTTCAGGCTGAGCGCGCTCTTACGCGCCTCAACGAAGTTACCTACCAGGTGGGGCGCACTGGTGCCATAACGCCTGTAGCCAATATGGAACCCGTGCTGCTTAGCGGCACTATCGTCAAGCGTGCATCGCTCCACAACGAAGACTATATCCGCGCCCTCGACCTCCATGTCGGCGATATGGTATATGTGGAGAAGGCGGGAGAGATAATACCTCAGGTGGTGGGGAAAGAGACTGATGGATCTGGAATCTCTGTTTCCTTCCCCGATACTTGCCCTGAATGTGGCACGCCATTGGTGCGCTATGAAGGCGAAGCGGCCCATTACTGTCCTAACGACTCCGCTTGTCCGCCGCAGATAAAGGGCAGGATAGAGCATTTCATATCGCGCGACGCTATGAACATCGATTCACTTGGCCCGGAGACGGTGGCCGACTATTACGAGCGCGGATTGATACATAATGTGGCTGATCTCTATGAACTTACCGTGGCTGACATCACTGGCGGCAACGCAAGCCGTGAGCGCTCTGCCCAGCGAGTGGTGGACGGCATCTCCTCCAGTAAGTTGGTGCCCTTTGAGCGCGTGCTCTATGCCCTTGGCATACGCTTTGTGGGCAAGGTGACTGCCAAGCAGATTGCCCGCCATTTTGGTAGTCTCGACGCCCTGCTTGCAGCCCTTCCTCTAGAAGGGGAATTGGAGGGTGTCTCTGGAGTAGGCGAGGTCATTGCGCAGTCAGTCAGGGCCTACTTTGCACAGGCCGCAAATATGGAGATTGTCAATCGCCTCCGTAACTACGGCCTGCAGATGGAGATTGTCAAGAGTCAAGAGCCGGGAGCTGAGAATCAGGTGCTCGCAGGGCAGAGCATCGTAATTTCTGGCACATTCGCTCACCACAGCCGTGAGGAGTACAAGGAGATTATCGAGTCCTGCGGAGGCAAGAACGTCAGCAGCATATCCTCCAAGACTTCCTTCATCCTCGCCGGCGACAACATGGGGCCCTCCAAGCAGGAGAAGGCGCAGCAGCTCGGCATACCCCTTGTCAGCGAGGCTGAGTTCCTAGACATAATAGGGGAGACAGACCCGCCCTCTGCCCCTTCCTCTATGGAGGGGAGTGCTCGCGGAGATGCGCAGAAGGGAGCAGACAATTCCGCTCCACAGCAATTAACTCTCTTTGATTGATATAATTATGAAGAAGACATTATTATTCCTTGTCTTTTGTGCTATGTTTCTGATTGTTGGCGCACAAAAGCGTGTTTATATCCCCAAGGATTTGCGTGGCATAGACCTTAACGACAGCACCTCCAAGTGGAGCTGGCACAACTCAGTGCAGACCGACGACGTGGTGTTTTTCTGGGAGGGATCTTTCGGTCACGATCCTGCCAAAGCTCCTAACCTTAAGGGTAAGCCCATGACGTTTGACCTTGACAATGTGGTGAGGCGTGTGCAGTATTTCTATGATTTTTATCGCGACAGTCTGCTTTTCCTCAGCACTCCCAGCAACGCCGACAGCCTCAAGATGATGGTGATGATTAACTATTCACTTGAAGGCACAGCCTATGGCGGTGATTATGATGGTCGCATCGGTGCCCTGTGGGTGGCGCCCAATCGCATACAGGATCGTCATCTCAACTGCCTGGCTCATGAGTTGGGCCACTCCTTTCAGCGACAGATAACCTCCGATGGTGCTGGCGAGGCATGGGGTGGCAGCGGTTTCTTTGAGATGGCTTCGCAGTGGATGCTTTGGCAGGTCAATCCCGACTGGCCAACGGAGGAGAACTATCATCTGCAGGCTTTCCGCAAGGCTACCCACAAAGCATTTCTCTCACCCGAAAATATCTATCGTTCACCATACGTGCTGGAGTATTGGGCAGAGAAGCATGGGCGTGCTCACATCGCGCAACTCTTCCGCGAGGGCAAGCGAGGGGAAGACCCTGCCATGACTTATATGCGTCTTAACGGACTCACGCAGCAGCAGTTCTGCGACGAACTATTCGATTGCTACAGCCGTCTGCTTAATTTCGATTTCAGTCATGCCTACAGTCAGACGCGGCGCCATGCTTGTACCTTCAACACTCCGCTCGATACGATTTCTGCAGGTCATTACCGTATCCCTGCCGACTGTCAGCCGGAGCCGTACGGATTTAATGCCATCAAGATTGGTAAGTCGCAGAAAGCAAAGATAAAAAACATCCGTGCCCCCAAAGGTCACTCTCTGCGCTGGGCGATAGTTGATGAGCCGACATGTCGGTATCTGCTCGTGATGAACCAACCCGAGCGTCACTCCAGGCTGTCACACCGCAGAGCAGGGACGGATGCCCTCCCCACTATCAGTTACGAGATAAAAGTAGAATAGTAATAAACAAACAAACCACTTCGGCTGAAGTGGTTTGTTGTTTTATCGCTACTTCTTTTTGGTAGTCGTTTTCTTGGTTGTTGTCTTTTTAGCAGTTGTCTTTTTAGCAGTTGTCTTTTTCTTTGTTGTAGTGGTTTTCTTCGCAGTTTCTACTGGTGCAGGGGGTGTGTAGTACTTCATAGCCTCGGGCATCTGCTTCTGCAGGTTAGCGATACGCTTCTCATCGGAGGGGTGGTCGCTGAATATTTCGCTCTTGCCACTGCCGCCTAGCTGTGCCATGCGCTGCCAGAAGGGGATGGCCTGCTGTGGGTCGTAGCCTGCCATGGCTGCAAAGATGAGTCCGAGGTGGTCAGCCTCTGTCTCGTTGTCGCGTGAGTATTTGAGGTTGGCGAAGTTGAAGCCTGCATTGGCTACAGAGGAGAGCACACTGCCTGCCACTCCGCTGCCGGTGGCTGTGCTGACCACGGCTCCGCCTATCTTGGTGGCATACTGCTGGCGCATCTGCTTGGAGAGTTGCTCGGCGGAGTGCTTGGCTACGGCGTGGGCTATCTCATGGCCGAGCACGATGGCGAGGCTGGCTTCGTTCTGGGTGACGGGCAGAAGGCCCTCATATACAACTATCTTGCCGCCGGGCATGCAGAAAGCATTGACCTGGTTGTCGGCCACGAGGTTAAACTCCCATTGGAAGTTCTTTATCTCGTTGGCATAGCCGTTGTTGGTGAGAAATGTCTCAACGGCGGTGGCTAGCTTCTGGCCTACGTGCTTTACTAGCATAGTGTTGTTCTGGTCGGTAGAGGTCTTGGCGCCCTTCATGTATTCCTGATACTGCTGGGTGCTGAGGCTGAGAATCTGCTCATCGCTAACGAGCAGGCGCGTCTTGCGCCCTGTTATGGGCACGGTGTTGGTTGTGCCGCAGGCTACGGTGAGTAGCGTGAGGGCAGCAAAGAAGAGAATCCTGAATGCTTTTTTCATGTCTTTATATTGTTATAAGGTTATATTTTGTATGTATGTGTTTCTGGTGGCAAAATTACAGATTATTTATTAAAGTGTAGGTCTTTTATTACTTTTTTTGTGAGTTTACGCGCTCCGAGCATGTTCAGATGGTCGGCGTCGTAGAAGTCACCGGTCGCAAACACTGTGTCGGCCCAGTAGTCGTGGTAGCTGATGGAGGGGTGGCGGCTGAGAATGCGCTGGAGGGTGCTGTCGTTGATGGCAATCTGGCGGTCGTAGCTGTGCTGACGGAACGACGGGCTCACCGGTGTGGAGATGAGCAGCAGCCTCACTCCGCGGATGTCGCACCAATTGGCTATGCTGTCGAGCATGGCGGTGTTGAAGGCGAGTGAGCGGGTGTGGCGATATGTGTTTTCCTCTGCCCGCTGGAGGCCGTTGTCCTTGCCTTGCAGCAGCAGTGATGTGGTGCCGTAGGTGGTGCCAAAGCCGCGGTTGTCCCATTTGAGCTGGGCTGGGCGCCATAGGCTGGTGAGCTTCTCTTTGAACGAGCTCATGTGTAGGCATTCAAATCCGTAGAGTGAGAGGGGCGAGTGGATGTCGCAGTCCATATAGAGACGGTAGCGCACAGCCCAGTAGCGTAGTCGCGCCTCGGCCTCGAGGTCTTCAAAGAGTGACTGGTAGCTGAAAGGCAGCACCACGGTCTTGAGGCGTGGTAGCGGGTAGTGGGTGAGTTGATACCAATCGTAGCGATAGGGCTGTGTAGGTTGTGCTATATTGAAGGCATGGTCGCCAAACTGCGCAGGGTCGATACCGTAGAAGCAGTGGCTGCTGCCCAATATCAGTGTCTCTATCTCGGTGGAGTGGGCGAGCATCCATTGGTGCTTGTAGCGTGCCGGATTGGGTATGGAGCGCACGTAGGCTTCTCCTGCCGCTATCAGTACCAGGATGATGAGTGAGAAGATTAGTATTTTACGAATGAATGGTTTCAACTTTAGAACTGGAAATATATGAACTGCACTTGCTGTCCGCCAAACATTAGGCAGGCTAGGAATAATAATATATATATGGTGTAGCGCACGCCCTGCAGTCGCCAGATGCCGCGGTTGGCAAACTGAAACGGATGGGCGTGGTTGCGGGTGAGCCATTCTATGGTAAACAGCACTACGATGTAGAGTAGCGGCATGCGCGACACAGTGGTGGCGAGGCCACCTTCCATGCTGAACATGCGGCCGAAGTAGCGGAAGCCGTCACCTACGGTGGGGTTGCGGAAGAATACCTGGCTGAGAATGAATACCACGATGGTGATGAGCCAGTTGATGAATGTGGGCAGGTATTTCACGAGCGGCTTGGTAGTGACGTTGAAGAAGCCGTTCCATGTGCCCCATGCAATGAAACTCCAGTTAGGGCCGTGCCATAGTCCGCTGAGCATGTAGAGCACAAAGACATTGAAGTAGTGCCTTACAGCGCTGCAGCGACTGCCGCCTAGTGGAAAATAGACATAGTCGCGCAGCCAGCTCATCAGCGTCATGTGCCAGCGGCGCCAGAACTCGCGTATGGTTGTGGCGAAGAAGGGGTGGTTGAAGTTGGTGGAGAGGCGTATGCCGAAGAGGCGGGCGGTGCCGATGGCCATGTCGGAGTAGCCTGAGAAGTCGCAATATACTTGCACGGTGAAGGCGAGCAGTCCCACCAC
>JAGCTG010000138.1 GCA_017963785.1 Bacteroidaceae bacterium | reverse complement strand
TCAACCACCCAGAACGAATGGATCGCGACACGCTCTTTGAGTTGCGTTCTCTGTTGGCGTTGTATCCTTATTTCCAGACGGCACGTCTGCTCATTTTGCAGAACCTCTACCTGCTCCACGACACCTCGTTCGACGAGGAACTGCGCCGTGCAGCCATCTACATCACTGACCGCAAGGTGCTATTCAATATGATTGAGGCAGCTCACTATCAACTGCGCCAGCAGACTAGTCAGGCTACCACGACGAGTGAAACAAGTGCTAATCCTAATAGAACCGTCGACCTCATAGACAGTTTCCTCGACACCATTCCACCAGAGGAGGAAGAGGACGAGAAACAGGGCAAGCGCGCCCCTACCCCTGCCGATGCAACTATCGACTATGTGGCTTATCTGTTGCAGTGCGAAGCCAACGAGAAGGCTGCACAGGAAGAGCAGACTCCACAGATGAAGGGACAGAGTCTTATCGACAGTTTCCTGGAACAAGAGCAGGGACGCATCATGCTCAACGACCTGCCCTCCGACTATTCCATCGAGGAAGAGCCTGCCGAAGAGCCTGAGGACAACGAAGAAGAATACTTCACGGAAACACTGGCCCGCATCTATATCAAGCAGGGTCGATATCAGAAGGCTTACGACATCATCGGTCGACTCAGCAATAAGTATCCGCAGAAAAATGCATACTTTGCCGACCAGATGCGATTCTTAGAGAAATTGATAATAAACAGTAATAAAAACAAAAATTTAAAGTAACATGTACACATTATTTGTAATTCTGATTGTACTGGCAGCCGTGCTCATGATTGGCATCGTGCTCATCCAGGAGTCTAAGGGAGGCGGTCTTTCTTCAAGCTTTGCCTCTTACAACCAAATTGGCGGTGTTCGCAAGACCACAGACTTCATCGAGAAGGCTACTTGGGGACTTGCAGCTGCTATGGTAATCATCAGCGTTGTATGCGCATGGGTCGCCCCAACTACCGCTACTGACAGTTCAGTAATGGAGAACATCGAGAACCCTGTAACCAACCCTAACAACTTGCCAGGTTTTGGTGCTAGTCAGCAGAAGGACGCTACTGCTCCCGCTGCTGAAGGTGATGCCAAAGAGGCTGCTCCTGCAGCCGAGGCTCCCGCTGCTGAAGCTCCTGCACAGCCTGCCAACTAAAAGTTTTTGCAAAAAAGTACGGGAATTATTTGGTTATTTCAAATAAAACCCGTACCTTTGCACTCGCTTTTAAGGAAGCAACCTTTGATGGTGCCCGTAGTTCAGTTGGTTAGAGCGTCAGATTGTGGTTCTGAATGTCGACGGTTCGAGTCCGTCCGGGCACCCAAGCAGGAGACATCGCCGCAAGGCAATGTCTTTTTTTGTGAGAAGTCACAATAATGACATCGCTGAATAACGATGTCTTTTTGTTTTAAATCTGAAAGGGTTCATTAATGGAAAGATTAGAGCAGAGAAGCTCGTATGACTAAAAAGGCTAAGACTATCATCCTCTTATTGGCCATTCTCTTAGGCTATAGCACTCGTCTTATGGCACAAGGCGACAGCACTTCGTTGCGCCCTACTTTCTCGCTCGACGCCACTACCGAGATACAGACCGACTGCGAGATTGCCAAATGGGCTAACCTGCTTGAACTGCATGCCACCATACCCATATCGCGCAAGTTTAAGTTCGACATAGGTACGCTTAGCTTTTACACCAACGACGAGGAAGGACTTCTGGAAGACATGCAGATTTTCTCCAACCTCGATGCTCTCAATGTGGCTTTTGCCCTTAGCACGGCGGGCTTTACATGGCAGATTAACGACCGCCATTCGCTCTTTGCAGGCATTCGTCGCATCGACGAGGACTACTTCTGCAGCGATGCTCTCTCCACCTTTACTAACAGCTCGTGCGGAGGCTTCCCTACCCTTACCGGAAACTATACCATGCCAACGTATCCTGTATCGGCAATGGGACTGCATTATGTCTATGACCATAAGAACGTCACCTTCCAGGCTTCCCTCTACAACGGTTTTGCCCATCAGGACCTCACGGGTCGCTACAACGTATTCCGCGTATGTCCCAAGACCGATGGTGTCTTTGCTCTGACACAAGTGGAATATCGCCATGGCGACAGCCACTATTATCTGGGAGGCAGTCTTTATCATGGCGACTTTACCCTCGAGGGCGTTGAGCGCATCACGCGCCCAAGTATATGGACGCTTGCCGAGCAGGCCTTATCACCCGACCTTACACTGTTGGCAGCCTATTCGCATGCTTTCAGCGACGACGAAGTCTTCAACCACTTTGCAGGCATCGGTCTTCGCTACGTTCTGGGACGTGCAGAGTTCGGCATCTTCTCCGACTTTGTTCATTATGACAACCTTGATCTGGACATTGCCACAGATGGTTACGAGTTTGCCACCGAGCTTACCTGCAAAGTTCACCTCACCGACTGGTTTTCCATCCAGCCCGTAGTACATATTATCAATACTGATGGCGATGGTCTATGCGTTGGTGTGCTTCGCCTCAATGTCAGCCTTTAAACCACGTTCTTAGGTTTTCCCTCCACAAAAGCCCTTACATTGTCAATAGCCACCTGCACCAATCGCATTCTCGCCTCTGTGCTAGCCCATGCTATATGCGGTGTGATGTAAGCATTCTCTAATGCTATCAGCGGATTATCGACTTTAGGTGGTTCGACCGTCATCACGTCGGCACAGTAAGCCTTCATTCGCCCTTCCTTCAATGCTTTGGCCACTGCTTCATCGTCTACCAGCGGACCTCTTCCTGTGTTAATCAGTATTGTTGTAGGGCGCATCCATTTAATGGTTTCCTCACCTATCAGATGATGTGTTTTTTCCGTTAACGGACAATGCAGCGATACTACGTCTGATGTTGAAAGCAGCTCTTGAAGAGTGACTTTCTCCACACCTTTGGGCAAATCCTCTTGGCGTTTGCTCGTCATTGCCTTCACCTTCATGCCGAAGGCCTGCGCTATCTG
>JAGCTG010000137.1 GCA_017963785.1 Bacteroidaceae bacterium | reverse complement strand
CGAGCACGACCGACTGAGGCGCACTGTGCTGACTGCCTTCCGCCAGGGCGATGGCATGATAACGGTGCTTGATGCCGACAACAAAGAGGACCGCCATTATAGCAAGCACCTCATGTGTCCCGTCACTGGTCTCAGCTACCGTGACCCCTCGCCCCACGATTTCTCGTTCAATTCCGCACAGGGTGCCTGCCCTCACTGCAACGGACTCGGCGTGGTCAATGATATTGACATTTGCAAGGTAATTCCCGACCGTAGCAAAACCATCGGTGACGGCGGAATTGTTCCTTTAGGAAAAAAGAAGAATTCTCTGATTTTTATTGAGATACAATCATTGCTCAAATATTACGATTGCGACCTCAACACCCCCTTGGAAGATATTCCCGACGAGGCAATCAACGAGATACTGCAAGGCAGCACACGCGACGTGCGCATCCCCGCGGAACTTATCCACACCACCAATGACCACTTTGTCAAGTACGCCGGCATCGTCAAGCATCTACAACAGATGGCCGACGGCGAGCTGTCAGCTACTGCAGAAAAATGGGTAGAGCAATTCAACCGTCAGGTGGTATGCCCTGAGTGTGGTGGGCGGCGCCTCAACAAGATTGCCCTCCACTATTTCATCGACGGCAAGAATATTGCCGACTTATGCGAAATGGACCTTGTAAGTCTCCACCAGTGGATTAACGAACTGTCGCCCAAGCTCAATACCAATCAGCAGAAGATAGGCGAGGAGATTATCAAGGAGATAAACAACCACCTGCATTTCCTGCTCGACGTGGGGCTCGGCTATCTGTCACTCAGCCGCGGCTCCGCTACCCTTAGTGGCGGCGAGAGTCAGCGCATCAGGCTTGCCACCCAGATTGGCTCCGGCCTCGTCAACGTAATCTACATACTCGACGAGCCCTCCATCGGTCTGCATCAACGCGACAACATGCGACTTATTCACGCCTTGCAAGCTCTGCGCGACAGCGGCAACACCGTCATCGTGGTGGAACACGACAAGGAGATGATGCTCCACGCCGACAACATCATTGACGTAGGCCCCATGGCCGGTCGTCACGGTGGAGAGATTGTCTTCAGTGGCACACCACAGGAGATATTGAAGAGCGACACCCTCACTGCTCAATACCTTAAAGGCCAAAAATTTATCCCCGTGCCCAACACCCGTCGCAAGGGCAACGGCCTCTCGCTGCGCCTCTCCGGAGCCACAGGCAACAATCTCAAAGACGTCACTCTCACTCTGCCTCTGGGTAAGATGATTTGCGTAACGGGGGTGAGCGGCAGCGGCAAGTCGAGCCTCATCACCAGCACCCTGCTACCTATATTAAGCCGCCATTTCTATCGCAGCCTCGACACTCCCCTGCCCTACCGTACCATTGAGGGACTTGAGCACATCGACAAAGTCATATCCGTGGACCAAAGCCCCATAGGCCGCACTCCGCGCTCCAACCCCGCCACTTATACAGGTGTCTTCAGCGACATACGCAACCTCTTCGTGCAGCTGCCTGAAGCTGCCATACGCGGCTACAAGCCAGGGCGTTTCTCTTTCAACACCGCCGGCGGGCGCTGCCCCACCTGCAAGGGCAACGGTTACAAGGTGATAGAAATGAATTTCCTACCCTCCGTCACTGTACCGTGCGAGACATGCCACGGCAAGCGCTACAATCGCGAGACTCTCGAAGTGCGCTTTAAAGGCAAGAATATCAGTGATGTGCTAGATATGACAGTAGATCAGGCGGTGGAGTTCTTCGAGGCCGTACCCAACATACTGCGTAAGATAAAGACTCTGCAGGACGTAGGTCTCGGCTACCTTCGCCTCGGCCAGTCGTCCACCACTCTCAGCGGCGGCGAGAGCCAACGTATCAAGTTGGCCACTGAACTCTCCAAGCGCGACACGGGCCGCACCCTCTACATACTCGACGAACCCACCACTGGCCTCCATTTCGAGGACATTCGCATACTCAACCAAGTGCTCAACCGCCTCGTTGACAAGGGCAATACCATCGTAGTGATAGAACACAACCTTGACGTCATCAAGATTGCTGACCACATCATCGACATGGGACCAGAGGGCGGCGATGCCGGCGGAAAGATTGTAGCCGAGGGCACACCCGAGCAGGTGGCAAAGGTCAAAGGCAGCATCACCGCACCCTTTATTAAGGCAGAATTAGCCTCTTTGCAAAAAAAAGGATAAGAATTGTGGCCGTATCACCAATTTATGTTAATTTTGCATCGAAATTAAGTTAACGGCATTCTATCCTTTCTCTATGACCACCAGTCAAACCCTGCGCCAGACCAATGCATTTGCCATGATGGACGGACTCATGTTCGGACTATATTGGTGTTTTGGCTTTCTGTGCACAGTGAAAGGCATGGGCAACAGCGCCCTCTCTTCCCTGGGCGTAATGGTCATTATCAGTGCGCCAATACTGGGTTGCTATCTCGCCCACAGGTTTGAGAAGCAGGTGCGCGACGACGAGCCTGTCAGCTATGGCAAGGCCTACCTTTACTCTGTGTTGCTCTATCTATATGCAGCTATCATCCTGTCAGTGGCAGCCTTCATCTACTTCCGCTGGATTGACAGTGGCAGCTTCGTCACCGATTACATGGCAATCCACAACTCGCCGGAGATGCAGCAGGCATTGCAGCAGAGCGGCATGCAAGATTTCTTCAACATTGCCGTAAAGCAAAACGGCTTCAGCAACCTTGAGGAGATGCTCCGCAGCATCGGTCCCGCAGACATAGCCGCCAGCCTCTTCAACGCCAACTTCTTCCTCGGTCTGCTGCTCGCGCTGATCACCGCTCTCTTTGGAAAAACACGCAAGACACCTTGAACCCCTTGAACTCTTAAACCCTACAATATGAACATTTCAGTCGTAATACCCCTATTCAATGAAGAAGAGAGCCTCGGCGAACTCTTTGAGTGGATAAAAAGAGTGATGGATGAGCATCACTACACCTATGAGGTCATCTTTGTCAACGACGGCAGCACCGACCACTCTTGGGACAAGGTGCTGGAACTCAAACAGTCCAACCCCGAGGTGAAGGGCATCAAGTTTCGTCGCAACTACGGTAAGTCGGCAGCCCTCTTTTGCGGCTTCGAGAAGGCTCAAGGCGATGTTGTTATCACCATGGACGCCGACCTGCAGGACTCGCCCGACGAAATACCAGAGCTCTACCGCATGATAACCGAGGACAAATACGACCTCGTAAGCGGATATAAGAAGAAGCGTTACGACCCGCTTTCAAAGACTCTTCCCACCAAACTCTTCAATGCCACCGCGCGCAAGGTGAGCGGCATCAAAAACCTCCACGACTTCAACTGTGGCCTCAAGGCATACCGCAAGGATGTTGTGAAGAATATCGAGGTCTATGGCGAGATGCACCGTTACATCCCCTACCTCGCCAAGAACGCCGGCTTCGACAAGATAGGCGAGAAGGTTGTGCAGCATCAAGCCCGCAAATTCGGCCACACCAAGTTTGGTGGCCTCAACCGATTCGTCAACGGCTATCTCGACCTTATGAGCCTATGGTTCATCAGCAACTTCGGCCGTAAGCCCATGCATGTCTTTGGCTTCCTTGGCTCGCTGATGTTTTTCATCGGCTTCATAGCCATCATCATCGTTGGCGCTGGCAAACTCTACGCGTTAAGCAAGGGAGTGCCAGCCCGCCTCGTCACTGACTCGCCATACTTTTACATCTCCCTCACCATGATGTTGCTCGGCACCCAGCTCTTTCTCGCCGGCTTCATCGGAGAGCTCATCAGCCGCAACGCCAATAGCCGCAATGCCTACCAAATAGAAGAAGAACTATAACACCAACAAAAACAAAAACAAAAACGAAAACGAAAACATTTGTAAACATATTCATAGTTGCTGCAGCCCTCCTCGTGACAGGGTGCAACGGCAACGACTGCCCGCTCAATAACTCTGTGAGACTTATCTGCGGCTTCTATAGTGGCGACAGCACTGTCACCATCGGCGACACCCTTACCATCGCCGTGCGCGACTCCGTCATTCTCAACCGCTCCGTAGCCACCTCTACCATCAGCCTGCCCATGAGCTATACCGGCGAGGCCGACACCCTCGTTTTCCTCTACACACCCGATGGTAGCGAGGTCAGCATCACCGATACCCTCATCATCAGCAAGACCAACGAGCCTCACATCGTTTCGCTCGAGTGCGGCACTAGCGTATTTCATGTCATCAGCGCCGTCACCCACAGCCGCCGCACTCCCGATGACACCTTCCACTACGCCATCGACAGCGTAGTTGTCAACCATAACGCCGTCAATTTCGATGCACAAGAAAATCTCAAGATATATTATCGCCTCTATCAGTAGCTTACTGCTACTGGTGCCGAGCGCCCACGCACAGCTGAGTGGGCTGAGGTTCAAGGCAGAGTCCGACACCCTGCCACTCATTATGGGCGGCCAGGTGTTTGTCAACCTCGCCGGCGCAGTGCTGTGGCAGTTATCTGACTATGGCGAGCTGGAGGGCGGAGCACGTCTCAACATGCGGTGCAAATATTTCCCTACCGTAGAGGCTGGACTAGGCATCTGCAACAAGACCAATGACGAGACCTCGCTCCACTACAAGACCACAGCCCCGTTTGTACGCATAGGCTGCGACTACAATTTCTCACGCATCAAGACCTCACCCAACCGCATCTACGGCGGCATCCGTTTCGGCTACACTACCTATAAATACGATATCGACGGCCCTGACATAATCGACCCATACTGGGAGGGCGATGTCATGCCCCTCCGCCTCAAAAGCATCAGCAGCAACGCCCTATGGACCGAGTTCGTCTTTGGACTGGAAACCAAGGTGTGGCGACACTTTCACGTCGGATGGACCGCCCGCTACAAGCGGCGCCTCCACCAGAAAAGCAACACCACCGGCAACTCCTATTACATCCCAGGCTACGGCAAGAACGACTCCCATCTATTTACCGGCACCTTCAATCTGGTGTTTGACATTTAAAAGTTGATGAGTTGACAATTTGGCGAGTTAACAAGTTAATTACCTTTCCAAATGAAAGTCCTGAAAATTCTCTTTCTACTACTGCTCATAGGTGGCACAGCGTGGATACTCATCGACGCCAACACCGCTCCCTATCGCAAGATGGAGGGGAAAATATTCGGCACCTACTACCATATCACCTACCAGTCATCCAGCGACTACGACCAAGAAATACTCAACCGCCTCGACCAGGTCGATGCCTCCCTCTCTGCCTTCAACCCGCAGAGCACAGTGTCTAAGCTCAATCGCAACGAGCCCGTAAAGACAGACCAAATGTTCTGTGAAGTCTTCAACCTTGCCATGCAAGTCTCTGAGGCTACTGATGGCGCCTTCGACATCACCGTTGCCCCGCTGGTCAACCTCTGGGGCTTCGGCTTCAAGCATAGCGACGAAGCCACCCAGGCTCGCATTGACAGCATCCTCCCCTTCATCGGCTACGAGAAATGTACAATGGCCAAAAGTCAACAATCAACGGTCAACAAGTCCGACCCGCGCATCATGCTCGACTTCAGCGCCATCGCCAAAGGTTACGGCTGCGATCAAGCCGCGGCAGTCCTCGTCAAGCACGGCATCGACAACTACCTCATCGAGATAGGCGGCGAGATATGTGCCCGCGGCCTCAACCCAGACCACAAGCCCTGGACCATCGGAATCACCAAGCCCGACACCGCCCAGACTCAGCAACTCCAAGCCACCCTCAATAGCCAATCGTCAACAGTCAATGGTCAATTAAACATGGCCACCAGCGGCAACTACCGCAACTACTACGTTAAGGATGGCAAGCGTTATGCCCACACCATTGACCCCCATACAGGCCGCCCCGTGCAACACAGTCTGCTTTCCGCCACTGTCATAGCGCCCACCTGCGCCATGGCCGATGCCTACGCCACCGCCTTCATGGTCATGGGACTTGAGAAGGCAAAAGCCCT
>JAGCTG010000136.1 GCA_017963785.1 Bacteroidaceae bacterium | reverse complement strand
GCCGCCGCCTTCCACCACTTGGCACTTGCACTGACCGCAGCTGCCCTTGCCGCCGCATGCCGAGGCCAGATACACTCCGCTGTCGGCAAGCGTGGAGAGCAGACTGCTGCCTTGCGGCACAGAGTGCGTGTCCTTGTCGTTGATGGTTATAGTCACGTTGCCGCTCGGCGACAGATATTTCTTCGCCACGAGCAGCACAATCACAAGCAATATGATTATTGCCAGAAAAACACCGATACTGGATAATATAAATTGTAACATCGTTTTTTATATTTTCATCCCACTAAAGCACATAAACGCTATCGCCATCAACCCCACCGTGATGAAGGTGATGCCCAGTCCGCGCAGACTGCGAGGCACATCGGTGTAGGCCATCTTCTCGCGTATGGCGGCCAGACTGACGATGGCCAGCAGCCAGCCGATGCCGCTGCCCAGAGCGTAGGCGATGCAGTCCCAGATGCTGCCGATATACTGCGTGTTGGCAGGGTCGAGGTTGATGCGTTGCTGCATAAACAGGCTTGCGCCCATGATAGCGCAGTTCACGGCTATCAGCGGCAGGAAGATGCCCAGCGCGTTGTATAGCGACGGACTGAAGCGCTCCACCACCATCTCCACCAGCTGCACCATAGCTGCTATCACGGCTATGAACAGGATAAACGACAGGTAGCTCAAGTCAACGCCCAGCAAGCCGTCTTCCGACAGCACCTTCGTCTGTAGCAGCCAGTCCACAGGCACTGTAATCAGCAATACAAACGTCACGGCAATGCCGAGCCCGAATGCCGTCTTGACGCTCTTGCTCACGGCAAGGTAGGAGCACATGCCGAGGAAGAACGCAAATATCATGTTGTCCACAAATATGGACCGAACGAATAAACTAGTCAGATGTTCCATGTTTCTTTACTTTTTCATCTTTTTATTATTGTATGCCACGTTTGCCCAAATCACGCAGCCAACGATGATTAGCGCCATGGCGGGCATCGTCATCATACCGTTGTTTTGGTAGCCCATGTCGTAGAAACTCTGCGGCACTACCGTGTAGCCCAGCAGGGTGCCGTTGCCCAGTAGCTCGCGGAAGAAGGCCACTACCACCAGTATCCATGCGTAGCCCAAGCCATTGCCTATGCCATCGAGCAGCGAGGGAAGCACCTTGTTTTGCATGGCAAACGCCTCCAGGCGACCCATCAATATACAGTTGGTGATAATCAATCCCACATACACCGACAACTGAACGCTCACGTCGTAGAGGTAGGCCTTGAGCACCATACTCACGATAGTCACCAGCGCTGCCACCACCACCAGTTGCACGATGATGCGGATGCGGTTGGGGATTGTCTTGCGTAGCAGCGAGATGACTACGTTTGCCATAGCGGTGATGATAGTCACCGACAGACCCATCACAATGGCAGGCTTCAGCTGAGAAGTCACTGCCAGTGCCGAGCAGATGCCCAGCACCTGCGCCACGATAGGATTGTTGAGGTTGAGAGGCTCAGTAAGAGCCGCCTTATTCTGTTTTGATAAGAAACTCATGGAAAATATTTACTGTTTTACTAGTTACTATTTATTCAGGTCTTTCCCCAGGTGGGGACAAAGAGGGGCCTTTTATTCTTTTATTCTCTTCAGGCAGTCCTTCAGCATCAGGTCCACCCCATCAGAGGTCAGCGTAGCACCAGTGATAGCGTCGCAACGACTATCGTCGCTTAGGCCGTCAACCTTCTTGCCCACCTTCACCACCGAGAGAGCCACTTCGCCGTCGTCGCCGAAAATCTTCTTGCCCTTGAACTGATCTTGGAATGGCTGGTCGGCAATAAGGGCACCCAGACCGGCCGTCTCACTCTGGTGTGAGAAGTAGGCGCCATACACCGTATTGCGGTCCTCGTTTACGCCGATGTACCCCCAGATACCGCCCCAGAGGCCCATGCCGCTCACCGGCACCACATATTTCGTCTGGCCCTCCACCTTACATATATATATAGGTGTGTTGCCGCTGACATCTTCTTTCAATACCACTTCGGCATATTTCGCCTCCACTTGGTTCTTGTCGATGTTGCGAAGATTCAGCGATGCCAGTATCTGCGCCTTCTTGTCGATTGCCACATTGGCTTCGCTTTTCTTCTGCAGCGCCTTGCTCACAAACGCCAGCAGAAACGCTACAATCACCACCATCAGCGCAGCATAGATGGTGATATACAGATTCGAGTTCGTATTTAGTTTCTTTGCCATAGCTCCTAATTAGTTAAGGTTAACGTTATGGTTAGCGTTGCACGCGCTTGAGACGGCGATTGATATTGCGCTGCACAAAGCAGTAGTCAATCAGCGGAGCAAACAGGTTCATAAACAGTATCGCCAGCATCATGCCTTCGGGATATCCCGGGTTGAACACCCTCACCAGCACTGCAATCACACCTATCAGGAAGCCGTAGATATACTTGCCCCCCTCCGTGCGTGCCGATGTCACAGGGTCAGTGGCCATAAACACCGCACCGAAGCAGAAGCCGCCCAGCGCCAGATGCTCATACCACTCTATCGGCGTGCTGCCTGTGGCGCGAAACAGGGCCGCTGTCAGGCCGCCGCCCACAGACACGCTCACCATCGTCTTCCAGCTCGCGATGCCTGTCCATAGCAGCAGCACGGCGCCCAGGGCGATGGCTATCACGCTCGTCTCGCCTACGGAGCCGGGTATCAGACCCACCACCATATCGTTGAGGCTGGCGCTCATCTGTCCGCTGCCCACCTCGGCCAGAGGCGTGGCGCAAGTGAATGTGTCGGGCAGGTCTTTGCCCAGTCCAAGTATCGACTCGTTGGCCACCCATACCTCGTCACCCGTCATCTTGCCGCTGTAGGAGAAGAACAAAAACGCCCTCGCCACCAGCGCCACGTTGAAGATATTCATGCCCGTGCCGCCGAATATCTCCTTGGCGAAGATAACGGCAAAGGCGATGGCCAGCGCCATCATCCACAGCGGGCAGTTGATAGGCAGGATCAGCGGCACTATAAGGCCTGTCACCAGATAGCCCTCCTGTATCTCCTCGTGCTTGTACTGCGCCACCACAAACTCTATGCCAAGACCCACAGCGTAGCTCACCACAATCTTCGGCAGCAGAGCCAACAGACCGTAGGCGAACATCTCCATCAGCGAGCCCTCGAGGCCCGCAGCCGTGTAGTGTTGGTAGCCTATGTTATACATGCCGAACAGCATCGCCGGCATCAGCGCAATCACCACAATCGACATGATACGCTTCGAGTCGATAGCATCGTGAATGCTCACACCACTCTTGCTCGTAGTGTTCGGCACCAACAGAAAGGACTCAAACCCCTCGTACACCGACCGCAGAGCATGCAGCTTACCCCCTTCACTGAAGGCAGGCCGCGTCTTATCGAAAAACTTCTTTATAAAATTCATAGAATATATGTACTATTTCAAAAGTTACAATTATTCTTCCTTCCTCAGCAGGTCCAGCCCCTCACGCACGATGCGCTGCAGCTCCAGCTTCGATGAGTCGGCAAACTCTGCCACCGCAAAGTCCTCCGGAGCCACCTCGTAGATGCCAAGCGCCTCCATACGGTCCAGATCGCCCGCCAGAATAGCCTTGATAAGGTAGCCGCCGTATATGTCCATCGGCAGGTAGCGG
Organism: Bacteroidaceae bacterium; assembly: GCA_017963785.1. Taxonomy (GTDB): domain Bacteria; phylum Bacteroidota; class Bacteroidia; order Bacteroidales; family Bacteroidaceae; genus UBA6382. Next base: position 18,209 of record JAGCTG010000136.1, on the reverse strand, counting down.
TCATATTCGCCGCTCATGATGATGTGGCGCTCACCGCCTTTGATGCGGGCGTCAAGGTTATACTGTCTGCGCTTGCCTTGCAGCCAACTGAAGTAGCTGCGGCTCGTAGAGAAGTCCTTAAAGCGTGGCATCATCCAGCCCAGCACCTCGTTCTTGTCATCGCCCTCGGGTATCACCGTCACCTCAGTGGCGCGTGCCGACAGATGGCCGTTGATGTCCGTGCGGGTGCCCACCAGCGGGTTGCCGTTGATGATGCGTATATGCTCGGTGCGCTGAAGGTTGCCCTCAAGCAGGGCAGCCAGAGGAGCGCCTATCACTGTCTTTTGGTAGGTAGGCTCTTTTACCTCGGCGCCTGCGATGGCAATGGTGCGTGTCATGTCCACCTTGCCATCTGTTAGCAGACGGCCAACAAAGAGCACCTCTTCGGCACCCATCGTCCACACCACCTCGCCCTTGTTGACAGGGGCGATATGGTTGATGTGCACACCTACGTTGCCTGCCGGGTTAGGGCCGCTGAATACGTAGATGTTCGCGTTGGGCAGCAGGGCGGCGATGCAGTCCTCCTGTTCGGGAGATACGCCGATTGTCACCGTCGCAATCTTCGACAGGGCAGCAATGCCAGCCTGCAGGTTGCGCTCCTCACCCTTTAAGGTGAAAGCGAAGTCCTGGGCGAGAGGCATCTTGCTGAACAGTGAAATGAAGATGCCCTTCGGGGTATCGTTGGGGTTTGCCACTATGTCGTATGGGCGTTGGCGCATGAAGGCAAACAGACCGCTTTCCAGAAGCAGCGACTTCACGGCGTCGCTCGTCATGGCGTTGGGGGCAGAGGGAATGTCGAATGCCTTGCACTGCTGGTGGCCGTCGGCCTCTATATCGACAGACAGAAGCTTGCGGCGCTCACCGCGCACAACGGCACTCACTGTGCCGCTCACAGGCGAGGTGACCTGCAGAGAGGGCACCTCCTTATTTATTAGTAGGGGAGAGCCCACCAGCACGTGGTCACCGGGCTTCACCACCGGCTTCGGCTTGAAACCGTAGAAGTCTGCCGGCATCACAGAGAAGATGCCCGTGGGGGACAGCGCCTCTTTTATGCGCTGCGGAGCCTCTCCCTGAAGACGGAGGTCGAGACCTTTCTTTAACTTGATGTGCTTTATCATGAGAGTCATTTGTTTTTCGCTCTGCGAAATTACTAAAAAAAATTGGAATACACTAAAAAAAACATAAATAATAAAGGTAAAGATATAGATGTTGGCATAAATTACACTACCCCCAAAACTGGCATACGCCCCTGTAGCCGACATCGACACCCTCTCCAATCCTCTCGCCATCTACTGCGCCGGCAAACTCGGACTGATAGGCAGCACAGACTACAACAGCGTCACCGAAGAGTTCGGCGACATCGGCTCACGCCAGAACTACAACAAAGACAGAGCCAACCCCAACCTTTTCACCCCACAGGAGATAGAATCCACCCAGTCTTTCCTGACATCTACCCCCTAAAATGTTTGAAACATTTAGAGTGTGGGTAGTAGCTTTCTAATAACTCCCTTAAGAGAATTATTTTTATATATATAATTTATTATATATATATAAATTATTTTATTCAAAAAGTTAACGCTGATAATCAGCGCGTTAAGCGATTTAATGTAGTGAAAAAATATAGTGTTGTGTTTAAAATGTTTGAAACTTTTTCAAACATTCAAACATTTTTCAAACATTTTTTGGGGTAAGGAAAAAATTGTCCGCTCTAATTTTCAGAAAGCCCTCTCCCGTGAAAAATATCCCCGCTCTCATGCATGCAAAGCCCACTCTCAGAAAAAATAAACCCACTCTTATTCACGCGAGAGTGGGTTTTTGTTACCGCGAGAGCGGCTTTAGTTTTCGCGAGAGTGGCTTTAGAAAAAATAAGAGTGGGGATAATTCACCCACCGGGGCGCGGCTTCTACCCCTCAGTAGCGAGCGACAGTGTTCTTTCCTGATTTAGGTTGACTCTGGTTTGTGAGTCAATTTTTTTTAGGATAAGACACTCTCGCAGAAACTTAGCGCACTCTTGCAGAAACTTAGCGCACTCTTGCAGAATTTTAGAGCGACCGCGCTCGACAGTCGAGAGTTTGTTTGCCGTTTACGGTTTGTTTCCGTTTTAAAAGCAGTTTAAGAGAGGGGTGTTTTGGCGTGTTCGGATTTTTTATTACCTTTGCTGCCAAATTACAGCAAAAAGATATGAGAGAATCATTTACCATATCCTACCCATCATCAAAGAAAGTGTATCTCGCCGGACACATCTTTCCTGACCTCCGCGTTGGCATGCGCGAGGTGGAGCTGACACCTACCGTCACGCGCTCCGCCGATGGCACTACCCACACCACGCCAAACGAACCAGTGCTCATATACGATACCTCGGGCCCGTACTCTGACCCCAATATCAAGACAAACATCCGGCAGGGACTCCCACCGCTACGCACCCCGTGGATAACAGAGCGCGGTGACTGCCGCCAGCTCACGGAGTTGAGCAGCGAATATGGTCGCCAGCGTGCCGCCGACCCTTCCCTGGCAAGCGTACGATTCCCTAACACACGGATGCCGCTGATAGCCAAAGACGGTCACCAGCTCACGCAGATGCACTACGCCCGCAAGGGCATCATCACACGGGAGATGGAGTATATCGCCATTCGAGAGCGCATGAACTGTGAGGCGCTCGGCATAACCACCCACATAACGCCTGAATTCGTGCGCCAAGAGGTGGCTGCCGGACGAGCCGCCATTCCCGCCAATATCAACCACCCCGAGGCAGAGCCCATGATCATCGGTCGCAACTTCCTCGTCAAGATTAACACTAACATAGGCAACTCCTCCACCTCGTCGGGCATCGACGAGGAGATAGAAAAAGCCATCTGGAGCTGCAAATGGGGTGGAGATACATTGATGGACCTCTCAACAGGAAGCAATATACACGAAACACGCGAGTGGATCATCCGAAACTGCCCTGTGCCGATGGGCACCGTGCCTATATACCAGGCGCTGGAGAAGGTAAACGGACACGCTATGGAGCTCGACTGGCCCATCTTCCGCGACACGCTGATAGAGCAGTGTGAGCAGGGCGTTGATTACTTCACCATCCACTGCGGCATACGACTGAAGAATATCCCATACTCGCAGGAGCGCCTCACGGGCATGGTAAGTCGCGGGGGGAGCATCATATCCGAGTGGTGCATGCGCCACGCAAAGGAGAACTTCCTGTATGAGCACTTCGACGATATTTGCGATATCTGTGCCCGCTACGACGTGGCCCTCTCGCTGGGCGACGGACTGCGCCCGGGCTCGGTAAACGATGCCAACGACCGTGCGCAGTTTGCCGAACTCGACACGATGGGAGAACTGGTGGAGCACGCGTGGGCAAAGGATGTGCAGGCATTCATAGAGGGCCCAGGGCATGTGCCGATGGACAAGATACGCGAGAACATGGACCGACAGATAGAGAAATGCCACGAAGCGCCCTTCTACACACTCGGCCCTCTGGTGACGGACATCGCGCCGGGCTACGACCACATAACGTCAGCCATCGGCGCTGCGATGATAGGGTGGTACGGCACGGCAATGCTATGCTACGTCACTCCTAAGGAGCACCTCGGCCTGCCCGACCGCGACGATGTGAGGGCTGGCGTGGTGGCATACAAGATAGCGGCCCACGCCGCTGACCTAGCGAAACACCACCCCGGGGCACAGCTACGCGACAATGCTCTGAGCAAGGCGCGATACGAGTTCCGATGGAAGGACCAGTTCAACCTCTCGCTCGATCCAGAGCGGGCGCTGGAGTACTACAAGCAAAACCACACCGTGGGGGGCGAGTTCTGCACTATGTGCGGCCCCAACTTCTGCGCCATGCGTATATCCCACCGACTCTCCGAAGCGTGCGAGGACACAAAGCCTCGTAAGGGAGGGGATGTGTAAATAGCAATATTAACGTGAAATTTCTACGAGAATGGACACTCCCGCTGGCGATGGCGATAGGCATCGCCGGATACTTCATCTACACGGCGATACCGGCGCTGGATAGCACTCACGCTTGGCTGCTGCGCACGGTGGAGGTGGTGCAGCCGGTGCTGATATTCCTGATGCTGTTCATCACCTTCTGCAAGGTGAAGATGCGTGAGCTGCGCTGGTCGCGGTGGCACGCCTACGCCCTTTTAATGCAAATAAGCCTGTTCGTCCTATGCACCCTCTTGGCGCATCAATGTTCAATGTTCAATTGTCAATCGTCAATGGTCAATGGTCAATGGTCAATCCTCGCGCAGTGCGCCATGCTCTGCTTCATCTGCCCTACAGCCACAGCGGCAGCGGTGGTGACGGCCAAACTGGGCGGCAACGTGGGCTCACTGACCACCTACACCATATTTATAAATATAGTAGCAGCCCTGCTCATCCCCCTCGTCCTCCCAATCCTCAATTCTCAATCCTTAATCCTCAATGCTCAATGTTCAATATTATTAAGGTTGTTCCCCCTGCTCATAGGACCTCTGCTGCTAGCTCTGCTGCTGCGGTGGATGTGGCCGCGCCTGACGGCGAAGATAGCGTCGGTGGCTGGGATGGCATTCTATATATGGGCGGTGTCGCTGACACTGGCCATCGCGATGAGTGTGAAAGCGCTGGTGCACAGCCGTGCTTCGGCGGCTCTGCTTATCGGCATCGCCGTGGTGTCGGCGGTGGCGTGTGCCGTGCAGTTCGCCTTCGGCCACTATGTTGGCAAGGCTCACGGAGACAAAGTGAGCGCCACGCAGAGTTGCGGTCAGAAAAACACCGTGTTCGCCATCTGGCTGGGTTACACCTTCCTCAATCCGCTCACAGCCCTCGCAGGAGGGTTCTACTCCATCTGGCACAATGTGTATAATAGTTGGCAACTGAAAAAGAGAACCCAACAAATAAATAGAGAATAGTAAATCGTAAAATACTAAATCACTGAATGTATCGCCGCGAAGTAAGACCGAAAAAATCGCTGGGCCAGCATTTCCTTGTTGACGAAGCAGTGGCGCGCCGCATTGCCGACACGGTGGATGCTGCGCCTGAAATGCCTGTGCTGGAGGTGGGCCCCGGCACCGGTGCACTGACCGAACACCTGCTGGTCAAAGGGCGTGACCTCCACGTGGTAGAACTCGACAGGGAGAGCATCGCATACCTGAAAGAGCACTTCCCCATGCTGCGCGGAGAGCGCCTGATAGAGGGTGATTTCCTGCGCATGGACCTTGCCGCATTGTTTGGCGGCAAGCCTTTCGTGCTGACGGGCAACTACCCCTACAATATCAGTAGCCAAATATTCTTTAAGATGCTCGACTACCGCGACATCATTCCATGCTGCACGGGCATGATACAGCGTGAAGTGGCGCAGCGCCTCTGTTCCGGTCCCGGCAACAGAGACTATGGCATACTGAGTGTGCTACTGCAGGCATGGTACGACACCGAGTATCTGTTTACAGTGGAGGAGAGCGCCTTCAACCCGCCCCCCAAAGTAAAGAGCGCCGTGGTGCGCTTCACTCGCAACAGCGTCACCGACCTCGGGTGCAACGAGCGCCTGTTTCGACGGGTGGTGAAGACTACGTTCAACCAGCGACGAAAGATGATGCGCGGCTCCATACGCCCGCTGCTAGCTCAGCTCGATAACGAAAATTCAATGGTCAATGGTCAATGGTCAATGGTCAATGGTCCTGACCACTCCGCGTTCCTCAGCCTCCCCGTCCTTACCAAAAGGCCCGAGCAACTAAGCGTACAGGATTTTGTGGACTTGACCAACGCCGTGGAGCGCGAGTGCTGCGCCGAGTGAGAACAGTCCTCACATGTTATTTTGTAATAATCTGAGCCGTTTTCGTTCGCAAAACGGCCTTTTTTAGTCGTGTAGAAGCAAAAAAAATGAATTTTTGCTTACGTTTTTGAAAAAAAACACTACTTTTGCACCCGTTAATTCAAATTCTTACCATCTAATGGACGACTATTACGCGGATAATAACAAACGGATTTGAGGCAAAGTGAGCATGTTTTAATCCTTCCACTCTGCCTCGGGGCCTTTTTCAGTGGAGGACTAAAAATGCGAACATTTTGGAACATCAACCGTACACTGCGTACATTGAGCGAATGGGAACCTAACTGCTGGGTGCAAGTTACGTGTCCCACGCAAAGAGACGAAGACTATCTGATTAGCGAGCTGAACGTGCCCGAATGGTTCTTAGACGACATCCGAGACAAGGATGAGCGTGCTCGTTATGAGTTTGACGAAGGATGGGTGCTCATCATCCTTCGCATACCATATGTAAAAGAGGTACGCTCGCGCACGCCTCATACCACGGTGCCCCTCGGCATACTGATTCACGACGATGTGTGTATCACCGTGTGCAACTACGAGACCAATATGATGATAGACTTCGTAAGTTATCAGCAGAAGCGCAACCAAGGCTTCACCGATGCTGTCGACCTCGTGTTCAGACTCTTCCTCAGCTCATCGGTCTGGTACCTCAAGCGACTCAAGCAAATCAGCGTGCTCATCGACGAGTCAAAGCAGAAGCTTGACCAGAAAATCAGCAACGAAGACCTTATCGGACTCTCGCGACTGCAAGACAGCCTCACATACTTCGTCACATCGCTCCGTGGCAACGAGACGCTGCTCTCCAAACTGAAGTTTAAACTACCAGTGGATGAGCTCGACGCCGACCTGATTGAGGACGTGACCATCGAGATGAACCAGGCACGCGAGACTACCAATATCTACACCCACATCCTCGACTCTACGATGGACACCTATGCCAGCATCATTAACAACAACACCAACTCAGTCATGAAGACCATGACCACCATCAGCATCGTGCTGATGTTCCCAACGTTGGTGGCCAGTTTGTTTGGTATGAACTTGCTCAACGGCATGGAGCACACCTGGTGGGGATTCCCCGTGGTCACAGTGGCATCGATAGGTATCGCATTGGTCAGCTTCTGGGCATTCAAGCATCGTCATTGGATATAATTATCGTGCATTTTTGTGGTTTTTGTGGTCTCAAAAGGCAAAAAAACATCAAAAAATATCTAAAAATTTGCTGATATAAAATAAAAGTGTTTTATTTGCATTTCGCATGCCGCTCATTTTGCGGCTATAGACAATCCTGCCACCTTGTGGCCAATACAAACTGTTAAACGTATTAAACATGAATGATGTTACTGACCCCAGAACAGACGAACTGCAAGAGCAGCCCGCTGTTGAGCAACCCGTAGAAACCACTGCACCCGCTCCCACAGAAGAGCCTGCCGCAGAGGAAGAGGTTAAAGCCCCCGCCGCAGAAGTAGTAGAGGAAACTCCTGCACCCGAAGTAGAACCCGCTCCCGCAGAAGAACCTGCAGTTGAAGAGCCCGCTCCCGCAGAAGAACCTGCAGTTGAAGAGCCTGCTCCCGCTGAAGAACCTGCAGTTGAGGAGCCTGCTCCCGCTGAAGAACCAGTTCCTGCCGAGGAACCCGTAGACGAAGAGGAGCCCGAAGAAGAGTCCTCTGCAATCCCCACCACCAAGGAAGGCATTGTGGAGTGCATCACAGCCATTGCTGCCAGCGGAGATGCCGGCTCACGAGCATCGCAAGAGCAGCTAAAGCAAGCATTCTATCGCTTACAGCGTGAAGAGAGAGCCAAAGCTCTGGCTGACTTTGTGGCAGCTGGAGGCAATGCCGAGGAATTCACCCCCGAGGAAGACCCCCTGGAGGAAGAACTCAAGGCACAGCTCGCCATCATGAAAGAGATACGCGCTAAGCAAATAGAGGACAACGAGAAGAAAAAAGAAGCCAACCTCGCCCGTAAGCGTGCCATTATCGAAGAGATAAAAGCTATCAGCACCTCGCCCGAGGAGGCCAACAAAGCATACGACACTTTCCGCAAGCTACAGGCTGAGTGGAAAGAGATAAAACCAATACCCGAGAGCGCAGCCAACGAGGTGTGGAAGCAGTTCCAGTTCTGCCAAGACCAATTCTACGACCTGCTCAAAACCAACTCCGCACTCCGCGACTATGACTTCAAGAAAAACCTTGAGGCCAAAAAACGCCTTTGCGAGGCAGCCGAGCAACTCATAGACGAGCCCGACATCATACGTGCATCACACGCCCTGCAGCAGCTCCACCAAGAGTTTCGCGAGATAGGCCCTGTGGCAAAGGAGGAGCGCGAAGAACTCTGGAACCGCTTCAAGACAGCCTCTACAGCCGTCAACAAGCGCCATGCACAGTACTTCGACAGCCTCAAAGAAAAAGAAGAGGAAAACCTCGCCAAGAAGACAGCCATCTGCGAAGAGATAGAGGCCATAGAGACCGACAATATCAACGGCTACGCTCAGTGGGAGGGACTCACCAAGCAGATTATAGCGCTGCAGGAAGAGTGGAAGACCATCGGTCGCGCCACCAAGAAGATGAACACCAAAATCTTCGAGCGTTTCCGCGCAGCATGCGACAACTTCTTCAGCAAGAAAGCAGAGTACTTCAAGGAGCAAAAGAAGACCTACTCCGAAAACGCAGCCAAGAAGTTGGCACTGGTAGAGCAGGCCGAGGCCCTCAAAGAGAGCACACAGTGGACCGCTACCACCAACCAGCTTATACAGCTGCAGAAAGAGTGGAAAGAGATTGGCGCCACAACCCATAAGACCAGCAATGCCCTCTGGGAGCGCTTCAATGCTGCCTGCAACGAATTCTTCGACAAGAAGAAGACCGTCCTCGGCGACCAGCACAAGGAGGAGAGCGAAAACCTCGTCAAGAAAAAGACTGTCATCGAGAAACTTGAGGCTCTCGCCATAGAGGGCGGCGAAGACGTAGGCGAGGCAGTGCGCCAGCTCCAGGACGAGTGGAACAGCATAGGCCATGTGCCCTTCAAGAATAAGGACAAGATCTACGCTAAGTATCGCGAAGTAGTCGACAAACTGTACAAGGAGTTCAACCTCCGCTCACCGCGCCGCGCCCCCAAGGGTGGCAATGGCGGTGGCTCAGGCCGTCCGATGCCCGAGGGCAACAGCCTCATACGCCTCTACGAAGCACGCAAGGCTGAGCTTGCCACCTATGAGAACAATATCTCCTTCCTCACCACCAATTCTAAGAAAGGCTCAGCCCTCATCGACACCATGATGAAGAAGATAGAGACTCTCAAGGCCAACCTCGCCGAGCTCGCCGACCGCATCCGCAATGAGGAGCAGGCTGCCGAGCCCGCTGCACCAGCAGCAGAGAAGGAGGCACCCGTTGCCGAGAAGCCCGCTGAGCCCGCCGAAGAATAGACAAGCGGTTACAGATGGATCGTTTTTTCCATGTTTTTCAAAAATAAGGACACTGCAGGTAATGCCTGCGGTGTCCATTTTTCATCCTTTTACATAGGAAAAGACAAAAAAAACGCGTTTTTCAAAAAAAAACTCAATGTTCAATGTTCAATGTTCAATATTTTTATTACTTTTGCACTCGCAAAACTACATTAAACATAAAACTTTCAACTTTAAACTATCAACTATCAACTTTTTCACGGGGGTATAGCTCAGCTGGCTAGAGCACTTGCATGGCATGCAAGGGGTCATGGGTTCGAATCCCATTATCTCCACAACTAAAAGACTTGCACTAACAATGCAAGTCTTTGCTTTCAAACAACAATGAAACTATCAGTCATAGGCGCCGGCAATATGGGCGGCGCGCTCATCAAAGGATGGGCAAAGAGTGGAAAAATCAGCAATATCACTATTGCCGACAAAAACGAGCAGTTGCTGGACGAGCTCAGACAGCAGTATCCAGCCCTCAAGACAACTACCGACAATCGAGAGGCCGTGCGTAGTGCCGACATTATTGTGCTTGTGGTCAAGCCGTGGCTCATGCAGCGGGTGCTGGCAGAGATTAAGCCCCAACTCAGTTTGCAGACACAGATTGTTGTCTCCAATGCTGCCAATTTCACCACATCAATGATAGCCGATGCCCTCGGGCAAGAGGGCCAATATGTTTATGCTATCCCCAATATCGCCGCCGAGTTTGGAGCCAGCATGACCTTCATCGCCAAAGGATCTGCCACTTCCGACGAGAGCCTGAAAGCAGTGGAGGAGCTGTATGCCATAGACGGCGACACACTCATCGTGGATGAAAAACTCGTTGAGCCCGGCATGATGATGGCCTCGTGTGGCATAGCATACGTGATGCGCTATATCCGTGCCCAGATGGAAGGAGGATGTGAGATGGGTTTCTATCCACAGCAAGCCAAGAAGATAGCTCTCCAGACCATGCAGGGAGCGGTGTCGCTTCTCAAAGCCACCGGTTGGCATCCCGAGGAGGCCATCGACAAGGTCACCACCCCCGGCGGCATAACTATCAAGGGGCTAAACGAACTTGACCATGCCGGTTTCAACTCTGCTGTCATCCGTTCGCTGAAGGCAGGGCTCAAATAATGCAGCCCTAATATGCGGGAGATGCCCACAAAATTTTGCTGTTACGAAAAAAATGTGTAAATTTGCCCGCCGAAAATTAATAGCCAAATAATTGAACTGTACATCGTACATTGTGAAATTGTAAATTACCTTTATGAATATTTCGTATAAATGGTTGAAGGAGTATGTAGATTTTGACCTTACTCCACAGCAGACGGCTGACGCTCTGACCTCAATAGGTCTGGAGGTTGGCTCGGTAGAGGAGGTACAGTCCGTCAAGGGCGGCCTCAAGGGTCTGGTAGTCGGCGAGGTGCTGACTTGCGAGATGCACCCCAACTCTGACCACCTGCATGTGTGCAGCGTGAACATTGGTGAGGCAGAGCCTTCGCAGATAGTGTGCGGTGCTCCTAATGTGGCTGCAGGCCAGAAGGTGGTGGTGGCTACACTGGGCACAGTGCTCTACGACGGCGACCAGCAGTTTACCATCAAGCGCAGCAAACTGCGCGGCGTGGAGAGCCTGGGCATGATATGTGCCGAAGACGAGATAGGTGTGGGCACCGACCATAGTGGCATCATCGTGCTGCCTGCCGACACCAAGGTGGGCATGCCTGCTGCCGAGTACTACCAACTGGAGAGCGACTACGTGATAGAGGTCGACATAACCCCCAACCGCTCTGATGCCTGCTCGCACTATGGTGTGGCTCGCGACCTCTACGCTTGGCTTGTGCAGAATGGATACAAGACCACCTTGCACCGACCCACAACGGACTCCTTCCGCGTAGACAACCATGACCTCGAGATAGACGTGCAGATACGCGACGAGCAGCGATGCCCGCGCTACGCTGCAGTGAGCGTAACAGGCTGTCATGTAGCTGAGAGCCCCGATTGGCTCAAGCAGAGGCTGAATATCATCGGCCTGCGCCCAATCAACAATATTGTAGATATTACTAATTATATAATGCACGCGTACGGACAACCCCTCCATTGCTTCGACGCCGATATGATCAAGGGTCGCACCATCATCGTGGATACCCTGGCTGAAGGCACGCCGTTTGTCACCCTCGACGGGGTGGAGCATAAGCTGAGCAGCGAGGATCTGGCTATCTGTAACGCCGAAGAGCCGATGTGCATAGCAGGCGTGTTTGGTGGCAAGGGCTCTGGCACTTACGAGACAACAACTAATGTGCTCTTTGAGTCGGCATACTTCAATCCTACCACTATACGCAAGTCAGCACGCCGCCATGGACTGAGCACCGACGCAAGCTTCCGCTTTGAGCGAGGCATCGATCCCAACGGCACCATCTACGCCCTAAAGCAGGCTGCCATTATGGCTTGTGAGTTGGCGGGCGGCAAGGTAAGCATGGAGATAAAGGACGTATATCCGCAGCCTATCGACGATTTCAAGGTGGAGCTCGACTACCAGTACGCCTACGACCTTATGGGCAAGGAGATTGGCAAGGACACTATCAAGAGTATCCTCCAAAGCCTTGAGGTAAAAATTGATGCCGAGACCGAGAAGGGGCTGAGCCTGACAGTGCCCGCCTACAGGGTGGACGTCACCAGGCCGTGCGATGTGGTGGAGGACATTCTGCGCATCTATGGCTACAACAACGTGGAGATACCTTCGATGGTGCGCTCGTCGTTGACCGTGAAGGGTGAGACAGACCGCAGCAATAACCTCCAGCAACGTATCAGCGAGCAACTGACGGCGCAGGGATTCAATGAGATAATGAACAACTCGCTGACGCGTGCTGCCTACTACGAGGGACTGGACAGCTACTGCGCCGACCACTGTGTGAGGCTGATGAACCCGTTGAGCGAGGATCTGAGCGTAATGCGCCAGACGCTGCTATTCGGCGGTCTGGAGTCACTGCGCTTTAATGTCAATCATAAGTGCCCCAACCTCCTGATGTATGAGTTTGGCAAGGAATATAGCCGGCAACCGAAGGCCAATGGCCAAACGTCAGCGACCGATGGCCAATTGTCAACGGCAAATGTGCTGGCTCCCTACAACGAGTGCATGCACTTGGGTCTGTGGATCACAGGCAAGAGGGTTGAAGGCTCATGGGCTCACGCTAACGAGGAATACTCATTCTTCAACCTTAAGGGCTACGTGGAGGATATCTTCTGCCGCCTGGGCATCAGCCTGGGACAACTCTTCTTCAAGGAGTGCACGCAGGACATCTACTCCGCCGCGCTGCAGATAGAAGACCGCAACGGCAAGGTGCTGGCTACCCTGGGCGTGGTGAGCCCCAAAGCACTCAAGCTGGCAGAACTGAAGACACAGGTGTACTACGCTGACCTCGACTGGGAGGCTCTGATGAAGAAGAGCCGCAAGAACAAGGTTAGCTTCACCGAGATAAGCAAGTATCCTGCTGTGAGCCGCGACCTTGCGCTGCTCATCGACAAGGATGTGACCTTCCTGCAGGTGGAGGGCGTGGCATACCAGACGGAGCGCAACCTGCTCAAGAAAGTGGAGCTATTCGATGTGTATGAGGGCAAGAATCTGCCCGCCGGCAAGAAGAGCTATGCCGTCAACTTCACCCTCCAGGATACAGAGAAGACACTCACTGACAAGCATATCGACCACGTGATGCAAGCGCTCATCAACAACTTCAAGCAGAAGTTAAACGCAGAACTACGCTAAATATCTAATATCTAATATCAAATTTCAAATATCAAACAGATATCATGGGAAGAGCATTTGAATACCGCAAGGCAGCGAAGCTGAAGAGATGGGGCCACATGGCCAAGACGTTCACCAGGCTGGGCAAGCAGATTGCCATTGCCGTGAAGCAGAGCGGCCCCGAGCCCGAGAACAACCCTGCACTGCGAAGCATTATCGCTGTGTGCAAGCGCGAGAATATGCCGAAAGACAATATCGAACGCGCTATCAAAAACGCTATGGGCAAAGACCAGAGCGAGTATAAGAACATGACCTACGAAGGATATGGCCCCCATGGCATTGCTATCTTCGTGGACACCCTGACCGACAACCCCACCCGTACCGTGGCCGATGTGCGTTCCGTGTTCAACAAGTTTAGCGGCAACCTCGGCACAATGGGTAGCCTCGCGTTTTTGTTTGACCACAAGTGCGTGTTTACCTTCAAGAAGAAGGACGGCATGGACATGGACGAGTTTATCCTGGACGTAATTGACCTCGGTGTGGAGGATGAATACGACGAAGACCCCGAAGAGGGCACGCTGACCATCTACGGTGACCCGAAGAGCTACGGCGAGATACAGAAATATCTCGAGGAAAACGGCTACGAAGACGTGGGCGGCGAGTTTACCTATGTGCCCAACGACCTGAAGAGCGTGACAGCCGAGCAGCGCGAGACCATCGACAAGATGGTGGAGAAACTGGAGGACTTCGACGACGTGCAGACGGTTTATACCAATATGGAGCCTGCCCCGGTAGAGTAGGGGACAGCGCTCTTTAAACGACAAAGTCGCAAAGCTATTTGCTCTGCGACTTTGTTTGTTTATATAAAACTCTGGTTAGCCCAACTGCTGCATACGTGCCACGAGCTTGCCGAGGATGTCAAACTCTATGTTGACGATGGTGCCGGGGCGTATGGTCTGAAAATTAGTGTTGTCGAAGGTGAAAGGGATGATGTTTACCTGAAAGGTGTCGTCGGTGGGGTTGCACACCGTGAGGCTTACGCCATTGACGGTGACGCTGCCCTTGTCGGCGCAGAAATAGCCGCGCTTGACCATAGCAGGGTCGAAAGGATGGCGGAATGTGTAGATATAGCTGCCGTTGGCATCCTCGAGGCCGATGCACTCGGCAGTGGTGTCCACGTGGCCTTGCACTATGTGGCCGTCGAAGCGTCCGTTAGCCGGCATGGAGCGCTCAATATTTACAAGGTCGCCCTCACGTAGCAGTCCTATATTGGTGCGCTCAATGGTCTCTCGCATCGCGGTGACAGTATACAGTCCTGAAGACTGTTCGTTTGCCTCTGGACTTGGACTCAAAGCAGACGTTATGCCTGTAATGGTAAGGCACACGCCATTGTGGGCGAGGCTTTGCGCCACGCTCAGCTCGTCGGTAATGGGGCTCGAGAAGGTGAGGTCAAGGTTGTCGCCTGTACGGCGGATGGACCTCACGGTGGCTATGGATTCTATTATTCCAGTAAACATTATTCTGCGAGTTCGTATTCATGGTCGGCTACAATACCGCCAAGGTTTGTGCGGAGCTCTACGAGCTGTGCACGGATAGCTTGTAGCATCTCAATGGCCTCGTTGCTGCGATAGGCGCCGTCCTTATTCTTGCGGAGCATATCTCGGGCTGCGGCAAGCTTCATGCCACGGCGCTTCACGAGGTCGTGGATAACGCCGATGAGTTTAACGTCGTCCTTAGAGTACTGGCGTATGTCTCTGCCGGCACGCCGCGGCTTGAGCTGTGGAAACTCTGTCTCCCAATAACGGAGCAGCGATTCGTTGACATCATACATCTTTGCCACTTCCTGAATGGAGTAGTATTTCTTTAGGTCTTTGTTAGTGTTGAGAGCCATAAGAGCGTTTTATTTGCGTTTTAGGGTGCAAATATAACTATTTCTTCGTAAATTTGCGGCCAAATAAAATTTTTTTTATTTGTAAGACAGTAAATCGTAAATAGTCCAATAGTAAATTTGTATGATGACAGCAAAAGAAATTAGAAATTCTTTTAAGAGTTTTTTTGAGTCGAAAGGTCACCTCGTGGTGCCCTCTGCCCCTATGGTTGTGAAGGATGACCCGACGCTGATGTTCACCAACGCGGGTATGAATCAGTTTAAGGATGTAATCCTGGGCAACGCGGAGCCTAAGAGCCGTCGTGTTACCGACTCGCAGAAGTGTCTGCGCGTTAGCGGCAAGCACAACGACCTCGAAGAGGTGGGCCACGACACCTATCACCACACCATGTTTGAGATGCTGGGCAACTGGAGCTTCGGCGACTATTTCAAGCAGGAGGCTATTGCTTGGGCGTGGGAGTATCTGGTGGATATACTCAAGATTGACAAGACTATATTGTATGCTACTGTGTTTGAGGGTGCTCCCGACGAGGGACTGGAGCGCGACAACGAGGCTGCCGGCTACTGGGAGCAGTATCTGCCCAAAGACCATATCATCAATGGCAACAAGCACGACAACTTCTGGGAGATGGGCGACACGGGACCGTGTGGTCCGTGCTCCGAGATTCATATCGACCTGCGCAGTGACGAAGAGAAGGCCAAGGTGCCTGGCGCTGAGTTGGTGAACAAGGACAATCCGCAGGTAATCGAGATATGGAACCTCGTGTTTATGCAGTATAATCGCAAGGCCGACCGCTCGCTGGAGCCGCTGCCCGCCAAGGTCATCGATACGGGTATGGGCTTCGAGCGTTTGTGCATGGCGCTGCAGGGAAAGAAGAGCAACTACGACACCGACGTCTTCCAGCCGCTGATAAAGGCTATCAGTAGCCTTAGTGGCGCTGAGTATGGCAAGGATGAGAAGAAAGACGTGGCCATGCGAGTGATAGCCGACCACGTTCGTGCCATTGCTTTCTCCATTGCCGACGGCCAGCTGCCGGGCAATGCCAAGGCTGGCTATGTAATACGCCGCATACTGCGCCGCGCTGTGAGGTATGGCTACACATTCCTTGGTTTCCAAGAGGCATTTATGTATAAGCTGTTGCCCACGCTCATCAGCGAGATGGGCGAGGCTTATCCCGAATTGGAGGGTCAGAAGGTGCTGATATCTAAGGTGATGAGAGAGGAGGAAGAGGCCTTCCTGCGCACTCTTGCTACGGGTATCAATCTGCTCGACGGAGTGATAAGCGACACTAAGAAGCAGGGTAAGACGGTAATCGACGGTGTGCAGGCGTTTACGCTGTTCGACACTTTCGGCTTCCCCCTCGACCTTACGGAGCTTATCTGCCATGAGCAGGGACTGACCGTTGACACCAAGGCTTTTGATGCTGAGATGCAGAAGCAGAAAGAGCGTGCCCGCAACGCTGCCGCCATAGACGCCTCCGATTGGGTGGTGCTGGCTCAGGGCGAGACACAGACTCACTATCTCGATGAGACGGAGCATCCGTGCCGCATACTCAAATACCGCCGCATAGAGCAGAAGAATAAGGTGTACTACGAGCTTGTGCTCGACCACACTCCTTTCTATGCCGAGATGGGTGGTCAGGTAGGTGACAGCGGTGTGCTGGTAAGCGACACCGAGGAGGTAAAGATTTTTGATGTTAAGCGCGAGAACAACCTGCCCATACACCTCACAGCCAAGATGCCCGAGCATCCCGAGGCTGACTTTATGGCTAAGGTTAACCTTGAGCGCCGCCGTGCCTCGGAGGCTAACCACTCTGCCACCCACCTTATTGACCAGGCACTGCGCGAGGTGCTTGGCACTCATGTAGAGCAGAAGGGCTCGCTGGTTACTCCCGAGGGACTGCGCTTCGACTTCAGTCATTTTCAGAAGGTTACCCACGACGAGCTGCGCAAGGTAGAGCGCATAGTCAATGCTCGCATACGCCAGAACATACCTATTCAAGATCATCGCGATATGCCGCTGGAGGAAGCCAAGAAACTGGGTGCCATGGCACTCTTTGGTGAGAAATACGGCGACAAGGTGCGCGTGGTGCAGTTTGACAATAGCATTGAGTTCTGTGGTGGCTGCCATGTGAAGGCCACAGGTCAGATAGGTTTTGTACGCATCGTGTCGGAGAGTAGCGTGGCTGCCGGAGTGCGCCGTATTGAGGCTATCACCGGCGAGGCTGCTGAGGAGAGCCTCTATCAGATGGAGGAGATTCTCTTCACCGTGCGCGACATATTGGGACAGAAGGATATCAAGGCTGCCATACAGAAGACCATAGCCGAGAACGCCGAGCTCCACAAGCAGATGGAGGAGGCGCAGAAGGAGCGTCTGATGAAGGTGCGCGACGAGATAATTGAGGCTGCGGAGGTAAACGCTGACGGCGTGAGGGTGGTGAAGCACGTGTTTATCACCGACATACCTGCCAACACTGTCAAGGACCTCGCTTTCCAGGTGGCTAATGTGCTGCCCGAGAAGACCTTCTGCGTATATGGCAGCAAGAGTGACGACAAGCCGCTCATTACCGTGATGATAAGCAAAGACCTCGTGGCAGAACGCAATCTGCATGCCGGCAACCTGGTGAGAGAGGCCGCCAAGCTTATCAAGGGTGGCGGTGGCGGTGCACCGCATTTCGCTACTGCAGGCGGCAAAGATACTACCGGCATTGACGCTGCCGTAGAAAAGGTGGTGGAGCTGGCAGGGCTTTGAAACATTAAAATATTAAAATGTTGAAACATTAAAACATTGAACCCCTCATGCATCTCCACAAGGCTGATTGTTATTTTGCACTGCTGCTGGCATATTTCCTAATTTGGGGAGCCGTGTTGGCTATGCCAGACTACAGCCTGCTCAATGTGGGCCGCATAGCCATGCGCTTTGCCTTGCTGGCAGTGATGCTGGCTGTGGTGCTGATGCTGGTGGCATACCTCAGGGGTAAGCCGTTGTTTGGGCGCTCCAAGTCGATGTATTTCTCGTGGGGTAGGGTAGTGCCCGCGTCAGTGATTGTGGCGGGGGGCTATGTGTTGCTCAATTGGCTCGCTTTGCCGTCGCCTGTTGCTGTCAGGCAGTGGATAGCTCTGCTCGTGCTGTTTGCAGGCGGATGCATCGTGTTGATGCTCTATTTTTATAGCTTAGTGCAAAAGCCAAAATGATAAGCGATAGCTTTGGTTTGCTTGTCCAGAAGGCGCTTCCCTTCGAGCTGACAGAGATGCAGCGCGATGTAGTGAGGCGAATGGCTGACTTCGTCTTTCATCCCAAGGAGAG